>JALYTQ010000129.1:0-11356 GCA_030854195.1 Chloroflexota bacterium
TCAATATCCATCACGCTCCACAGGCCAATGCACGTCATGGATGGGAGCGCAACGGGCTTGTGAACCGCGCCCCTACATTACCGGTCGGTTGGTTAGAAAATTCTTTTGCAAAACAATCACGCTGATCCAATCTTTATGATACCGATTTTCCTCTCATCATTTACCGCGCTATGCCAGATAAGAAAATGACCACGCAACTAATACCGACGGTTTAACTCCACTGCGACAGTAGTGTATAATGAGCAATATATTCGTATGGATAGACACTTGCAGCAGGACATAAACATCAAAGTTCCATAGTTTTTATTATATGCAAGCATTTGCACGCGGGCGAAAGGTATAGGCAATGGCAAAATTTTATTATGGTGGGCAGGCGGTAATGGAAGGCGTGATGATGCGCGGACGCAGCTCGGCGGCGGTTGCGGTTAGAAGGCCAGATAACAGTATCGCTCTCTATGAAGAGGCGCTTAGCCCGGCTCTCTATCAAAACAGGCTGTTCCGTCTACCATTTCTGCGTGGGATGCTCTTATTGTGGGAGATGCTGGTGCTCGGCACGCGCATGATGACCCTTTCGGCCAATATTGCCAGCGGTGCCGTTGATCCCGCCGCGCCAACGGGACCATCGTTTTCGCCACAGATGCCCTTTGCTCAAGACCCTTACAATGAGGATCAACAGGAGGGCGCGCTAGAGAGGCCGCCGCAGGTCGGTGGAGCTATGCTGGTTGTTTCGCTCCTGTTCTCATTGGGCTTTGCCGTCGCCATCTTCTTCGTCGCTCCGTTGCTGCTTAGCAGCCTCTTGCCGGGGCACATGAGCTGGCCCGGTCTCGTTCTAGAGGGACTAATCCGGCTCGGTCTGCTGGTTGGCTACCTCTATCTGATAGGCCGCGTCCCCGATATTCAGCGCGTCTTTGGCTATCATGGGGCCGAGCACAAAACTATCAACGCGATGGAGCATGGCGACCCGCTGGATGTCGAGCATGTGCGCCGCGCCTCACGCGTGCATACGCGCTGCGGGACGGGCTTCCTGCTGCTGGTCATGGTCGTCTCCATCTTCGTCTTTGCCCTCGTCGGCTCACCCCCGCTGCTCATAAAAATCGTGTCGCGCATTGTGCTTGTGCCCGTTGTCGCTGGTATCGCCTACGAGCTTATGCGCCTGGGCGCGGCAAACTATCGCTACCGCGTCGTGCGCTGGCTGTTTGCTCCTGGCCTCGCATTGCAGGGGTTGACGACGCGGGAGCCAGACGATAGTATGATAGAGTGCGCGATCGCCTCTTTGCAGCGCGTCCTACAGCGCGATGGAGTAGCACGGGGCGAGGAGAGCGATGTCCCACCGCTGGTCCCATCGGTGTAGAGTCTGAATAGAAAATAAAAAGGATCTATTAAAGCATGTCATCTGAACACGTAACGCCGCCTCCAACCGAGGAAGAGAATGAGCCCCAGCAGGCTGAACCTACTCCTGGAGTTATAAATCCACCTCGCGTACATTTTTCAGTCACACGCTGGGTCTCCGGTGGTGTGATTCGCCTACTCTACCGCTCCTGGACGCGGGTCGCCGCGCACCTCTTTCCCGAGGATTCTTGGGGCGAGCGCGTAGCGCAGGACCTGCATATCCCTTTGCCCGATAAATTGAATATGAGCTGGGTGAATAGCCATCTCGCGGTTGGCGGGCGTATCCGCTCCGAAGATATCAAGGCGCTGGCGCTCAGCGGCGTAACGCACGTAGTGGATACGCGTTCGGAGTATAGCGATGATCGGGAGGCGCTTGCACGCGAGAACATCGACCTGCTCTACCTACCGACACCCGATACCTACCCTTTGAGCATAGAGCAGTTGCAGCAGGGTGCTACCTGGACCGCTGAGCGCATCAAAGAAGGCGGGCGCGTGCTGATCCACTGTGAGCACGGCGTCGGGCGCAGCGTCCTGCTCATCTGTGCCGTCCTGGTCTACCAGGGCATGCACGCGCGCGACGC
The DNA here is from genome assembly GCA_030854195.1 of Chloroflexota bacterium. Lineage (GTDB taxonomy): Bacteria > Chloroflexota > Ktedonobacteria > Ktedonobacterales > Ktedonobacteraceae > JACDAE01. The sequence continues at coordinate 1,971 of JALYTQ010000129.1, forward strand.
CCTGACGCTGGTCGAAGAGAAGCGTTGGCAGGCCTCGCCCAATCAGCGACAGGTGAACCGCTTGAAAGAGTTCGAGGCAGCCTGCAGGTCCATGCCCAGCACATAGTATTCAATGGCGAGCGCCACGCCATCCTCGGCGTTGCTCGTCGTCACAGCATTGGCTGCCACCTGAATCGCCTCCGGTGCCTGGCCCATCGCGACGCTCCAGCCCGCGGCCTGGAGCATCTCCAGATCGTTATTGTTATCGCCGATCGCCATGACCTCGCGCATCTCGATGCCGAACGCTTGTGCCAGGAGCGCCACGCCACTGGCCTTTGAGCAAGACGGATTCATCACTGTCAGTTCCGCCGTGCCATAGCTACCACGCCGCGTGAAGTTCCACGAGCAGGGTAGCGCCGCAATCTCTGGCGTCAGGGCATGTATGACCTCTTCGGGCGCAAATGCTACTACGCGCAAGGGATCGGGCTGCCCGGCACAGCAATGCGTGTAGTCCAGGCGACGTAACGACTCAGGAAAGGTCGCGAAGTAGGTCGCTACCCACGCGTTATCGTATGCTTCCGGGCCGGTCCACGTCTCCTCTACGCCATTTATAATGTGGTGTATCGCGGGCTGGATAGAGCGTCCTACCATAAGCTCTACAGCCTCCTGTGCCACCTCTGCCTTCAGTACCTGGGTGGTCAGTATGCCGCCATCGCGCATAATCAGCGCGCCATCACACAGAACCAGCGGGATAGCTATCTCCAATTCGGCGGCGATAGGTGCCGTATTGCGATACCGACGCGCCGTTGCCAGTGCCACCACAACACCAGCCGCGTGCGCAGCCTGAATTGCGGCGCGTGTACGCGGCGTGATCTGCTTCTGGGGATTGAGGAGGGTTCCATCGATGTCTATGGCCAGAAGTTTGATAGACGGGGAGTGTGTTGTCATATATCTATTAAGGTTCCTTTATATGAGTCATCATCCACTTTACAGAATACAGGTGCGGCTCCAAAAAACGAAAGGTCCGCCACCGGAATAGTGGCGAGCTCTCTGCTTATAGATTACACCTGAAACGGGTGTTGGTCAATGATCCGCTTGCGTGGGTGCGCGCTGAGTTTGTGAACCGCACCTCTACTGCTCTATCAAACGTGAGAGGAACTCTGACAATCTTCGTCAACGGCGGATATAAGCAACAATTGCGGTCCCTACCCCGATTGGTTGATAGAACATTACCTGAAGGGTGCGCGATTGTCGTTCTCCCTACCTCTCATTGTCCGCCGTAGCCGGAGACCACTGTGCCGCCTTGTAGCGCAAATTTGGAGCCGAGCGTATTGAAATATTGCGCGCGGTCGGCCACGAAGCGTTGCCCGTTCAGCGTTTGCACTGTCAAGAAGACACGATAGGAGTTGGCGTTCCCCGGTACGCCCAGTTCGTTCTGCGTATAGGTGGTGATATCGATATTCTGTGGCCTGTGTGGCTCGATTGAGAAGCTCCTCGAATAGATGCTGCCAACGCCGTTAATCAGCGTGACATAGATCGTCTCCACCTTGTCGGTTGGATTGTACAGGTTGAGCCATTCATGATAATTGGCATTATTCTCACCTTCGGCGAAGCTGAGGCTATGGTAGATGTCCGTCTGCCCCAGCGTATCGGTGACGCCTGTGACGTGGAGTGCCGGATCGTCATTGACGATGTGGGTATAGTGATAGAAGAGCTGTCGCTGCACAACCACGCCCGCCCTGCTCGAAACAACTTCCACGCCGACCTGTCCAGCCGCTGCTCCGACATGCGCATTGACATTCCAGAGAAACTGGCTATGTGCCCCGACAGTCAGCTGAAACGGGTGTCGGCTCCCATTGGCATAGTCCAGATTGATCGTCACATGGGCGGGCGCGTTGGCCGTCGGATCAAGGTTGGCGATGACGAGATTCTCCTGCGTCGGCCCGATGGGTGTCTTCTCGCCAGAGAAACCAGCGGTAAAGAGCCAGTGGTGCGCAACGTTCTCCGCGCCAATCAGCGAGGTTGCGGCATTGATGAAGCCGATGCTCCCTGCCCAGGTGTTGCGATAGTATGTCACATGCTCAACCACCACGGGCTGACTCGCCGTGACCACGGCAGCCGTGTGCGGAGGCAGGTGAATGTCCGAGGACGTGATCGTCCCATGCGCCCAACCTGCCACACGCGTAAACTGTGTGCCGACCCTTTTCCCATTAGCATAGTAATCGACGTTCACATTCGCCGATTGAATGCCAGCGGGATCGAGGATGCTGAAGAGCGATCTCGTCCCCGATCCGCTGGTGACATCCGCGAAGTAGAAGCTGGTCGCGGGCCGCGTCGCGCCCATGACGGCGCTGCCACTGTTATCGCCTATCGTGAAGTACGAGGTGCGCTCGACGACGATGCCTGGACAGTCGGAGTCATCGTTGTTGCTGACAATGGCCGAGACCGTCCCGCCTGATTGCGAAGCGTTCACTTTGAGATCGTCATTAATCGATTGTATCATCTGGCTGGCGGCATACAGCTTACCCTGTCTGCTGATCACCTGCCCTTTATCCAGAATGTACTGGATTGTGAAGGTACACTGATTGGTGGGATCGGGATTGCTGATCGTCAGGTATTCGTGATAATCAGCGCCGAAGCGCCCATCGGGGAAGTACCATGTTTTTGCCACAGGACCCGGCGGATAGAGTGAGGTGGGATTCGGCTTCGATGGTGCGATGGTAATCTCGCCGAGCTGCTTGCCCGCCAGATCGGTGAAGTACACATTGCCCGAATTGTCGACGGTCAGGCCATCATCAGGTTGCGCGTTTACTGCGAGCTGACTGTACGCAATGCCACTGGTGCTACCGGTGGCGCAATCATTGGCATATTGAGACAGATCGAGTACGCCGATGCGCGCGTTTGTAGTGTCGTTGAACCACACGTTTTCGTTGTTGCTGTCTACGGTAATGCCGGAGATGTGCGCGTTTTTAGCACCGCCAGCGACGCAGTATATCTTCGCCTTTCCGGTTGTAGGAATATACTCGCCCACGCGCCCGTCGGAGCCGGTGCTAAACCAGAGGTCGCCCGCCGCGTCCGCTACGATGGTGTGCTGTTGATTGGTCGGCACCGTATGCTCCTGCAAGACAGGCGCGCCTTTGAGCGGCGGCTTAAAACTGCCGATCGCGTTTTTATTTTTGAGCGCGTACCAGACTGAGCCATCGGGTGCCAGCGTCATGCCATAGGGGGCCGCGCTCGTCGAGGGCGTACGCGTTTCACTGACCACGATGCCTCGTTCAGTATCGAAGCGACCGATGGCCCCATTCGTATAGTCGGTAAACCAGAGGGTGCCGTTCTTGTCGATAACGAGATCGTAAGGGACCGCTCCAGGGAAGCGTTCGGTGATGGAGAACTCGCGCCAGGTATTGGTTTCGGGCTCAAGTTTGCCGATTGCTCCACGCGTGGGATCGGTAAACCAGACGTTGCCCTGCTTGTCGAAGGCCAGGAAGGTAGGGTTGAAGGTGAGCGGATGTGGCGGCGTAAATTCCGCCAGCTTGTTAAGATTGCCCGCGATGGCATCGTATTCGGCGATGATGCCCGTTCCGTTGGTGGGCGCGCACAGTGGCGCGACATCACAGTCCGGTTCGGCGACCCAGATGTGGCCGGTGTTGTCGAGCGCAACTCCCCACGGTCGCTTGGTCATCTGAGCAAACGTCGTATCGGCGGCGATCGCTTTATCCTGGCGTAAGCTGACAAATATCCAGATAATGCCCGCGCTGGCGGCTAGAACGCTTACCACCATTATGAGGCGCGCGTATAATTCAAGCCTCGATCCAGGCTTATTCCACAATTTTGTTATATCCATAAAAGCTTTTTGACTCCATCATGACCGGTCAGATCATACCTCTTGCTATCTACATACGCTATTTAATAACGTTGCGCGAGTTGTGAAAATCACGGCGCACAGGTTCTGTAGACAATTTTCCTACGCATCTGCTACAATGGCCCTATGAAGATGCGAGAAGAGCGTTCCAGAGGTGTGCGCGCAAAACGTCAGCCCGTGGCAATTTCCCAATCTCCCGCGACCGTTGTGCAAGCGAACTTATGGCAGTCATGGATGGATGCAGCTGGCCTCCCGTTGTTGCCGGACGAGCGACCGGTGGGTACGGTGCGTGATAGCCTGTATGATCTGATCCCTCTTGGTCCACGCGAAAAAAAGCTGATCAATACTCCCGAGTTTTTGCGCCTCCAGCAGGTAAAGCAACTCGGGTTTGTGTACCGCATCTGGCCCGGCGCGACCCATACGCGCTACGAGCACAGCCTGGGCTGCTACTATCTCGCGCTGCGCGCATTGCGTTCGCTCCTGCAGCGCGAGGCGGATGGTGGGCTGTATGGCATCGAGATCAGCAGCGTGCAGACGCTGGTGGTGGCCGCGCTGCTGCACGATATAGGACATTACCCCTTTTCGCATACCATCGAGGAGCTGGGGCATCCCATTGTGCTACACGAACAGGTAGGCCGCTCGATCATCGAGAACGGCGAGATCGCGACGATTTTAGAGCGCGAGTACCATCTTTCGCCCGGACGCGTTGCCGATTTCATTGATCCGCCCAGAACTGGTCTGACGCACGCTGATGATGAGCTGCTCAGCCACTTGTTATCTGGCGCGCTCGATATCGATAAGCTCGATTATCTGCCACGCGATGCCCGCGCCTGCAATGTTCCCTATGGCGGCGTCGATGTAACGCGCCTGCTCGGCTCGTTACGGATGCACGGAAACGTCAATGGCCAGCGCCGGATCGTTGTCACGCACAAGGGAGTCAGTCCGCTGCATTCGTTGCTACACGCGCGGCAGGAGATGTTTGATAATATTTACTGGCACCATACCAGTCGTTCTATGCAGGTCATGCTTATGCGGGCGGTCCACGATGCCCTGTCGGAGGGAGCGCTGCAGGCCCAGCAGCTTGTCGGACTTGATGACGCCTCCCTGCTGGTTCTGTTGAAAAGCGCGCCGATGCCGGTCAGTGCGCGCTTCCTGGCTGATGCGCTGGCTCTGCGTCGCCCTTACAAAACGGTGCTTGAGATCAGTCGTCTTGCTGGCTCGCTCTTCAGACGGTTGGACGCGCTCTTCTGGGATTCCGAGCGGCGGCGGCGCGTGGAGCAGCAACTGACGGTTGAACTGGCGGCTGCACTGGAAACCGAGATTGCCGACTACGAGGTGCTCTTCGATATTCCGCGCCCGGAGAAGTGGGAGATGGATGTGTGGATCTCCTTCGATCACCCGCCAATAGGGATGGAGCCGCTGATGAACTGGGTAGAGGTGACGGGCCTGCAGTCGGACGACCTGGCCCGCTACGAACTGCATCAGCGCCGTATTCGCGTGGTCGTCCCTGAGCGCCTGCGTCAGGTCGTATTGGCGCACAGGGACGATATCTTGTTGCCCGCGCTGGATAGGCTCCTGTAGTAGGGATGGGCCTTGCGTCCCTCCGGCTCCATAATGATTCCCTCTGGGACGAGATTGCGTTCACCGAGCCGGAGGGACGCAAGGTCCATCCCTACTGAGAAGGTTTCTTTTTGTCCTTCTTCTGATACATTGCGCGTACCGCCTTCTCGCGTATTCTGCGCGCTGGCGGATAATCCGTGTGCAGGCGAACGGCGCGTTCGGCGACCTTCGCGGCCTCCCGGTAGCGCTCCAGCCTGTAGAGGGTATCGGCCTTGAGCGTCCAGAAGCGCACATTGGCGGGGTCCAGCTCTAGAACGCGATCGAGCGCCGGTAGCGCCTCCTCGTACTGGCCCATGCCGCGCAGACCGCGCATGCAGTTCTCCCAGGCGAAGAGGCTATCGGGCGTCAACTTAATCAGTTCCCTGGCCAGTTCTTGTAGCTCGCTATATTGTTCCAATGCGCGCAGAGCCTGAATGCCCTGCGTCATCACGGCACTGTTCTCGGGATGAAGCAGCAGCGCCTGGCGGATGACCGGAATAGCCTCGCGCATGCGTCCCAGTTTGCACAGGATATCGCTCTTCATCTGCAACGAGAAGATATTCTCAGGATCGATGGTCAGGCTGCGCTCGAACGCGGCCAGCGCCTCTAGAAGGTGATTGAAATTGACGAGCGCGACGCCCTTATTGGCCCAGGCGCGTGCATCATTGGGAGCCAGTTCGGTTGCTCGTAGCGCGCTGCGCAGCGCCTCTGGAAATTTCTGTTGCAGAAGCTGCAAGCCGCTGCGGTTAATCCAGGCCAGTGGCAGATTGGTATCGAGCAGAAGCGCCTGGTCGTTAGCGATAGTGGCCTCCGAGAGACGCTCCAGCTTTTGCAGGGCGCGTGCCTTGTACGCGAGCGCGCTGGCTGAGCCAGGATTGTAGTCAAGGACCGTCTGCGCGGTGGAATAGAGCGATTCGTAGCGGCCAATGGCGTCGAGCGTGCCAGCGACGCCGAGCAGCGCGTCCTCATCATTTGCATCGTGGTCCAGGATCTCCAGGAATATCTCCCCGGCCTGCGACCAGTGGCGCGTCTTCAACTGCTCGTGTGCATATTGGCGCATCTGCTGAAGCTCTTCAGTAGTTTTCTTCTGCTTCATCTTTTTCTTATTTTGCAAAGTGGGCTTTGTGTCCTCATCCAGATCCACGTCTAAGTATCTCCTCCTCATAGCGGGATGCCTTATTATATCATGCTATCCCGGCATCCCTGGTTTTGCAGAACTATACAAACTTTTTACAAATATCTCAAAGATTTCTGAAACTTCTGCGCTATAGTATAAGCAAGAACAAAATATAGCTTTATCACAAAAAATACGTTGAGATTAGAGAATAAGGAGGTCAACAGCGATGTTTTCTTCAGATGTAAATAATGAGTCGACCGTGCCGTATCAGCCGATCCCTCGCCCTGCTTCATCTGTTGATAGTGTACCATATGCGACGGGAAGTCAATCGACTCCTCCGAGCGATATGCGCTCACCGTATCAGGCATCACCCCCACCTTCGTACAATCGGCCTCCTTCCAGAGGACTGCGTACGGGAGCTATTATAGCACTTACTCTTCTGCTTGCGCTGGTCTTTGGGACCGGTCTGTTCGCAGGTTGGGAATTTGGTCACAATAGTTCAACGGCGGTGGTCAATAAACCCGCCAACAGCCAGCTCCAGACGGGCTCGAATGCGCAGCAGCCTATACCAACACTTACTGGAAATAACATCGAGGCGGTGCGCGAGGCCGTCATTGCAAATGTGCGTCCTACGGTTGTGCAGATCAACGTCTCCACCGCGCAGGGCGGCGCTATAGGGTCCGGCGTCATTATCGATAAGCGCGGCTATATTGTGACCAACAATCACGTAGTCTCAGGCGCGCAGAGCATCCAGGTTGTGATGTCCGACGGTGCCAGGCTGACGGGCCAGCTGACCGGCGTCGATCCCGCTGATGACCTGGCGGTGGTCAAGATCAATCCGCCCGCCAATATGCCTGTCGCGAAGCTTGGCGACTCGTCGCAGTTGAAGGTCGGACAGGATGTGCTGGCCATCGGTAATCCCCTGGGCATCACGCAGACCGTGACCAATGGTATCGTGAGCGCGCTCAACCGCACGGTCTCCGAGGGCCAGGGCGGCGCGAACCTGCCGGACGCCATTCAGACCGACGCGCCGATCAATCCTGGGAACAGTGGTGGCGCGCTCGTCGATATGCAGGGCAACCTGATAGGCATTCCAACCTTGACGGCGGTTGATCCAGAGTTCAACACGCCAGCCTCTGGCGTCGGCTTCGCCATTCCGTCGAACCGCGTCAACCTGGTTGTGCCGCAGATCATTCAGAACGGCAAGGTCACGCACACTGGCCGCGCCGCCATCGGCATCAGCGGTGCCAGCGTCGATCCGAATCTGAAGGCGCAGGATAACCTCTCAGTCGACCACGGCGTCCTGATCGCCAACCTTGTCAGCGGCGGTTCCGCCGAGAAGGCCGGTCTACAGGTCGGCGACGTAATCGTACAGATCGGGAATACACTGGTCTCCGACAACAACAGCCTGGTCGGTGCCCTGATTAACTACAGCCCTGGTCAGACGGTCGCGGTCAAAATCTACCGTGGCAACCAGCAACTGACGGTCAACGTCACCCTGGGCGAGTTGCAGTCGGGCTCATAACACCCCGACCCCTCTCTTCCTCGCTCTCTAGGAGGCACCCCGCGTGGGTGCCTCCCTTTTTATTGTTCCCTCATGGTCGCCAGAGTCGCTTCATACCTGGATGTCTACAGTCACCTGCCCATGTGATTTGAAAGCACTATTCGCACCTATCGCCACTTCGTAAGCCGTTAGTACTATGATAAGACTATTTCTTCTTGACAACTTCAATAGTCATGCGTTACACTTTGCTTACACCGCTTGTGTAATGTGTAGCTGGCTCTTCTTCTATTGAAGAACTATGATGCACTTTTTTGCAAGACCCGTATTTTTGTGACAACTCTTCGGGGGAAGTAGTTGTGACTGGGTTCTCTGGTGCCACAGATGCTGTGCCAATTTTGCTGACGAAAGGATCAATCCCTGCGCTCGTACGCCCTTTTTGGGTGCCACTCGTCGCGCCTTATGCATAAATAATAGAATAGTCTCTCCTCACATTTGATGTTCTATCGTACGCATGTCTATGATACGAGTGGCACTGCTATGATTTTTCTCCGCTACCTATCTCTTTACTCATTGGGATTGAGTAAAGCCGTATTGAAAATGACTATACCATGTCACTTCTGTTTAGAAGAGGTAAAAAATTGAAAAGATATCTTCATCGAACAGTGTGGATTGTATTAACCACGCTACTTCTCGCAACCCTTGTTGTCGCCGTTCCTATTTTACATTCCAAAACTTCGCAAAAGGCACATGCAAGCGCAGTAGTGCCTACAATTAAAGTCTCGCAAAAGTTTGTGCGCCCAGGAGCATCCGTTGAGGTAACGGGGAGTGGATTCTCGCAGGAAAGTTCTATACAGATATACTTTGATAGTCTAGATAACTGGCCGCTCGCAATTCCTGGTAGCGATATAAATGGCAATGTTTCAGTGAAAATTCAATTACCTGCTACCTCTGTGACGCAGGGCCGGCATACTTTAATCGCTGTAGATGAAACGACAAATAACCAGGCCACAACGACATTGACGTTCATGCCATATGTTCCCACTGTCGCAGGTCAACCTGGAATCTCTGTACAGTACAGTGGAGCCTCATTCGTCCCGAACGAAACCGTCAGCATCTATTGGGGAGCAGACGCGAGTGGTCTTTCTGAAGGGACCGCGACAACCAGTGCGACTGGTAATCTCTCGTTCTCCTTTATTCCGCCAGCCAATCTTGGCAACGGGATCTATCCAATCACCATCGTGCGCACAAACCAGAGGCCAGCTTCCATCAGAACCTATTTTAAGATCTTTCCCTTGACCCTGATTGCTGAACCAGGAGGCATACAC
>JALYTQ010000129.1:11366-13616 GCA_030854195.1 Chloroflexota bacterium
AAATCGGTAACAATCAAGGTAACGGGATTTGTATCTCCTGATAGTGTATATATTCAATGGAATGCGAATGGTGGTCAAAGCATTGGATTTATCTCGACTGATAAAAACGGTGCAGGAAAAACTACCATTGTTCCTCCGTCCGCTCCTATAGGCACTTACACCATCACGGCAAGCGATAATCATGGTTTGCAGGCGACAAATACCCTCGCCATAGGTCCAGGTATCGCCGTTGATGGCAATGCCGTCAATCTGGGGAGACCCACCACGATTTTAGGAGGCGGTTTTAGTAGCGGGGAAACGGTCAGCGTCTACCTGCAAACACCCAAAAATGGTATCGTCTCTGCCACCACTGACTCTACTGGTGCCTTCTCTGTTGATCTGCCGATTCCATCGACCTATAATCCTGCGACTCACTACTTTGTATATGCGGTCAATGCCACCGGCACGGAGCATGTGCGTACTCCATTGAAGTTTCTCACCCCAACGCTCTTAATTACGGATGAATATGATAATTCCAGTGATGCTTACTATGGCTATAATATGCTGTTCGACGGTGAGAACTTTGCCGCAAATGAGACGGTAAACATTTATTGGAACTATCAGAAGTCCGGACAATATATCATTGCTTCTAGTCAAGCAGATGCAATAGGCAGCTTTCTTGCAGGCTTCCTTATACCCAGCACACTTGGCTCGACGGTGACTATTGCAGTGGTTGGTGCCACGAGCCATGTTGCCATCGTGCAAACTGTCAACAATTATCCCGCCATCTTTGCGAATGGAGGGACAGATACAGGTCAGTCAGTGACAGTGAACGGAGGAAGCTTTGGTGCAAACGATACCATCAACATCCTCTTTATCAACAAGATCGTTGCAACCACGACCAGCGCCAGCGATGGAACCTTCACCGCGACATTTCTCTTGCCAGAGTACCCAGGAGTAAATCTTAATGAGATAGAAGCGCAGGACACCACAGCCAATCTCTCAGCAACCTATCTCTATTATTACAGCTCTATAGTCACTGCGACACCCTCAACTGTCCACAATGGTGATCAAATTACGGTGACAGGCACACGCTTTCAACCCAATGCGAATCTCTATATTTTGTGGGAAACTCACGGTGAAGAGATATCGCTTGTTGATTATCTGGTTGCTGATGGAACCGGATCGTTTACCGTGACAGCAACCGTCCAGGGAGTACCCACCGGGTCCTATCCCATCTGCGTGAATGAATATGGCGATCAGACCTGTACTACAAATAGCATCGTAGTCCAGTAATACGTTCTGAGATCAGGCTACAACCCGGAGATGCCTGCGTAGCCTGATCTCTCCCCAATGTCTTCATTATAGTAAGGCTTGCAACACTTATGAGAGTTGTAAATTGAGCACCGCTCCAGCTATTCTCTCAGGCAACTGGGGCGAGGGCTACTACACCACCTGTGCGGTCTACGATGGACAGAGCGGCCTGCTAAAGCAGCAGAGCAACGCCTTTGGACAGAGCAGCACGACCAGCTACGATGCCACGCAGGGACAGGTGCCCACGAGCACGAAGGATGTCAATGGGCAGACGACGACGCTGGCCTACACCTATCCTGGCGGCAATCCCCTGGTGCAGAGCAAACTGCCTGGCGAAAGCGGTGGTTTCACCAATCAGAGCCAGACGGTCTCGACCTGCACCAATAACAGCCTGGTGCCTTGCGTGCAGGAGGCACGCAGCACCTCGCTCTACAGCAGCGCGGTGACGCGCACCTTCTACGATGCCATGGGCCGGGCGACCGAAGTCCTGGCCCCGGCCTCCGACGCGGCGCACACCATCTTCAGCTTCACCACCTACAACGACGCGGCGCACACGGTCTTCGTGAGCCAGCCCACCACCATTGCCAGTACGAGCAGTTGGGTCGATCCCAGCACGTATACCAGTGTCGCGGGCACCATTACCACGCTTAATCCTGCCGGTCGCACGAAGAGTGTGCAGGATGCGGTAGGCAAGAGCAGCACGGCGGTCTATGGCCTGGGGACACAGAGCGGGGATAGCCACACCTACCTGACGGCCACGATCACCGATGCCAATGGACATGTTTCGATCGCCTTTGTCGATGCATTAGGCCGCACCGTCTACGCTCAGAGCGACAACGGCAAAGCAGGTGGCACCCTGACGCCCGCCGCGTTGGCGACGGCGCAGTACTACGCGCTGAACCTGCCGACCTCGGTCGCCGTCAAAGACCTGGCCCCGCAATCAGGCCAGAGCATCAC
>JALYTQ010000389.1 GCA_030854195.1 Chloroflexota bacterium
GGCAAGCCCCATCCCTACTAATATTTTGTGGCGCTATAGCTTGACACCTCTCTCTGTCGGTCGTAAGATGGGGTTAGCTTTTTTATATATCCTCCGTATCCCTTAAGGAGCCGTTCGTATGTCATTTCAAATCTGCGTGAGGACAGACAAATCATTACAACAACTCGCTACAGAGATACGTGATCTTCTTCTGCTGCCTCCATTCAGGCAGGATTCTTTCGCGGGCGAACCTTACTGCCAGTTTGAGATGCTGGGCATGGTTGTGCTTATTCACCGCACGGATGAGGAGGACCGTGATGCGGAGGTAATGGATTATATGTATAGTTTCGATCTGCAGATGTCCTTCGTCGATCATGAACTGGACACCGACGATATGGAGTATCGCCTCCAACCGTATTACGCGCAATTGCTCTCGTTTCGCCTCGGCGTGGATACCGCCCATCACGAAAAACAAAAGCTCGGACCTCACTGGCAGATCCGCTATCGCTTTTATCAGAAGAACCCCAGGTGGGACCCATCACTGCTCTATGGGGAGCAGGGCTGGGAACCGGCGGTTAAGGCAACGACGCCCAGTCAGTGGCGGTCAATGCATCCTGTATTTTAGTATCTGTTTCCATCCCAGACGGGGCGAGTGATGACAGGTACCCCAGCCGTTCCCAGTGAGGCAAAGTATACTCTTGAAAATCTATCGTGTCAAGTGGGAATATATCAAGCGGAATAATAGTTGTTATGCTATTCCTGTTGTTATGTCTACACTCATAGGAGAGTCATTGCAACGATGAAAAACATGACCGACCAGGATCTCAAGGTGCTGTACGATCTCTCGATCTACAATTGTAGCCACTTCGCACCCTATACGCAGATTATTTATGAAGACCAGCAACAGACGCGCTCCTATACCAATGTGGAGCTTGCCCGCGAGGCTACGCAGCTGTCCGATGGCCTGCGCTCTCTGGGCGTTGAGAAGGGCGATCGCGTGCTGGTCATGATGATTAATAGCCCGGAGGTGCTTATCTCCTACCAGGCGCTCGCCAGACTGGGAGCCGTGGCGATCCCCGTGCTCCCCTTGCTCAAGGGGCCGGAAGTCCACTACATCGCTCAGAACTCGGAGGCAAAAGCTATCCTCACTAGCCCGCCCCTCGTGCCCCTGCTGCAGCCTGCCTTGAGCGGCCTGCCAACGATGCGCTACATTATCTCGACAGACATGCCCGATATCCACTTAGCAAACGAGCAGATTACGCCACAGTTCGTCGCTTATAGGGCTGTCCTGGCGCGAGGGGCCGCGCAAGCCGATAGCTACCTGTCAGGTATGGAGGGTGTCGATATCTTGCCGAATGATACCGCTGTAATCCTCTACACCTCTGGCACGACCGGCCATCCCAAGGGCGTAATGCTCAGCCACAACAACCTGATGCAGAACGCGCTCTCGTCCAGGGGCGTGGACATGAAGCCGGGCGATGCGAATCTGGCGATTCTGCCGCTTGCCCATGCCTTTGGCATTCTTATGTCCAATGTTGCCTATCTCGCGGGCACAAAGGTAGTTATGCATCCCCGCTTCGATACCACTGCGGTCCTTGCGGCGATTCTGCGCCATCGCATCACGGCCTTCGCGGGCGTTCCCGCTATGTTCGTCGCCCTGCTCTTTGCGCCCGATGCCGATACCTACGATACCAGCAGCCTGCAATACTGTGTGAGCGGCTCCGCTCCCCTGCCCGTCCATGTGCTGGAGGGCTTCCAGCAGAAATTTCATTGCGTGATCCGCGAGGGCTACGGTCTTTCGGAAGGTACGACCGCGCTGACCGGTCATACCCTTGATATACCTGTAAAGCCCGGTTCGGTGGGCAAGCCCCTGCCCGGCGTAGAGGTGCACGTCGTCGATCCCACCGATAATCCGCTGCCAGTGGGCGAGATCGGCGAGGTGGTGGCACGCGGACCCAACATAATGCAGGGCTACTACAACATGCCCGAAGCTACGGCTGCCGCCTTGCGCAATGGTTGGCTGCACACCGGCGATATGGGCCGTTTCGACGAAGATGGCTACCTCTACATTCTTGAGCGCAAGAAGGATCTGATCATTCGCGGTGGCCTCAACGTCTATCCACGCGACGTTGAAGAGGTGCTCGCCACCTATCCGTCGGTCATCGAGGCGGCGGTCGTCGGCGTCCCTTCGGAGCGCATGGGCGAGGAGGTCAAGGCGTTCGTCGTGACGCGTACCCCCGTCGAGGCGGAGACCCTGATGGCCTATTGCCGCGAACGGCTCGCGAACTACAAGACGCCCAGAGAGATAGAGTTCGTGCATGCCCTGCCGCGCAACGCCATCGGCAAGATCGACAAAAAGGCTCTACGCAAACTGGCCCAGGAGCGCCAATGAGATGCACAATCTCCCTTAGCGCGTATACAATACTATGGAGGGGATAAGAGCATCCCTCCGAGCATAAAACCTGCTCTACATTGGGACGAGAAGCCCTGCCAACAGGAGGATTTTTTATGGTAACGGCAATGGTATTAGTCAACGTACAGCGCGGCCAGATCAACGAGACGGCCCAGCGCCTCTTAGAGGTCGAAGGCATCGCCGAGGTCTATTCGGTCACGGGCGATTACGACCTGGTCGCGGTGCTCCGTTTCCAGAACTACGAGGAACTGGCCGACGTTGTGACGCGCCACATGCAACAACTCCCCACGATCACCAAAACCCATACGCTCATGGCCTTCCAATGCTACTCCCGCGCGGACCTGCAGCAGGCCTGGGATATCGGCGTGGAATAGCTATCCAGCGACTATTCTAGAGCGATAGTTCAATTTCGATGGTCGTTCCTTGCTCTTTGCCGGAGCGCAGCATAAGATGACCACCTATGGCTTCTGTGCGTTCGAGCATGCCCCGCAGTCCATAGTGACCAGCGGCGTTGCTGTACACAAAGCTCCCGTCTCTGTCGGGTTGGCACAATGCCGGAGGTAAGCCGATGCCATCATCGTGGATATGCAGAAGTAGTTTCTCATCCTGCCGACTGATATGCACTTGTACGTGGCTTGCATGGGCATGTTTTTCGATATTGGTAAATGCCTCCTGGCACACCTTCCAGAGCGTTTCTTCGATAGCTGCGGGGAGAAGGTCGATATCTGCCTGGAAGGTATAGGTGACGGACAGACCACTACGCTGGGCAAGTTCTCTGGCAGAGCGGCTGAGTGCATGCTGCATAGGTTCGTGTTCCAATGCTGGGGAGCGCAAGTCGGCGATGGAGGCACGCAAGGCAGTCATCGTTTCGCGCGCAATCGCTTTCGTGGACTCCAACTCGCGGTCACAGCGTTCAGGATTCCGTTCACGGAGCCGCTGGGCTGCTTCAAGCTTGACGGAGATAAGAACCAGTGCATGGCCGATGGTATCGTGCATCTCGCGTGCCAGCCGGGTACGCTCACGCAAGACGGCAAGCTCCTGCTCCTGGACGACAGATTGCGCGAGTTGGCGATGGGCCTCCTCTAGCTCGCCATTGGCTTGCGTCAGTTGCTTAAAAATTTCATTGCGCTCAAAGCGCTCCCCTATCAAATGCTGGAACATCATGGTAAAACCAGTGATGCTGAAGAGCGTCAACGTTTGACCGGCGATGCCCACCAGCGTCCCACCAGTCGGCGGCCAGACCAGTAAGCCCTGAAAGGCAAACAGTGCGAGAGCCATACAACTCACGGCAAGCAACAGGCGAACTCCCCAAAACAGGCCAAAGCTGATTGAAAATACAACATAGAAATCCCAGACAAAGGAGGTATTGATGAGCGTAAGCAGCAACACGACAAGATACAGAC
>JALYTQ010000130.1 GCA_030854195.1 Chloroflexota bacterium
GCACTAAACGATGACTCTTCTGGGTTAAGGTGGATAATAAAAACAGAACTTTTTCCCCCCGCACCTGAAGTTGTTTACCAATTAGCTAGATTTGGTCAAATATTAAATGCCAAATGTTGGCTTGTGATATTTGACCAAATACCATCTGAAACACTTGCTTTAGCAAAAAATTTAAAGGTTATGATTAGTGGAATTGAAGAGTGGAGACAGTTAAAAGAGCTTTTTGGGTTAACTAGCAACCTAGCAACTAAATAGTAGAAAATAAATAAGCGCTTATAAGGTATTTTGTACTTTTTATATTTGAGTAATGCCATTCCAAATGGCTTAAAGATAACCTTTTTTAAGGAGGGAAACCTGAAAGCGTATTATAGATAATCAACTATAGGATGAACATATCTTATCGAGGGATTTACATGCTTTGATAGTGCTTTATGTACATTACTAAGATATAGTATGTATTAATAGCACCATGTTCCTGGTATTTTGGTAGAGCTAACTGTGGGGACGACAATGCCATCAACAAGATAAAGTCACCGCGATAGCGTGATATGTACACTATTGCGGTGTCCTATGTATACTATGTAGCGTCCGAGGTAGGCATGGCCAGGACCGATCGCAATTCGCTGGCGATCTGGTTCCAGGTAACAAAGCGAGTACTTTGCCAAAGCTAATCCGGATTTATGGCAAATATATCGCCATCTCCTCAGCTATCGCAAGAAGCCACCGCAATTTACCTGGGTGCGCGGGCATGCAGGCCACATCCATAACGAGCGCGCCGACGAACTCGCCGGGCTGGGCGCGTTCAACAAGGATCACGCCGCCTATGAGAAGTGGCAGGCCTCGCAGCTGCCCGAGGCGCGCAATGGCGCTGCCCCGGCGGACCTGGCGAAGATGCGCGCGCAGGCACAGAAGCTCAATACGCTCTTCGAGGGCATCGTCGTCGGTGAGCAGGAACGCAAATTTGTCGGCGATATGGTGAAGCGGCTGCAAAAAAATAATTTTGTGCCAACCGAGAAGCAGCTCAACTGGCTCAAAGTGCTGGCAACGAGGTATAAAGTGTAGCCGCGACGTTCGCGTATACCACGACGCCGCAGCGAGCACTCTGTCCGTTCTGCACAGCATAGCCGAAGAAGAAGGAGCGTTTTTCTGCAGTGGCGAACATAGGAAAGGCCGAGGAGCAGGACACAACCTGGTCGTCAGCAGGTCTACGTGGACTATATATTGGTATAGCTGTATGCGCATGTGTAAACGCCGTAGAGATCTGTCGGCAGATCAGGGGCGAAAGGGCCAGCAAGAGCAGTATAAACATGATCAGTATCATGAGGGGTGGCTGCTTTTTCACTGGAGCTTCCTTTCTTCCGATCAGGGAAGTACTTGATGGCTGTTGCGGGCGACGTATTAAGCATAGACTGTATCGATGGTCGCTGCATGGGTCATTTGACCCATATATGGCTCAGGGCACGGATAAACTAGGGGTAAAGTGACAGGTGGGACTCGGAAAGACCTTCCCGAACGCCGACTTCAAGATGCTTGAGTTTGCAGGGAGTCAGTAGCCTGAATCATTCAACGCTGGCTGGGTCTGATCCCATATTCTCACCTGTCCATTGCTGGCACGTGTGGTAGAATTGAACCAATCAGTAGGGATGGGGCTTGCCTCCATCCGGTTCCACAACGTGATTCCCGTGCCCGATGGAGGCAAGCCCCATCCCTACTGAAGAGCGAACAGCAATAGCCTTGTTTTGTAGATCGGTGTGAATGTTTATGAATGTTGCACAGATAGCGCGCCTCTGTGCCGTATGTAGCCTTGGAGAGCCAATGGGCGAGCTGCGGAGTGTCCCTGGTGGCCTATTGCATCGTCTATGGCGGCTTGATACAACGCGCGGCTCTTTCGCCATCAAGCAACTCAATCCAGCTATTATGCGCAGGCCACATATGCATGAGACCTATCGTCTCAGTGAGCAGATCGCGGCGGCGATGGCGACTCATGGTGTTCCCGCTCTGGCTGCGTTGGACTGTAGTGGTGATCCGGTGCAGGAGATCGACGATATTACGCTGCTGGCCTATCCCTGGATAGCTGGCGAGGTGCTGGCGGCTCCGTCAGTGGAACCTGAGCATGGGAGGCAGATAGGCGCTGTGCTGGGACATATGCACGCGCTCAATCTTCCGTTCCCCGGTTTGCCGCTAGCGGAGTGGGGCAGCTTTCACGATGACGATTGGGACCTGCTGAGCGTACAGGCATATGACCAGGGTATAGCCTGGGCGCGACATGTACGCGTGGCTATGCCGCAGCTCATCGAATGGAGCCGCCTCTACGAGCAGGTGGGCACGCGGTTGAGCCAGGAGATGATCGTTAGCCACCGCGACATCGATCAGAAGAACGTTATCTGGCGCGACGAGCACACGCCGCTCCTCGTGGATTGGGAGAGCGCGGGTCTGGTCAATCCAACGATGGAACTGGCGAGCGTCGCGCTGGATTGGAGCGGACTGGCGATTGAGGCGGTGCGGGAAGATACGTTTAGCGCGCTCGTCGAGGGCTACGTCTCCGCGGGTGGTGTCGTGCGGGCGACGGGCAGCGATGCTCTCTCTGGCGTCATGGGCATCTGGCTCGGTTGGCTGTTATTCAATATGCAGCGTTCTCTGGGCGAGGCCAGTAGCGGAGAGGATGAGCGGCAGGTCGGGATACGCGAGACGGGTCTGGCGCTGCTCAAGTTGCGCCAGCTCGCCCGCCATGCTGATCGCTGGGCGAGCTGGCTTGATCGTTGGCGTCAAGGATAAATGGTACGTGCTAGCTTGCCTGACTTACAACTGGTGCCGTGCGCAACGCGAATTCGCACAAGAGATCGCCCAGCGGTTTGACGAACTGCGGCTCGTTATCCCAGTAATTGTGCGCTTGCAGACCGCCGCCGGTGCTATGCTTGAGATTATCGACCTTGCGATCGTCGATCCTCATAGGGAAAACCTCGCCTGTATTGGGGTCGAGCGCTTTATAGAGTCCAGTAAGCATCTTCTTCGTCACCTGCTTGCCGCGCTTCCAGGAGGCATCGGGGCCCAGGGGATCGGCGACTGGATCTTTGGGATCGAGGAAATTGAGCCACTTCTCGATTCTGGGGATCGTCGACATATGTTCACCCCAATTGAAGAAGTCGCTATACTTGCGTAGCGGGCTGCCAGCCGTAACGAAGCCCAGGATTTTTTTTGCCGCGAACGGAGGCAGGTCGCGCAGAACGTCGAGGGCGACGACGGTGCCGTTGCTGTGCGAGTTAATGACGATCCCCTCCACATCATCGCGGCTGGCCAGGCGCAAGAGTGCATCGAGTACGAAGCCACGCACCCGCTCGCGTTGTTCGTTATGGCAGACGTATGCCGCCACGTCGTTTTCCAGTTGTCTGAGCACGGCGATCAAGCCTTGCAGGGCGTGCCCATTCTCGCTCGGCGCTGCCGCTTGCGGATGCAGATCCCTGCGCACCTTCAAGCTCGGATTTGCCGCAGCGGATGCCTGGGACTGATCGAGCGCCTGGTTGTCCCAGAGGTGGAGTAGGTGGTTCCAGAAGGGCTGTGTATCGGTGAATGTCAGGCGGATCGTCTCAAGCACGCTGGCATAATGGGAGAGATTCAGGGCGCTCATGCTGCCTGCCACCAACGCGGCACCCAGTTGCGGTGTCTGCCCTTCAAGTTCCGAATAGACCAGCGCGATATGACTGACCGTGCCTTTTCCGTCGGTGAGCGGGGCGTTAGAAGCGTCGAGCTGGCCTCTGAAGCCGGACGCATCCCAGGTACCCAGGCGCTTGAGACCCTCCTCTCGCTTACGCGTATTGGGCGGCCAGACGCTGCTGACATAGATGGGACCAGCCTCTCCCGCTTGATGGCGCGCGCGCTGCGGATCGTCGCTCAATGTTGCGCCCAGGTAGGAACTGAGGTGCTCGTGCAAGGCGTCGGCGTAGCCTGGAAGAATAGTATACTTGTTATCTGCATCTAGAACCGGCGACTGCTCAAAGCCAATACCGTGGATAGTAACGAGACAGATGGTAGATTGAGTTGGCATAGTTGTTCCCTCGCGATCGCGTACACATGCTCGTTGCTGCGAGTTATGTGTATAGGAATAAGTAAGGTGCTGCGATACACAGAACTAAAATTTGATTAATGGGTATACGCTATGGTCAACTATTTTTATAGTATGAAGTGTAACATTTTCTTGCATTTTTAGCATGAATATATCTTAATAATCATAATATTGGATGTTTGAAGCAAAATACATGAATATTTATTGATGCATGAAAATGGTATTATGAATTTATAACTGCTTATGAGAGGAAATGCCGGAACATGATGCCACTGGACCATGATTGGTCCAGGTGGCATGCCAGGCGGGTCGTGTGCGCTGAATGCGGTCACTTTGGGATGGGTGACGATAAGGTGGCGCAGTCGATCTCAGTGGCTTGACAAGCTCCTCTTGTATACGTGAAGATAGAGTGTGAAAATAAATACATACTCATTAGCGCTAAGAGGAAACGAGCTATGACGAGCATGAAACCACCAACTGAACTGGAAGCTGGGCAGGAAGCGCGCAGCGAACAGGCGCGCAATCCTGGGCTGCCCCTGGACCTGGATTGGGTGCGGCAGGTGCATGTGAACCGCAGCGCCGTTGAGCGCCGCGCCGCCACGCTGAGCACGCGGCGTACCGTCAAGAAGGAATGGCAGGCGGCGTGGCTGCTACGGGCGATCACCTGTATGGATCTGACGACGCTGGCGGGCGATGATACGCCCGGCAATGTCCAGCGTCTCTGCGCCAAGGCGCGCCAACCGCTGCGGCCCGAGATTCTGGCGGCTCTGGGAGCGGACCACTTGCAGGTTGGCGCGGTCTGCGTCTACCACAATCTCGTCGCCGTCGCTGTCGATGCATTGCGCGGCACGGATATTCCCGTCGCCGCCGTCTCAACTGGCTTCCCTGCCGGACAGAATCCCTTCGAGCAGAAATTGCAGGAGATCGCGGCCTCGGTCCAGGCGGGTGCTGCTGAGATAGATATCGTCATCTCGCGCGCGCATGTGCTGACTGGAAACTGGCAGGCGCTCTACGACGAGGTGCGCGCCTTTCGCGAGGCGTGCGGCGACGCGCATATGAAGACTATCCTGGCGACGCACGAGCTGGCGACCCTGCGCAACGTCGGCATGGCGAGCTTCGTCTGCATGATGGCTGGCGCTGATTTCATTAAAACATCGACAGGAAAAGAGCCCGTCAACGCGACGCTCCCGGTGGGCCTGGTCATGGTGCGCGCCATTCGCGATTATTACGAGCAGACCGGCTACAAGGTCGGCTTTAAGCCAGCGGGCGGCATACGTTCAGCGAAATCATCCCTGGACTGGCTGATGCTGATGAAAGAGGAGTTGGGCAACGAATGGCTGCACAACTCCCTCTTCCGCATCGGTGCCAGCGGCCTGCTCTCCGATATCGAGCGGCAGCTCTCGTACTTCGTCACCGGTCGCTACGCGGCGGCGCATCATAACCCGATGGTTTGAGTTGTTTCAATCCCGATCACGGGAAGAACATGTGCCGCCCAACCACGTAGGAATGAGTATATACGAATAAAGCAGGTTTGTCAAGCACCGATATACAAGAGAGGTATAACGAGATGAGCGTCATGGATATATTTGAGACGATGGACTACGGTCCCGCGCCAGAGGCCGCTTCAACGGCGCTAGCATGGCTCAAAGACCATCAGCCCTTCAAGCTTTTTATCAATAATCAGTGGGTAAGTCCTGCTAGCGGGCAGTATCTCGACAGCATCAATCCCGCGACCTGCAAGGTGTTGACGCAGGTCGCCTCGGCCAATAGCGCCGATGTAGATAGCACCGTCGCGGCTGCCAGCGCGGCCTTCGAGCAATGGAGCGCGACGCCTGGGCATATACGCGCGCGTTACCTCTACGCCCTGGCGCGCCAGATACAGAAGCATGCGCGCCTGCTCGCCGTACTGGAGGCGCTCGACAACGGCAAATCGATCCGTGAGACGCGCGACCTCGATATTCCCCTGGTGGCGCGTCACTTCTACTATCACGCTGGCTGGGCGCAGCTCATGGCCTCGGAGCTGTCCGGCTACGAGCCTGTGGGCGTCGTCGGGCAGATCATCCCCTGGAACTTCCCCTTATTAATGCTCGCCTGGAAGATCGCGCCCGCCATCGCGATGGGCAATACCGTCGTGCTCAAGCCAGCGCGCTACACGCCGCTCAGTGCGCTCAAGTTCGCCGAGATTGTGCAGGAGATCGGCCTTCCGCCGGGCGTCATCAATATTCTGACAGGCGAGGCGTCACAGGTTGGCGAGGCTCTGGTGCGCCATCCCGGCGTCAAAAAGATCGCCTTTACCGGCTCGACCGACGTAGGACGTTCTATTCGGCGTGCCACCGCTGGCTCAGGCAAGAAGCTCTCGCTGGAACTGGGCGGTAAATCGCCCTTTATCGTCTTCGATGATGCCGACCTGGATAGCGTCGTCGAGGGCGTGGTGGACGCGATCTGGTTCAATCAAGGCCAGGTCTGCTGCGCCGGTTCGCGCCTCCTTGTGCAGGAAAATATCGCCGATCGTCTGCACGCGAAATTGCTTGCGCGCATGGAGCGCCTGCGCGTGGGCAATCCATTGGACAAGGCCATCGACATCGGTGCCATCGTCTCGTCGGCGCAGTTGCAGGAGATTCAGCGCCTGGTCGCACAGGGCATCGAGGAGGGCGCGCAGGTCTGGCAGCCGTCCTGGTCCTGTCCAACTGACGGTTACTTCTTCCCGCCCACGCTCTTCACCAACGTCTCGCCCGCCTCGACGATCGCGCAGGTCGAAATCTTCGGACCCGTCCTGGTCGCGATGACCTTCCGCACGCCCGCCGAAGCCGTCGAGCTGGCGAATAATACGCGCTACGGGCTGGCGGCGAGCATATGGAGCGAGAACATCAACCTGGCCCTGGATATCGCGCCGAAGATCAAAGCGGGCAGCGTCTGGATCAATTGCACCAACATGTTCGACGCCTCCAGCGGCTTCGGCGGCTACCGCGAGAGCGGCTTCGGGCGCGAGGGTGGCAAGGAGGGTCTGTACGAATACCTGCATCCCGCCTGGGAGGTGGAGCAGGCAGCGTCCTCAACAAGCGCCTTCGCGGAGATAGCGACCGACGAAGAGCATTCCTCCTCGAATGGGACTGGCGAGAATGGCGCTATCCATGAAGAGAACGCTGAATCAGATTCTGCGTTTCCCGCCGCAAGTTTACCGGCAATCGACCGCACGCCCAAGCTCTTTATCGCGGGCAAGCAGGTACGTCCTGACTCAGGATATAGCCGCAGCGTTTTTGATGTTGACGGTCGGCTGATCGGCGAGGTCGGCGAGGGGAACCGCAAAGATATCCGCAACGCCGTTGAGGCCGCGCACAAGGCCAGTGGCTGGGCAAGCGGTACGACGCATAATCGCGCGCAGATTCTCTACTACATGGCCGAGAACCTCTCAGTGCGTGAAGACGAGTTTGCGCGCCGTATCATGCAGCAGACCGGTCGTAGTTACTCCGATGCCAGAAACGAAGTGCAGACGACGCTCTCGCGCCTCTTCAGCTACGCCGCCTGGACCGACAAGTACGAGGGGAGCGTGCATCGTCCTCCACTGTGCGGCGTCGTCCTGGCCCTGCCTGAAGCGATCGGCGTCATTGGGATAGCCTGTCCCGACGAATATCCCTTGCTTGGCTTCATCTCGCTGGTCGCGCCCGCGATTGCGATGGGCAACGCCGTTGTCGTCGTCCCCTCGCAAGTGGCACCGCTGAGCGCCACCGATTGCTACCAGGTCTTCGAGACCTCCGACCTGCCACCTGGCGTCGTCAACATCGTCACCGGCGAGCGCAACGCCCTGAGCCAGGTGCTGGCCGAGCACGACGATGTTGACGCCATGTGGTACTTCGGGAGCACCGATGGCTCGCAGCGTGTAGAGCTGGCATCGGCGGGGAATATGAAGCGCACCTGGGTCAACTACGGTCGTGCTCGTGCCTGGATAAATACGCAACAGGGCGAGGGGCCGGAGTTTCTGCGCGCCTCTACCCAGGTCAAGAATATATGGGTGCCGTATGGCGAATAGCTGCTCGCGCCCTGGCTTCTGTCAGGGCGCGACATCGTGCAAGACGCCGAGCACCACAGCCCAGCGGCGACCATACATATCGGTGCCTGGAACAGGAAACTGATGCTTTGTCGCACGGTGCCGATGAGCACCAGTTGCAACGGGCTAAATCCTATCGTTAGAGTCAGGTAGACTAGCTCTATGGTGAGGAGCATTGAAAAGAAGAGCGACGACGCGCCGCTCAGCATGATATAGATGGAGGAGGCTCCACGCTTGCGCATACTATCCCTCGGTACTTTGCTATGCAACAAAAGAATAGATGCAGACAGACAATCCATGAATCTGCTTGCTTGCCTGCATCGATACACTCCTGCTGTTCTCGTACGAGGTGCTTATCGTGGCAATCCTGGTCCCAGAACGACGAAATAGATAAGCAATGCGACGATGCCAAGTCCGATCCAAAACCAGTTGCGAGTTGGTGTTAAAGGGATTTCCGGTGTCGTGGCAAGAGGCTTGCGTAGAAACGAGTTGATAAACATCAGAAAGGCTGTTCCCCCGAAACTCGCGGCTGCCCCTGAAATCAGAATAAGCAGTGGACTGACGGGATTGAAGATGGATGAGAGCGTCAACGCAGCACTTCCTGCCAGGTAGGATGTGAATGTTAACTTGACACGCCGTTTGCGGCGCGCGTCTGGTCCCGTCGTAGCGCGTCCGGCAAATGGCTCAAGATTGTGTGCTCCCACGTAGAGACCCAGCAGTGAGATGAGAACGCCAAGGAGTGTGAGTCCTATCCTCCATGCTAGAGGCGATGAGAGTCCCTGGACAAAAGCATTCCAATCCCCAAAACCCGCGAAAGTCAGGACCATGAGGTAGCCGCCAGGGATAATCAGATTGACCGTTGAGAAGAGCCAGAGGAAGTAGCGCGTGGTCGCACTGCCCTTCTGTGTCAGGCGCATCAGCCCCAATGTGAGCAGCGCCACCACAACTTGAGCGCCGCACCCTGCCGCACTAACCGTTCGTTTCTTCCAGTCAGGAATTCCTACATAGCTGATGGAAGCATCGACTGAGGAAACGTGTTGGACATGGAACCCCAGAAGAAGGGCCGTCAGTCCATGACCTAGTGCTTCATGGGTGATTGAACAGAGAAGATACGTAAAAATGGCAATTGCTGCAACAGTGAGGAGATCGATTTGTGCTCCTGCTTCTTGCTGTGTTGTTTTTGTTGAACTTACCAGGGGGGGTTCCATTACCAGATGCTCCTTCCCGTGAAAGAGAAAACCACTTCTCTCGCTTCAGGACGCCCAGCTTTCTTTTTGGCAGGGCATCATACAAGAGATCATGCACAAGATACCTGTGCATTTTTGTCAACGCAGAAAATGCTCCTTTAGACGATAAATTGCTTGTTTGCTTGCTTTGCACAAAGAGAACACCACCAAGAAAAACATTCTGCCGAGGTTCGTTTTGGAGAGCCATCTTGATAGCCATCACACACATTACCTGTTTGGCGAGTGCTCGTAGTATAGTGTTGCGAGTACAACTAACAAGGAATGCGGGGAGATTCAGCTCTCGCAGACCAGGCCAGTTCAGGTGGTAAAGTTTTCTGCTTAACAATTGTGTATTGGTAGAGGAAGCTGCGCAGGTATGTTACTATCTTTTAGATCATATTTTGATTCCTATAATCACCAATAGCACAACTTGGCTCAAATGTGAAGTGCCCACGAAAAAGCATACTGTACTTGAGCGAGAAAAACAAGTGTTGCGGTGATGCTGTGATATTTCGCTGGCATAATTCACGAGGCCGGTCAGGACATCTTGATCTATGGGAGTGGCGAACTTATCCATACGCTGATGCAACATGACCTCGTTGATGAATATCGGCTCCTCGTCTATCCTGTTGTTCTGGGAAGTGGAAAGCGCCTCTTCGGAGAGGGGAGCGGAAAGAAGACTCTGAGACTGGTAGAGACAAGAGCGTTTAGTTCGGGCGTCATTGCTCTTTCCTACCAGTTGGCATAAATATGAGCCAGATCGACAAAGGAGCCTTTGCGGAGAAAACGTTATGAAAAGATATTACCTCTCCCTATCGCGCGCGCGGCACCAGGTGAATATCGATATCTTGATTCATGCGTAGCAGGCGGTTGATGATCGAGCCGCGTAACAACTCCTCCCAGCGGCTGCGGGCAGGTTGGCCCAGAACGAGCTGCGTGATCTGGTGTTCGCGCGCCACCTCGACCAGCGTGCGGGCGATATCCGAGCTGCGCGTGCGGATGACCTCGGCCCCCAGATCTTCGGCGAGCACGGCATGTTCTTCCAGGCGGTGGAGAGCGACCTCCTGCTGCCTCTTCGCGTCTCGTCCATATTTGAGCAGGCCGATAAGCTTGCTAGTGAAGAGGAGATACCCCTCCGGTTCGATCGAGATCGCGAACAGGTCCGCATGCAGGCCGTGTGACAGCCGCCACGCGTCGCGCAACACCTGGCGCGTGTGATCGCGATGGTCAAAGCCCACCAGCACGCGCTCGCTGGCGGGCCAGACCTGGCTGATGCCGTGTTGCGTCATATATTGCTGCAACTGCGTCTCGGTCTTCTCAGCCGTGCGTCGCAGCGCCAGTTCGCGCAGTGCCGTTAGATTGCCCTCGCGAAAGAAGTTCTTCAGCGCCGCCTCGGCCCGCTCGGGAGGATAGATGTTGCCGTGGCGCATGCGTTGGCGCAGGGCGGCGGGCGAGATATCGACCAGCTCCACCTCGTCCGCCTGGTCCAGAATGCGATCGGGCAACGTCTCGCGCACACGGATGCCAGTAATACTCGCCACCAGATCGTTGAGGCTCTCCAGGTGCTGGATATTGAGCGTCGTCACGACGTTGATCCCCGCATCCAGCAGTTCCTCCACGTCCTGGTAGCGCTTGACGTGTTTTGAACCGGGCGCGTTGGTATGGGCCAGCTCATCGACCAGGGCAACATTGGGGTGACGAGCGATGATTGCTTCGGTATCCATCTCTTCGAGCGTCACGCCGCGATACGTCACCTGTTTGCGCGGCATGACTTCGAGGTCACCGATCTGCGCCTTCGTCTGTGGACGCCCGTGTGTTTCGACATAGCCGATAACTACGTCTGCCCCGCGTCCCTCGCGCCGATGCCCTTCGTTGAGCATGGCATATGTCTTGCCCGCTCCTGCTACCGAGGCGAGATAGATGCGCAACCGTCCGCGTCGATGCGGATGGTGCTCCGTCTGAGAGGACTCTTCACTCGCTTCTTCGGGCGAAGAATCCTCCATATCGCGCAATCCGTAGCGATCAAGCAGTGCTTCGGGATCGGGACGGTCATCCTCGCGCTTTTTGTCCTGAGAGTGTTGGCTCATAGCTTACTTCTTCAATGCGTCTAATGCGATGTTGAGATCGAGCACATTCACGTATGGTTCACCAAAGATGCCCAGAAAGCGTCCGCTGATGTTATTGTCGACCAGCTGGCGAACTGTATCCTGGCTGAGCCCGCGCTCACGAGCGATGCGGGGTATCTGAAAGTATGCTCCAGCTGGCGTGATGTCGGGGTCCAGACCTGACCCCGAGGCCGTTACCAGGTCCACCGGAACGGGCACGCCAGGGTTCTCTTTTTGCAGCTCTGCCGTGCGCTGCTGCACCGTCTTAATCAGCGTCGCGTTCGTCGGACCCAGGTTCGAGCCACCCGAGTTCTCCGCGTTGTAGGGCTGTGCCTTGCTGCCATCATCGCTGAGCGTTGCCGAGGGCCGCCCGTGGAAGTAGCGCGCCGATGTCCAATATTGTCCGATCAGATCGGAGCCAATCACCTGTCCATTGACCGTACGCAGGCTACCATTGGCCTGATTGGGGAAGATCAATTGCGCCAGTCCCGTCACAATGCCGGGATAGACCAGGCCCGTAACGGCTGCGAAGATCAACGTCAACACTATCGCTGGAACAAGATGCCTGCCGACTGCTTTCATAATACCACTCCTTCGCTGGAATAGGGGCCGTTTTCCTTGTGGTCCATCGACCCCCACTGATATTGCCACTGCACGATTAAAGCGTCAGGTGCAGGACGGTCAAAATGAGATCGATAATCTTAATGCCAATGAACGGAATAAGGATGCCGCCAAAGCCGTAGATCAGCAGGTTGCGGCGCAGTAAGGCTCCAGCACCGATCGGGCGATACTTCACACCGCGCAAAGCCAGCGGCACCAACGCGATAATGATCAGCGCATTGAAGATCACAGCGGAGAGGACCGCGCTATGCGGCGTCGCCAGATGCATAATATTGAGCTGGTTCAACTGCGGATAGGTCGCCGCGAACATGGCCGGAATAATGGCAAAGTACTTGGCTACGTCGTTGGAGATACTGAAGGTCGTCAATGCACCGCGCGTAATCAGCAGCTGCTTGCCTACCTCGACCACCTCGATCAGCTTGGTCGGATTGGAGTCGAGATCAACCATATTGGCCGCCTCTTTGGCCGCTTGCGTGCCGGTATTCATCGCCACGCCGACATCGGCCTGGGCCAGCGCCGGAGCGTCGTTCGTGCCATCGCCGGTCATCGCCACCAGGCGTCCGCCCGTCTGCTGCTCTTTAATCAGCTTCATCTTGGTCTCAGGGGTTGCCTGGGCCAGGAAGTCATCGACGCCCGCCTCTTTAGCGATCGTCGCGGCGGTCAGCGGATTGTCACCGGTAATCATAATCGTGCGGATGCCCATGCGGCGCATCTGATCGAAGCGCTCGCGCATGCCGCTTTTTACGATATCCTTCAGCTCGATCACGCCCAGCACGCGGGCCTTCCCGCCCGTGCCATTGCTACCGGGATCGGTTTCAGCGACGACCAGCGGTGTGCTGCCCGCGCGCGCCACCGAGTTCACGATCTCCGTCAATTCCTCGCTGGTCGTGCCACCAAGCTCTTTCACATACGTAACCACCGAGTCGGAGGCACCTTTGCGGATGCTCTTCGTCCTTCCAGTTCCGTTCAGGTCAACGCCGCTCATGCGGGTCTGCGCTGAGAAGGGGATAAATGTCGCCGCCGCTGGCTCGTCTTCCTGCAGGCCATAACGTTCGCGTGCCAGGGCCACGATAGAGCGTCCCTCCGGTGTCTCATCCGAGAGGCTGGAGAGCATCGCTGCCCGCGCCAGGTCGCGCTCATCGACGCCCGCGACGGGCACAAAGCGATTCGCCATGCGGTTGCCCAGCGTGATCGTTCCCGTCTTATCGAGCAGGAGCACATCCACGTCGCCAGCGGCCTCCACGGCGCGCCCGCTCATTGCCAGCACGTTGCGCTGCACCATGCGGTCCATGCCCGCAATACCGATGGCCGAGAGCAGGCCGCCGATCGTCGTTGGGATCAGGCAGACCAGCAGGGCGATCAGCGTTGTCACCGAGACGGGAGCGCCGGAGTAGATCGCGAAGGGTTCGAGCGAGACAACGACCAGCACAAAGATGATCGTCAGACTCGCCAGCAGA
>JALYTQ010000131.1 GCA_030854195.1 Chloroflexota bacterium
GGTCACGGGCAATACGTATCGCCATCCCGCTGTATTGGCGAATATGGCGGCGACCGTGGATATCGTCTCGCAGGGCCGGTTGGACTTGGGCATCGGCGCGGGCTGGAACGAGCTGGAACACACGTCTTACGGCATTCCACTCTACAAGCCCGGCGAGCGCATTCGCCGCCTGGGCGAGGCGTGCGAGGTAATTAAGCTGCTATGGACGGAGACCGTCTCTGACTTCGACGGCAAATACTATCAGTTGAAGGGGGCGCGCTGCGAACCCAAGCCCGTTCAGAAGCCGTACCCGCCGTTCGTAATCGGCGGCAGTGGCGAGCAGCTCACGCTACGCGTCGTGGCCCAGTACGCCAGCATCTGGAACTTCGTCGGTGGCTCGACCGATGAGTTCAAACATAAAAACACTGTTCTGGATGGGCACTGCACCGCCATTGGGCGCGACCCCGCCGAGATTGCGCGCTCCGTGCAGCTAATCGTTAATCCCGCCGACCTGGGCGCGGTACGCGCCACGACGCAGAGCTATATCGAGGCCGGTGCCAACCACCTGATCCTGAACCTGCGCCACCCCTATCCAGAAGGCATCGTGCATCGCCTGGCCGAGGAGGTCGCCGAGCCGCTACAGGCCGAGTACGGAACGGGCTATAGTTCTTAATGAGAGAGCGTGCAGGCCACGTCAGGGCAGAGCCGCGCCAACGATATCCTTGACATCCTCCACGCCCTCCGCGCGCAGGAATGCCTCGATGCCTTCGATAATTTCGACGCCCGCGTGCGGATTGACAAAGTTGATGGTTCCTACCTGGATCGCCGACGCGCCTGCCATGAGGAATTCGAGCGCGTCGCTTGTGGTACTGATGCCACCTAGACCAATGATGGGGACGTGTGGGTGCGAGGAGCGCAATTCGGCGGCAACTTCGTAGACCATGCGCAGCGCGATCGGCTTGAGCGCTGGCCCCGAGAGGCCGCCAGTCCCGTTGCCGAGCGCAAGGCGGCGCGCGCGCACGTCAATGCTCATGCCCGTAATTGTATTAATGAGCGAGACGGCGTCAGCGCCCGCTTCCGCCGCCGCGACCGCTGCGGGGCGCACGTCACCAGCATTGGGCGAGAGCTTGACTATAAGCGGTAACGTGGTTGCGCGCCGCACCGCTGCCGTTACGTCGGCGACCATCTCTGGACTCGAACCGAATACTTCGCCCCCGCGATGCACGTTGGGACACGATACGTTCATCTCGATGCCAGCCACGCCCGCGACGCCTTCCAGCCGCTCGGCCAGCTCCACAAATTCCTCGATCGTATTGCCCGCGATATTGACCAGAACGGGCGTCTGCCAGTTTGCCCACAGCGGCGCGAAGCGCTCTACGACGACGCGGATGCCCGGATTCTGGAGTCCAATGGCGTTGAGCATGCCGGATGCTGTCTCAAGAGTGCGCGGCTGCTCGTTGCCGCTGCGGGCGTGCAGCGTGGTCCCTTTGCAGATAATGGCACCCAGGCGCTGAATCTCGGCAATCTTCGCGTACTCTGTGCCGAAGCCGAAGGTGCCCGACGCGGTGAGCACCGGATTGCGCAGCAAAAGACCGCTTTTGTGACGCGGTGCCAGTTCAGTCTGTAAATTCATTTCCCTCTATTTCAGCGTTGTCCGCTTCTCGCGCTGTTGATACGATCGCGCAACGAACGCGCCTCACTCGCGGCGGCGCTGGCGTATTCATTGCCATCACCAGCATACAAAATTGCGCGGGAAACTGCAAGAATCGCCAGTTCTCCCTGTGCATCCACGCCTGCCTCAACGGATGCGACAAGATCGCCACCCTGCGCGCCGACACCAGGAATCAGGATCGGCAGTTCGGGGCAGAGTTCGCGAATTTTGCTCAGTTCTCCGGGATAGGTGGCACCGACGACCAGACCACAGTTGTCGCCCCACTGCTGCACCTGCTGCGCGACGACCTCGTAGAGCGGCCTGCTCGTACCATTAGCGTCCTGGACAAGCAGGTTCTGAAAGTCGCGCCCGCCCGCATTCGACGTACGGCACAGCAGAAAGACGCCTTTGTCGCGATGCGCCAGGAAAGGCTCAACGCTATCGCGACCGAGATAGGGATTGACCGTGATAGCGTCGCAGCCATAGATATCGAAGAAGGCGGAAGCATAGTTGCGCGCGGTATTGCCGATGTCGCCACGCTTAGCATCGACGATTACGGGAATGTGCGCAGGAATCGCTTTCATTACTTCCTGAAAAACATGCATCCCTCGCGCTCCCAGTACCTCGAAGAAGGCGATGTTCGGCTTGAAGGCGCAGACATAGGGGGCCGTGGCTTCGATGATCTCCTGGCAAAAGTGCAGCACCGACTCTTCGGCAGCCATGCCAGGATAGTGCGGTGGAAAGCGCACCGGCTCAGGGTCCAATCCCACGCAGAGCAGGCTGTTGTTCGCGCGCGAGGCCGCTAGCAATTTCTCAATAAATTTCATGATTTCCTTCTTCCGCTGGAGTATCTATACGCTCTGCCGCCGCGCCAGGAATGCTCGCCCTTTACCCAGATCGGTGTTGACCGAAATGCCCTGCCGACAGAAGGGACAATCGGCCTCGGCAAAGGTCTCCAACGCGATCGTCACCAGTTGCTGAATGGGTACGTTCCCAACGTCGGCGGATTGCACGCCGCCGCGATTACAGAGCGCGCTCAGTCCTATCACTTTGCCGCCCTGCCCGCGCACAGCCTCGATCACCTGACGGGCAGAGCCGCCGGTGGTCAAGACATCCTCGACGACGAGGATATTTTTGCCAGCAATGTAGCGATCGTAGCCGCGATGAAAGACGAAGGTCTTGTCTGGACCGTCGCCTTCTTTTTCCGCGTAGACCGCCAGGGTCTCACCTGTGGAACGGCGCTCGTTGAGGGCGTGCGCGACCCACTGCGAGAGCACGATGCCACCCAGCACCGGTCCAACCACAACATCGATCTCCTGCGCGTTGTATGGTTGCGCCATCAAGGCACAGAGTTGCGCGACGATCTTCGTGTGCAGGTAGAGCGCGTCCTTATTGACATAAACCGAGCTGTGTCGACCGGAGCTGTAGACAAAGTGACTGTCGCTCATAATCGCTCCAGCCTGGGCGAATAATTGCATGATTCCTGAACGCGCACCTGTAGACGCGTTCGCGTCGGTGGCTGGCGCACTATGGCTCGTCTCTTCTGGTTCGTTCATCGCTCTTGCCTTTCGATATGTTTCCCTTGCGCCGCGCCGAGAATCTCTCCGTCCGCGTAGACCTTTTGTCCGCGCAGGAACGTGGCGACCGGACGCCCGATCAGTTCCATACCCTCGCACGCCGACCACTTGTTTTTTGTGAACAGCTCATCGCGCCCGACGCGCCAGGGCTGCCGCGTATCGACGACGACGATATCCGCGTCCTTGCCCACCTCCAGGCCACCTTTCTGTCCGAAGCCAAAGATGCGCGCCACATTGCGCGACGTGACCTGTCCGATGCGTACCAGACCTTCCTCAAGCGTCTCCTGTTCGAAGCGTCGCACCCAGTTGCTAATCAGTAGCGGCAGCGCCTCTTGAAAACCCGGCAGTCCCGATGACACGTCCCAGACGCTCTCGCGCCGCTTCTCCGCCAACGTGTGCGGCGCGTGATCGGTCGCGATAGTATCGATCTTCCCGGCGCGCAACAGGTGCCACAGCTTCTCCTGCACATCAGGCGTGCGCAGAGCGGGCGAGATATTAATCAGGTTGCCCCGCTCCTCGTAGTCGGCGCTACTGAACGCCAGGTGAACCGTCGTGACCTCGCCGTAGACATCGACGCCAAGCGCGCGCCCAAATTCGATCGCGGCGAACTCATCGGCGGTGGATTGATGCAGCAGGTAGAGCTTGACGCCGAACTGTTTAGCCAGCGCGATCATCTCCAAAACCGAGGTCAGCACGACGCAGCCGTTGCGCGCCTCACCCCAGGCGTAGGGATCATGTCGCCCCAACACGTCGCGATAGTGTTGCGTAAAGTAGTCGACGAGCTCCTGGTTCTCGGCGTGGACGAGCGCCATGATGCCCCTCGCGCCCAATATCTCGAAGACGCGCGCTATATCGCTGATGCGCCCGATCGTCGTGGGCGTCGTAGCGTGCCCGGCGGCGAAGATCTTGACGGAAGTGATGCGCTCCCGCTCGACCCTCTTCAGTTCGTCGATGTCCTCCAGTGAGGTGCCCATGTTGATGGCGAAATCGGTGTAGCAGCGGCCAGTGTAGCGCTGGATCTGCTCCTCGACGCGCTGTACCGTCGTGGTAGGCGGTTTCGTATTCGGCATGTCGAAGATCGTTGTAAATCCGCCCGCGAGGCCCGCCCGCGAGCCATGCGGGATATCCTCTTTATAGTCAAGTCCCGGCTCGCGCAGATGCCCATGCACTTCGATCAGTCCCGGCAAGAGGTACTTGCCGCGAAAATCGTGCGTGTAGCCACCTTCCGCAAAACCTTCCTCGATGCGCGTAATCTTGCTATCGTTGATATACAGTGTTCCCTGGATGACGCGCTCCGGTAGCACGATAGAACCTATAAGTATTTCTTCAGGCACGCCCGCTACACTCCTTCCTAAGTGCAATCATGTTGCCTTCGCGATAAAGGCAGTTTACATAATTGCTCTTTTTACTATTTTTATCTCATGATAGTACTTTTTACCGTTGCACTTGAAGTATCAAGGTTTCACGGATATACTTCTAACCAGAGATAACGTATCCGTTTTATTTACCACACCCGATTTTGGGATTGAAACTGATTGAAACTGATTGAAACTGAAAAACCGCTCTGATGAACAGGCGTGCCTGTTTGATTTTAGTCACGAGCGGAATGTTGTGGTCGATGGCGTAACGGCGCATCGCGTAATCGTCGTCGACTTCCTTCTTTACATGGCGGTCTACGACGTTGATCGCCAGGTCGATTTTACCGTCGCGGAAGTAGGTCAGGACGTTGGGCGAGCGCTGCTCGTGGATCTTGTAGAGCATCGTCGCTTCAACACCGTTTTGCCGTAGAAAGGCGCAGGTCTTCTCCGTGGCGTAGAGCGGGACGCCAAGCGCGGGAAGCAGGCGAGCACTTTCCAGGAATGCCTGCTTCTTGTCGTCGCCGCCCAGGCTGATAAAGATGCCCTTGCGCGGAATGCTGCCGCCGGTGGCGAGGATCGCCTTGAGGTAGGCTTCTTCGAGGTCCGCACCGAAGCACGCCACCTCTCCGGTCGAGGCCATCTCGACGCCCAGCAGCGGATCGGCTCCGCTGAGGCGCGAGAAGGAGAACTGCGGTGCCTTGACCGCCGTGAAGGTCAGCTCGGGTATGGCAATGGCGGGAACGTGCTCGCTGAAGAGGGCGTCGACGAAGAGCTCAATGAAGTTGACGCCGGTGACTTTGGAGATGAAAGGGAAGGTACGCGATGCGCGCAGGTTGACTTCGATGACGTAGACTTCGTTATCTTTCGCCAGGAACTGGATGTTGAAGGGTCCTGTGATATGCAGCGCCTCGGCGATGGCGCGCCCGACCGCCTCGATCTTGCTCATCGTCTCCGTATTGAGCGTCTGGGGCGGCAACACGATGGTCGCGTCGCCGGAGTGGACGCCCGCGTTTTCGATATGCTCGGCGATGATGTGCGCTTTGACTCTACCGCGCTGCGCTACGGCGTCTAGCTCAATCTCTTTGACCTTCTGGAAGAACTTGGTAACGGTGACGGGATGCTCAGGCGAGACGGCGGCGGCTTCGCGTGTGTACTGCTCCAGGTCCTCCTGCGTATCGCAAATGTTCATGGCGTTGCCGGAGAGCACGTAGGATGGGCGCACCAGGACGGGATAGCCAACGCGTTCGGCGAAGCTCTTCATCTCGTCGAGGTCGGTCAGGCTGCTCCACGCGGGCTGCCGGATGCCTAATTGGTCCAGCAGGGCGGAGAACTTATTGCGGTCCTCGGCACGGTCGATATCCGTAGCGTCGGTACCCAGCAGGTGGAAGCCGTAGTGCTGTAGCGCCCTGGCACGGTTGTTGGGCGTCTGACCGCCGACGGAGACGATGACGCCGTGAGGCTGCTCGAACTCGTAGATATCGGCGATGCGCTCAAAGGTCAGTTCCTCGAAGTAGAGCCGGTCCGAGATGTCGTGGTCGGTCGAGACAGTCTCTGGATTGCAGTTGATGACGATCGAACGCTTGCCATACTTTTTGAGCGCCTCTACCGTACTTACGCTGGTCCAGTCGAACTCGACGGAACTGCCGATGCGGTACGGACCCGAGCCTAAAATCACGACGCCCTCGTCGCCGCTCGCCTCCACGTCTGAATGCTGGCCATTGTAGGTCATATAGAGATAATTGGTGTCGGAAGGGAACTCGGCGGCGAGCGTGTCGATCTGAAAGATGCCGGGCAGAATGCCGAGCCGTTTGCGTAGGGCGCGTATCTCCAGTCCCGTCTTGCCCGTCAATTCGCCGATGCGTTTGTCGGAGAGGCCCATCTGCTTCAGAACCAGCAGGCGCGCCGTCGAGAGATCCTGGTCCGCCTCTAACCTCTGTTCCAGCTCGACAATATGCTGAATGCGCGCCAGGAACCAGGGGTCGATACCAGTGATAGCGGCGATCTCCGCGATGGTAACATTATTGCGCAGCGCCAGGGCCAGCGCGAAGATGCGCTTCGGCGTGGGCGTGTAGAGGTAGCTGAGAAAGATCTCGGCCATGCTCTCGCTATTGGCGAAGATCTTCGTATCGGTTGCGCCCTCGAAGTCGAGATCAAGCATACGGATGGCCTTCTGGAACGCCTCCTCGAAGGTGCGACCGATGCCCATGACCTCGCCGACCGATTTCATGGCGGTGCCGATCGTTTCGTCGACGCCCTTGAACTTCTCCAGATCCCAGCGCGGTAGCTTGACGACGAGGTAGTCCAGGCTTGGCTCGAAGCAGGCGCTGGTGACGCCCGTAACCTTATTGGTGAGTTCGGTGAGTCCGTATTCCAGGGCGAGCTTCGCGGCGACGTAGGCCAGCGGATAGCCGGTGGCCTTGCTTGCCAGCGCCGAACTGCGCGATAGGCGCGCATTGACCTCGATGACGTAATACTCAGAGGTCTCTGGATGTAGCGCGAACTGCACGTTGCATTCGCCGACGATGCCCAGGCTCTTGACGATCTTGATTGAGGCGGCGCGCAACATATGATACTCGGAATTGGTGAGCGTCTGGCTCGGCGCGACGACGATGGATTCGCCGGTGTGGATGCCCAGCGGGTCCATATTCTCCATGTTGCAGACGGTGATGCAGTTGTCATACGCGTCGCGCACGACCTCGTACTCGACCTCTTTGTAATGGTGCAGGTATTGTTCGATCAGGACGTGGGGAGCAAACGCCAACGCGCCGCCGACAATGTGCTCTAACTCTGCGCGGCTCTCGGCAATTCCTGATCCCTGCCCGCCCAGCGCGTAACCGGCGCGCACCATGACCGGAAAGCCAATCTCTTCGCCGATAAGCAGCGCCTCTGCAAGGGTATCCGCGCTCCGGCTCTGCGGCGTCGGAATCGCGATGCTGTGCAGGTGCTGCGCGAACTCCTGCCGGTCCTCGGTCAGGATGATCGCGGAGATCGGCGTGCCCAGCACCTGGACGCCGTATTTCGCCAGCACGCCCTGGTGGTACAGTTCGATGCCGCAATTGAGCGCTGTCTGTCCGCCAAAGGAGAGCAAAATGCCGTCGGGCCGCTCCTTCTCAATGATCTTCTCGACGAAGGACGCGGTCACAGGCAGAAAGTAGATTTCGTCCGCCAGCTGCCTGGATGTCTGAATGGTGGCGATATTGGGGTTGACCAGCACGGTGCTAATCCCCTCCTCTTTGAGCGCCTTGAGCGCCTGCGAGCCGGAGTAGTCGAATTCGCCAGCCTGCCCGATCTTCAGGGCTCCGGCTCCCAACACCAGCACTTTATGCAATGTTTTCACGGTAATTTCCTGTTAGTGTAAATTTACTTTCACATACTGCAAAAAATCGTCGAAGATCCATTCTGTATCGGTCGGTCCGGGCGCGGCCTCGGGGTGAAACTGCACGGAGAGGAACGGCAACTCGCGGTGCCGCATCCCTTCGTTGCTGCCATCGTTGGCGTTGACGAACCACGGCTCGAAGTCCGGCGGCAGCGTACCAACGGCAAAACCGTGGTTCTGCGTCGTGATGTAGCAGCGCTTCGTCCCTTGCAGTAGACAGGGCTGGTTCTGACTGCGATGCCCGTATGGTAGCTTATAGGTGTCGCCGCCAGCAGCCAGGGCGAGCAATTGGTGACCCAGGCAGATGCCCAGCGTGGGAATGCGACACTTCAACGCTTCACTCACCGTCGCTATCGTCTTCTGCGCCATCTTTGGATTGCCTGGACCGTTGGAGATCAGGATGCCATCGTAGTGCATGGCGTTGTCCGGCGCGAACAGGTCGTAGTCCCAGGGCACGGTGACGACGCGCACGTTTCTGGCGGCCAGCGCGTGGGCAATGTTGCGCTTGGCTCCGCAATCGAGGAGAACGATGGTGATAGGACCGTCACCCTCCTGCATAACGCTCTTCGTGGAGACGCGCGCGACCAGGTTCTCCGTATCGGGATGCTGGAAGGGGATATCGGTAGCGAAGACGATCTTCCCCGCCATTGTGCCACGCGCGCGAATATGGCGCGTAAGCTGGCGCGTGTCCTTCACTTCGAGCGCGGGTACCCTCTGCAACCGTAACCAGTCTCCCAGCGTCATTGTGCTCTGCGCGTGCGAGGGCGTATCGATGTAGTGGGAGACGACCAGGCCCGCGACCTGTATAGCGTCGCTCTCCCATAGAGCGGATTCCGGTACGCCGTAGTTACCGATCAGCGGGTAGGTCAGCGCCAGAATCTGGCCCGCGAAGGACGCGTCGGTCAGGGACTCCGGGTAGCCAACCATGCCCGTACTAAAGACAACCTCGCCGGAGGCCGCGCCCTCATAACCGAACGACCTGCCCTCGAACGTCGTGCCATCCTCTAATACCAGTCGTCCCCACAACGGACTTCTATACTCATCTTTATTTTCAAGCGTCTTCCACGCGGATTGCAAACTACCGATCATTATTTCCTCCTACGCCTTCTTGCATATTCTGGCGCGATACTAGTATGAGAGACATTCGCCTATACCCTCCGACCTTCTCGCAACATATGTATTACGGCACGCGATCCAGCATCAAAGCGAGCAGGGCCATACGCGTGTAAAGGCCATTGCGGATCTGTGAGCGCAGGAAGACGCTCCGCTCGTCAGTGTCGACCGCTGGATCAACCGAGCCGACGCGTGGCAACGGGTCCATCAGGATCATATCCTTGCTAGCGTACTTCGCCAGCAGCTCGGGCGTGGCAACAAAGGTCTCTTGCGCGATATCCTGGTACTCTTCAGCGGAGGCCAGCCGCTCGCGCTGGATGCGCGTCCAGTACCAGAAATCGCACTCCCTGGGGATCTCCCGCTCGCTACTGATCTCCACGATGGTCACGCCCTTTGAACTTAAGTAGACGTAATCATCACGGGTCAGGCGCAGGCGGCGCGGCGAGAGCAGGTAGATCGTATTGTGCTTGAAGAGCGCCAGACCCCGTATCAGCGAATGCAGCGCGCGGCTATTAAGTGGATCGCCCACTAGCAGTCCGCTGAGATGATCGAGACGCCCGAAGCGCTCATACAGCGTGTACAGATCGAGTAGCGTCTGCGTGGGATGCTCGTTGTTGCCATCGCCCGCGTTGATGATCGGCACGGTCTCGGATGCCTGCGCCGCCTGCTTCGCCGCGCCAACCTGATAGTGGCGCAAGACAATGGCGTTGCAGTAGGCTTCGAAGACGCGAATGGTGTCCTCAAACGACTCTCCCTTGTAGATCGAGGAGACTGTCTCGGGATTCTGCATATCGAGCGTCTGCCCACCCAGTCGCTTCACCGCCGCCGCGAACGATCCGAAGGTTCTGCTGGATGGCTCAAAGAAGAGCAGCGCGATGAGTTGGCCCGCGAGCAACTGCGAAGGCTCGTTATTGAGCGCAAGCCGCTTCATATATTGAGTCACGGTAAAAAGGGTCTGCAGATCATCTACAGAGAATTGTTCAAGAGAGACGATGTCCTTTCCTCTGTAATCTCCATTGATCGGTTGCAGCACAGCCTGCCGGGTAGACAGTGTTACCTGAGTCATGAAGAAAATCCTCTCACTTTCTTACCTTAGATGCGAACAGGCACAGTAGCTTCTCCACATCGGCTTACTTTCAGCATATACCTTGCAAACAACAGCTTGATAGGTCGTCCTTTTCTCATACCCTGCTAAGCTAGCAGCCTGGGCACTTTAGAGGCCCACATGCCTGCTAAGATCCTGATACACGAGCAAGCGACCCTTTTTAAGTTAAAAAAAATTCCTCACCCCCTGAATCAACGGGGTGAGGAAGAAAAATGCTTCCTTGTTGGGGCACCTAGCCCATCATGCGAGAAAAGGAAAAACGGCGCTATGTCCGGTAGTGTGCGTGTTTTCCTTTTTAAGCCCATGATGATGCCGCGCCTTTACTTAGCTACAATTTGCTCGGGAACTTGTTTCAAATTGCTAAGAGTATACTCTATACTTTGGCTAAGTGTCAAGGGAAAAAGAGGGCAAATCCAGAGAGATCCTCCTATTGGACAGTAACCACTGTGACATCGAAGATGAGATCTGCGTTGGCCGGTATGACGGGCGGACTCCCCTGCGCGCCGTAGCCGAGAGAAGGCGGAATGTATAGGCGGCGCGTGCCACCAGCCTTCATCCCAATCAAACCCTCGTTCCAGCCCTGGATGATCTGCGCCTGGCCGACGTTCGCCAGCGAGAAGGGTGTGCCGCCGTGATCGTAGGAACTATCGAACTTCTTGCCCGTCTTCGCTATCCAGCCGGTATATTCAACTTGCACGGTGCTGCCTTGCGCAACGGTTGCCCCTGTTCCCTCTTTTATGTCCAGATATTTAAGGCCATCCGGGGTGGTAACGGGAGTGCCGCTTACATTCGGCGGCGAGGTTGGACCTGCCTTAGGCGTGGGTGAACCAGAGGTGGCTGTCAGTACGGCCTGACCCAGCGCGGTGGCGGTCGCGTGCGGCCCCTGCGTGGCGGTCGCCTTCGCCTCGACGGTCTGTGTTGGTTCAACGACCTTCGCGGTGGCGGTCGCGTGCTGGTTGCTTAGTTGCAACGCCGCGAGCTGCTGCTGGGTGGTGATCTGCTGATATTCTAGAAAACCGAAGAGGCCCACTGCGATCAGCACAACGGCAATCGCTGTGGCGAGCATAATCTGTCGCCTGCGCCGCCGCCTTGCCAGCCGCGCCAGCCGCTCCTTCTGGCGCTGACCAGGACGCCCCTGCCTCTGCGCCGCATTATTATTTTCTTTGTCATTCATAGTCTGAGTCATAAAATATTCCTGCTCTCCTCCAGCTTTTCGTGCATAAGTCGCCGTAAGCCTTCCATAAATTAGACAAAAATGCCGTGCCCTGTCCCTTTATCATAGCGTGTTCTTGAGGATTATAGACGTTTCATTCTCCTACGTCAATTATTACGTATCCGTACCAGGGTTATGTAAACATGATGGGAGCACATGACGCCTCACACCTTCAGCGCCCGCTTGGTTGTGGAGTCGCGTTTTTGGGCGTATTATTGTGTATAACGCTGCGAGATAGCCTTTGGTCTCTACCCACAAACAAACTTGAAATGATACACTAATAGCAGCACTCTATCTTATGCAAAGAAGCGGAGGGAATATGCAATTATGAAGCGAGCAGCATTCTGGACCCTGCCACTGCTTATTCTCATCTCAACCGGCCTGTCCGAGCTGTTCAAAGGGATGCGAAATGAGGGGTGGTACAGGCGCAAGGGCGATCCGGTGAAGGCGCGGGTCATACAGATAAAGGACAGCGCGGCCAACGAGGCGGCGGAACCCGTCTGGCGTCTGAAGGCGACCTGGACCGATCCCACCAGCCTGAAGACCTATACGTTTGAGAAGATCTTTCCCGACCGTCCAAACTACCGGGCGGGCGACTTTATCAACGTCCTCATCGATCCCAAAGATCCCAAACGCTACCTCATCGATTGATCGCCGCGATGCCAGGGGAAAGCGTGTCAGCGGACAAATACGCGCTTCCCCTGCACCCACACCTGCCGCACGACCTCCGAGGAGCCACCAAAGAACAGCACATCCAGCAGATCAGCAGGCGTCCAGCCGCTTAGCATAGGATGCGTGAGATCCACAGCGACAAAATCTGCCGCCGCGCCAGGAGCGATGACGCCCGCATTCAGTCCTAGAGCGAGCGCGCCACGCCGCGTTCCATAGTCGAGCAGGAGCGGACCAGGCGAGCCCATTTCTCCAGCGACCAGCACGCGGCGACGTTGATAGCGCATGCGGGCAGTGTATTCGGCCCAGCGCAGCTCTTCGAGAGGATCAAGCCGAGTATTGCTGTCCGCACCGATGGCGAGCGGAATATCAAGCGCGAGCAACTCGGCATAGGGTGCAATACCATCGCCGAGATCGCCTTCCGTGGTGGGGCAGACGCAGACTGTACAGCCGTGCTGGGCCAGCAGCGCGAGCTCGTTTGCATCGGCGTGCGTTGCATGCACGATTGTTGAGCGAGCACTCAGCGCGTCGAAGCGCGCAAGCAGTTCGATGGGCGTACAGCCATACGCGGCCTTACATTGCTCGATCTCCGCCATCTGCTCATCGGCGTGGACATGCAATGGCAGATTATGCTCGTGACTATAGGCAGCGATGGCCCTGAACCAGCCCTCCGGCACCGCGCGTACCGAGTGCGGCGCAACGCCGACATGCGCGCCAGTCGCACGTAGCGCCTCGACGCGTTCAAGATACAGCTCAACCGACCTGTCACAGAAGCGGCGCTGCTCCTCCTCGATAGGTTGCTGAAAGCCACCCTGCGCGTAGGCGGTCACGAGCAGGACCACGCGTATACCGGCATCTCGTCCTGCGCGCAGCACCGCCTCTGCCATAGCGTTGGGGTTGGCATAGGGCTCTCCGTCTGGCTGATGGTGGACATAATGGAACTCGCCGACACTGGTGTAGCCAGCGGCCAGCATCTCGCGATAGGTCGATACCGCCCCTTCATACAAGAGATCGGGATCGAGCCGCCGCGCCTCGGCGTACATAGCGCGCCGCCACGTCCAGAAGCTGTCCTGTTGCGAGAGCGGACGGTGCGTGTGCCCGCGTAACGCCCGCTGGAAGACATGGCTATGTGCATTCACGAAACCAGGCAGCAGGGCAATACCCGGCAGGCGCTCAACCTGTTCGTCATCTGTCCCCTCGTCTTGTCGCTGTTCGATTGCAGAAATGCGCCCATCGGCGGTGAGCGAGACGAGCATGTTGGGCTGTAATCCCTGGGATGTATAAATATAATCTGGTGCAAGCGTTGTCATGATGGTTCCTCGGAAGTTCGTATTGGCTGGCGATCTACCTTGCTATTCTACCTTTTTGGCGCTTATATTGGCTATGGTTTTCCCACAGCTCTTTTGCTTCAGACAGGAGAAATATTTGTAGGGCAGCCTCCGTGGAGCTATTGGCAAGGGATG
>JALYTQ010000390.1 GCA_030854195.1 Chloroflexota bacterium
CTCCTGCGCTCCCCTGGCGGCAATCTCTGCCAGCACGTGCGCAAAGTTGCCACTGAGCACCGGGTAACTGTCGCTGTCGATATAGTAATCAGGCAACTGGTATTTGAGTATGAGGCAAGCCATCAGTTTGCGTAAGAGGCTCGTGCGATAGTCGTCACCGGAGTTATATTGTACGAAGTGATAGGCACACGTATCTATCCCCTGCTGCTCTATCATCTTGGCGATGATACTGCTTTTCCCCTGCCCGGCATCACCCGTGATAATGAGATAGCCACCCTGTTTCATCTTGCCGGCGATACGTTCCCCCAGGTCCCGCAGCTCTAGCTCGCGCCCCACAAAGCGCCCCACACGATCCTCTACAAAATCACGCTGGCTATCAACTATACCTCGCAGGCGCGCTGTAGTATCAATGGATTGCGAGCCCTTGCCTGAATATTTGCCAGGTTCCGTCAGCCAGATCTCTGCGCCGCCCTGTCCTTCGTAAAAGGTTATTGGCTGAGGAAGATGTTCTTCTCCCTCAGCCAGACTACTGTTTATTTTATTGATGATGCCAGGTATCCAGCCCCGAATATCTGTCAGCGAGAGCGAACGCTTATCACCTGACACCTCCTGCAAGCGCGTGGTACAGGCTGCTCTCATGATCCAGGAGAGCACACCTCCACCTTCCTCGCCATCTATAACGGCTAATTCGCGCGTGCGCCCAATACGAGCACAGGCCGCGATGATGGCGGTGGAACTGCCCTCTAGCATATGAGCTAGCTCCTCCTCAACCTCGTGCGCTCCCTTCAAAGCGCCTTCAGTCGCGCCGCCCGCATGGCAGCAATCCAGGATCAGCAGCTTGTAGCGGGCACTACACATCTCCAATCGGTCTTTGATGGCGTCAATATTGATGGCGGAGACATCTACATCACTCTCTTCAGTCTGATTACAGAGGAGATAGAGCTTTCCCTTTGAAAGGTGCCCATGACCGGAGAAGTGAACCACGACGAGATCCTGTTCTTGCAAAGCAGGTTGTCGGAGGAAGTTGCCTAATCCTATCACCGTCTCTCTGGAATCATCGGCAATGACATGCCTTGCCTCAGTGAAGGAGCAGAGAGTATCCAGGAAAGCGCGGGCCAGTTGCTCAGCATCGCGTTCGGCATATTGGAGGGTGTGAAGACGCTTAAATCCCTGTGGATGGTTCGCTCCCATGCAGTATGCATAGCGTTTTTGGATGCTTGCCACGTACACACCTGACGTATACTACAGCGAAAACATTACGGTTTATCGATGGCTGGCGGTTCAGATCGAGACGGCCCAGCACCTGGCTCTTTGCTGGAAAAAACCTGGAGGCGCTGGATTGTAGTGCCGTCCTGGCGCTCTTCAAT
Source organism: Chloroflexota bacterium (assembly GCA_030854195.1). Lineage (GTDB taxonomy): Bacteria > Chloroflexota > Ktedonobacteria > Ktedonobacterales > Ktedonobacteraceae > JACDAE01. The sequence goes on from JALYTQ010000390.1 coordinate 1,368, forward strand.
GCTCCAGGTCACGGCTTGATCTGGCGGGCTGATCATGTCTAGAATACGCAAAATGATCGGACGCACGGCAGCAACGAGACCCGCCACCGATGTGATCAGGCCGGCCGTTGCTGCGATCACGGGCACGATATCTTTTCTGCCAGCAGACGCGGCCGGGTCGGCTTGATAGCTAATGCGTAACGAGGGAAGCTCGCGCTGTAATTCGCGCAAGAGGTCGACGCCTTGCCGGTCCAGTAGCCTTTGCGCATCAGGGGAGAGGTCGAGAATAACCTGAGCCTCAGCAGACATGTGATCCTCCTTGCGACGCTATGCCCTACGAAATATCAATTTCCGTAAATATAGCAGCATCCATGCATTTATGTCAATATCGAATCTCTGGCCTACGCTTCAGGCCTAAACAGGCCGAGTGAGCAGATAAGCTGCGGCTCCTGTACCTCTGCATTTTCCTCTTGCACGTGACACAGGCGGTTTGCATCACGTAAAGCAATCACCAGATTGGCCAGATCGTCGTCGCTGACGCCCGCACGCAGTTGACGATTGAGGGTATCGCGGGCGCTCTCCTGGAGGGGGTAGCGATACAGCTCGTCTATGGCTTTGGGCAATTCGGGCGGCGCTGGAAAGAGGCTATGTCTGCTGGCTTCGACAAAGTGTAGCAAGCGCTGGTAGGTGCGCAACCTGGCTCCCGAACGACTGCCGAGCTGCCCCGTTGCTCCATGCGTCTCCTCTTCGATGATATGTTCAATGCCACGCCTCACCAGCTCGTGCTGTTCCGCCGGTCGTGGCAGCGCGGGTGTCAGGGCATTACAGGCGGCAGCGCGCAGAATGGCAAGCTGCGATTGGGTCACGCTCTCTCCCTGGCGATTAATCCAGGCCAGCGAGTCGTTGCCTTCGGGGGTGCGCATGTAGACCAGCACACCTTCGGGAGCCTGGGCGCTACTCTGATGGGCGCGCGTTGAGAAGACGACGTTGGGGAGCCTCTCAATGGTCTGTTTCAAGCCTGGGTCGGCGTCGGTGGCGTTTTTCCAGATCTGGTATGCCTGAGAGGCCAGGTCAATTTCGCTATCGCCATCGCCATCGAGAATGTCTGCTTTCTCGTTATACAGATCAATGATGGCTTGCTTATCCATGTCATCGTCTTCAAAAAACGCTTCGTCCGTCCCCACAACTTCGGCGTTCTCCCGCAGGCGCGTCCGCACGCGTTCACGCAACCTGATCAGCTTCTCTACCCCCTCGGCAGGCAGGAACGAGTAGCAGTAGATGCTGTCGGAGCGCTGTCCGATGCGGTCGATACGTCCGGCACGCTGGATCAGGCGAATAATCGCCCAGGGCAGGTCGTAGTTGACAACAATCGAGGCGTCTTGCAGGTTTTGCCCTTCGCTCAGGACATCGGTGGCGACCAGGATGCGCAGTTCTTGCTCCGAGGTGACCTGATTGAGCTGGTTGTTGCTGCGTGGGCTGAAACGCCAGGCATACTCTGTTGGATTCTCTGATGTACCCGTCACCCCTTCAATGGCGGGTATACCATGCGCTTTGAGCTGTTCTGTTACATAGCGTACAGTGTCGGCGAATTGGGTAAAGACCAGGACTTTTTCATGGGGATGCCGTTGTGTCAGCAGATCGATGAGCGCGTGCAGCTTCTGGTCGTGTTGCGCCTGCCATACCCCGCATTGCTTTAGCAGATGCTGGAGTTTCTGCGTATCCTGGCCCAGATCCTTCTTCAAATTGGCATTGAAGAGTACCGGCCTGGCCCATTTAAAGCGTTTGCGAAACTGGGTGCTGTACTGCTGGTAGACCTGGGCCGCCTGTTGTTTGAAGTAGGCTTCGCTATAGACTGCGGTCTGCTCAAGGGGGCTGGGTGCCTCAGCAACAATAGTCATGCCTTCTGTACTGGCATCATCCTCATCCAGGGTTGCTGGCAAGACGATCTCATCATCTTCGTCGTTGCTCTGCGTATCCAGTAATTCCGCGCTCTGTGTCCCGATTGGCAGGTCCAGGCCATGCTCGATGGCGTGCAGAAACACATAATTGCGTAGAATGTGACGCGTGATAGATTGCAGGAATGCAGATCCGCCGCTCTCTAAGCGCTTAAATAAGTTCGTACGACAAAAGCCCATCAGCCGTTTGCCGCCCCGCGATAGTCCACGTAATAGCAGTTGCTCCGTTTCGCTGGCTTTCACTTTTGCTGGAATATAACTGGCCATTCCATAGCGTGGCAGGCATAGCTCACTTATGGTCTTCACGGCATCTTCCGAGTACAGGAGGGCATAGGGGTCGTGCTGACCCTCTTCTCCGATGGCAAATTTGACGGTGCGCGGCACGCGCAGCGTAACTACTCAGGTACCCCAAGCGATAGGGAAAGGATGACCATTGAAAACGGCAGCAAGAGAGGACAGCATGGGATGACCCTGCTTC
>JALYTQ010000391.1 GCA_030854195.1 Chloroflexota bacterium
GAGCGCCCGTGCGAGGGGTCGCGCCACTTCTCGACGCGATTGTCGAAGTCATCGAGTTCGGGATCGCTGAGTGCGATATTATCAACGAGCAGGAAGAGTCCAACGGGTTTCAGGACGCGCGCGACCCCCCGCACGGCCCTGGCGATATTGGGAAAGTGGTGTGGCGCTATGCGACAGGTGACGCGATCGAAGCTTGCATCCGCGAATGGCAGCTGCTCGGCGTCCGCCTGTACAAAGACCGCGTTGCTCACACCTTGCGACAAGATGAATGCACGCGCCTTCTCCAGCATCCTCGGCGTCAGGTCACTTACCGTAATCTGCGCAACGAGCGGCGCAACCGCCAGGGCAGTATGGCCTCCGCCCGTCGCGATATCGAGCGCCTGCTGCTGCTTATCCCATTCGCCTACTTCGATCAGGCGAGCGAGGTCTGGCCCCGCGCGATGCGTTGTGCTGGTGACATAGTTTTCCGCCGTACGGCTGAAATAGTCCTGGACCTGATTTTTTTTCTCTTCGCTATTTTGTGATGGATTTTGCATGTGTCACTATAATTCCTTCGGCAATTATTCTATCCATTCTGATTATATAACTTCTTTACCAGGATTCTTCTGAAAGTGTGAACTTCCATGGTTGGTGGTGCCCCACAGGGGCATGGCTTATTTATTACTTTTTCGTAGGCACTTGAATTTTCTGGAGCTTTGTGTTATGTTTATAACATTGTAACAATATAACAATATGATGACTAGAATTTCTAGAAGGAGCGAAGCAAATGAACAAACATGAAGAGAGCTTGCAACCAGTAGAGGAAAAAATCTCCGTCGAACGTATCCAGATTGGTGTGCGCATGGAGAAGCGTATGGTGAAGGTGCTCAAAGGACTCGCTGAGTATCATGACATGTCCCTCGGAGACCTGCTGGAGGGTATTGTTCTGCATGCCTTTGAAAATAAAACGCCGTTTAATGAAGATTCTCTGCAAAAAATTGAGCAACTGAAGGACGTTTACGGCATGGATTACGGTGCAAGAGCCAGTCATCATTTTACGGAAAAGGAATGAAAGATAAGGTTGGATTATTGGCAAACATGGTAAGGTAGATACCTATTTTTGTTCACTCGACTGTGCAGATTGAGTGTGCTAAGATAGTGCTATTCTTGTTTCCAACATTGTACTGGTTGGGTAGAATAGGATAGCATGCCAACGCTTGAGGGTTCCGTCGAAAGCATCGTCTTTCACAATGAAGATAATCATTATACCGTGGCGCGTTTTCGCCCCAATGATACTGGACGCCTGTTTCGCGACGACCTGATGACGATCGTCGGGACGCTGCCGGATATCCACGTGGGTGAACTGCTCACGGTCGAAGGGGAATGGGAGAACGATCCGCGCTATGGTCGTCAGCTCCATGTCAAGAGCTTTACTGAGCGCCTGCCCGCCTCCACTGAAGGGATTGCGCGGTATCTGGGTTCTGGCTTGATCAAGGGGATCGGACCTAAGAAGGCGCAGCTTATCGTCGATCATTTCGGGGAGCAGACGCTGGCGATCATCGAGCAGCAGCCCGAGCGCTTGAGCGAGGTGAAGGGCATCAGCGCGAAGGACCGCGACCAGATCATCAAGGTGTGGGCCGAGCACAGCGAGATCAAAGAACTGCATCTCTTTTTGCAATCGCACGAGGTTTCCATTAATGTGGCGACGCGCGTCTACAAGCACTACGGCAAGGAATCGATTAAGGTCATTCGCGAGAACCCTTATCAGCTGGCGCAGGAGGTGCAGGGCATTGGCTTTCGCACCGCCGACGAGATCGCGGTGAAGCTTGGTCTGCCGTTCGATAGCGTGCCGCGCCTGGCGACCGGGCTGAAATACGTGCTGGCGAAGGCGGCCAACGATGATGGACATTGTTTCCTGCCGGAGAATAACCTGGTGCAACTGGCCTCTGGTATTCTCAAAGTTCCCGCTGAGGTGCTGCTCCCCGCTATGGAGCAGTTGCGTAGCGATAACGATGTCTTTATCGAGCCTCCATTCCCCCCGGCAACTCCGGTAGCCGCCGTACAGACGCTTGATGAGGAGGACGATTCCTTGCCCGATTGGAATAAGTTAGAGGAAGAGCCGCAATCGCGCATCTATTTCGCGCCGTTCTGGTACGCCGAGACCGGCTCAGCGCGCCTCTTGCGCCTGCTCTCCCTGGCTCCAAGCGCGCTACCGCCCGTTTCACAGCAGCTCTGGGACCGGGTGTTCGACCTGCTCACACAGAGACGGAACATGCACTTGACCGATAGGCAGCGCGAGGCCGTGCAGATGGCGTATGGCAAGAAGGTCAGCATCCTGACGGGCGGACCCGGTACTGGCAAGTCCACATCGATCCGCGCGCTCTTGATGGTGCTGCGCAATCGGCGCATTAATTTCGCCCTGGCCGCTCCGACCGGGCGCGCGGCTAAGCGGCTTTCTGAGGCGGCAGGCGTCCAGGGCGAGGGGCAGGCGAAGACCCTGCATCGTCTGCTGGAATACGCGCCGCACGACAATTCGTATCAGCGCAATGAGGATAACCTGCTGCCCTATCAATTTGTGATCGTCGACGAGTTCTCGATGGTCGATATCCTGCTCTTCTACCACCTGCTCAAGGCGCTGCCACGCGAGTCGCATCTCTTGCTGGTCGGTGATGCTGATCAGTTGCCCTCGGTTGGACCTGGAAATGTCCTGCGCGATCTGCTGCGTAGCGAGGCGCTCCCCTCTGTGCGCCTGACTGAGCTCTTTCGCCAGGCGCAACAGAGCAGGATTATCGTCAATGCTCACCGCATTAATGCCGGGCAGCTGCCCTCTACAAAGGTCGAGGCGAACGGAGACTTCTTTTTCATGCACGAAGAAGACCCTCTACGCGCCCAGCAGCTGATACTCGATCTCGTCCAGCGTCGGCTCCCGGCGCGCTATCACTTCAACCCGCTCACCGATATCCAGGTACTCGCGCCGATGTACAAGGGGCCGGTCGGCGTAACTACGCTCAATGAGCAACTGCAGGCCCATCTCAATCCCTCGCCTATTGCACAGGTGGAATGGGGCGATGCTATTCTGCGCGTCGGCGATAAAGTTATGCAGACGCGCAACAACTACGACAAAGGCGTCTTTAACGGCGACGTTGGCTGGATTCGCAGCATCAACAAAGATAGCGCCACGCTCAAAGTCGAATTTGTAGAGGAGGCAGGTCCGCTCTTCGTCAGCTACGAGTTCCACGAGCTGGACGAGCTGGTACTGGCCTACGCCGTCACCGTTCACAAGAGTCAGGGCAGCGAGTATCCCGTCGTCATCATCCCGCTTGTCACCCAGCATCGCATGCTGCTGCAGCGCAATCTGCTCTATACCGCGATCACCCGCGCCAAACGCTTCTGCGTCCTGGTGGGGCAGCCCCACGCGCTTGAAATAGCCGTGCGGAACGATCGCGTCGCCTGGCGCAATACCGGTCTGGCGGAGTACCTGCTTGCGATGAGCAAGGGGCTGACAAAAATGGGTGTGTGAAGGGTCATTTCTGCCAACGAGCGTTGCGGAAAGCACATGCGTAGCCTCTACTTTACAGAAAATTTACAATTACTTTGCAAATTCTTCACAACCTCTCAATGATGCTGCGTTAGTATAGGTCTGTCTGCAAGGCGATATAAGGGCTGTAGTGTCCTATTAGAAAAGGGGAAAGCCAATTAGTACTATGTAGAGATTAGAGAATCGTATGATATTGATATATAAATAATTATTCGCCGTATGTTCGCAGTGAATAGCAG
>JALYTQ010000132.1 GCA_030854195.1 Chloroflexota bacterium
CATTTATGCCGTCCGGCGATTCATCGCCCCGTACGGTCTCAACGAGCTTGCCGCCTGGGTTCATCTTGAGGCAGAGCGATGAATCGCTGGACGGCATAAATGCGGTCCCTACCGGAAAAACCCGGATTCATTTGTTAAAACACATAATCGCGGTTTGGAAATCCTCGTCCTATCGCATAACCGATCACGACGACGGGGTAGCATTAATAGTGACCGTCTGGTTGCCTGAGACATTTATCGACGAGCTAGCAGAATATTTAGTATTCGCGCTATCAGTGCCGCTGGCCGCGATCGTAGTAGAGCCAAGCATGACATTGCTGAAGCTATAGTTGCCCGACGAATCAGCGGTCGTGGTATGCTGCGTACCCGCGCTATCGGTCAGCGTCACATTGGCCCCGGCCAGCGGTGAGGGAGAGCTACAGGTGCTATCGGCGCACGCGTTCACGGTGCCGCTTATGGTAAAGCCAGTTACCGTCAGGGATACACTCACAGTCTGTGGACTACCCTGAACAGGCGTACTGCCACTACCACTGGCGGTGAGTGTAATCGAATCACTATAGGTCCCCGGCTGCATACCTGACGTATTGACGCTGACGTTGGCGCTGCTACCACCTCCGCCATCGCTTCCGCTATCACTGCCAGAAGCGCCATCAAGCTGCAGCCACAAGCTCTTCCACGAAGCCGTCCACGAGACGGGACGAGCACAAGCTCCACTCTCACTTATCGGCAGCGACGAAGACGAGGTCTTTCCCTCGGGAACGGAGAACGACAGGCCCGAAGGTTGCTGCAGCGTACACGATGCCTGCACCGTCAGAGAAACCGTAAACGACTGCGGACTCCCCGACAGTTGTTGATTGGAGCTATCCGTTGCACCAACAGAGATCGTCGCGTTATAGACACCGGGAGCCAGGCTAGCAATAGTCGGCGCAACGCTGATCGACGCGGATTGTCCACTCGCGCTAAACGAGCCGGAAGCGGGCGACAGGCCCAACCATGTTGGCGCGCCGCTCGCATGCCACCCCACCGGCCACGCACAATTCCCCGTCGCGGAGAGGCTGAGCGTCTGCGGAGCTGGATCGCCTGAACCTGACGTCGCCGTGAAAGCGAGCGAGCCCGATGTGGGTGCAGCTAGTGTACAGGGCGGCTGCACATTCACCATAATATTGACAACCTGCGGACTGCCACTAATCTCGTTGTTATTAGCATCAAGCCCCTTAATCGCAGCAGTGATAGAATAAGATCCGGCAGCTAGCTTACGTGTATTAGCACTTACAAGCGTCTGCTGAGTCTGTCCAGGAGCGACTGAACCACCAGAGGGAGCAATACATGCTGGCACCCCACCGGCTCCTGTCAAAGTACATAAGACTTGCCAGTAGAGAGTACTGCCACCAGTATTTGTAATTGATACTACCTGACTTGGTGGGTTCGGCTGTCCCTGAGTCACACTGAAATTGACATTCATTGGCGAGATGCTAAGCACTGGCGCGCCCGGCGGCGGTGGCGGCTGCACCGTCAACTGCACCTGCACAGCCTGCGTGCTGCGTGCCGTCGTCAGAGTAACAACGCCATTGTAGTTTCCGCTCGCCAGACTCGCGGTGTTGACGCTCACCGCTACGGTAGAGCTTGTAACGCCTTTGAGCTGACCATTGGTGGGAGTAATCGTCAGCCAGGATGCCGAAGAGCTGGCGCTCCACGACGTTGCGTTCCCACAGCTTGAGCTGGCGGAGAGGCTTACCGCCTGGTTATTGGGGTTGTTCTGCCCCTTTACAGCGGTAAACTGCAGCGCGTTCGTGCTTACTTGCAGTGAGCACGCTGGCTGCACCGTCAGCGAGATATTCACATTCTGCGGACTATTGATCGTGTTCTGATCGGCACTGAATATAAGTGTATCGGTATAGGCACCTGGCAGCAGGCTCTTGCTCTGCACATTTACCTTCACAATCGAGGTCGCGCGCGGTGCCACGGTTCCCGAAGACTGGTCAGTATTCAGCCAGTTCACAGACGAGCCGAGCGAGTTCAGGAACGAGCCCTGGGATTGCGTCGGCGGCGTATTGTTCGCCAGCGACCAATGCATTGGCTGCGAGCCGGGGTTGCCGATTACCAGGTACTGCGACGCCGGACTCCCACCGCCATCGACCGCCGTGTACGAGAGCACCGGAGGCGTCACCTGCAGGACCGGTCCCGGATTCGGTGGCAGTGCGCGCACCGTCATCGTCACCTGCACATCGACAGACGGACTCACGTTGGATGAAACTGTGATCGTTCCATTGTAATTGCCTGGCTTGAGGTTGGCGCGCTCACCGCCGACCGAGATTGTCTGCTCATCGCTGAAGGTGCCCTGATTCGGGGCCAGCAGCAGCCACGGCTGGTTGCTACTCGCCGACCAGACGATGGAGCCACTGCCATCGTTATGCATGCTCAATGGACGAATAGAGTTCGCGCCCACCGTGGCCGCGCCTAGATCGATTTCGAGGTTGTCGACGATCAAATGCGGCGGGCGCGTCGGGCCAGCGTTATCGATATGCAGAGAGGTACTCGCCGTGTAGCGCGTCTGGATATCCTCGGCCTCGATCGTGTGGAAGCCGGGATCCCAGGTGCTTTCAATAAACATTGAGACATCGGCATTGCCGCTGCGATCGACGCGGATCATCGAACGCGTCGGCCCGACCGTAGCATTCGAGGGATTAAGAGTGATAGCCTCCTCCACATCACGCGTCAGATAGACTTCGGAAGACGATGAAAAATGCCGGATATGTAAAATAATATTCTGACCATATGTTACATTCGTCGCGGAGAGCGTAAGCGTCGGAGGGCCATTGGGAATAGATGGCGTTGGTCGTTTATTGAGAAAAGCAACAGAAACTAAAATACTATCTATAGTTAAAGCAAGAATAGCAAGCACCGCGAGACTGGCGAAAGCCACGCGTATCCGCGATGGTCGCTTGCGCGGGACGGACGGTGAATAGGTAGCCAGGCCCTCAGCCGCTATGCGCTGCATATCTTCTGCCTCGATACGCGCAGCCTCGGTGCTATCAGGAAAACGGCGCGCAATCAGCGGATCGGTATGGCCCGACCAGCCCTCGGCCTCAATCTCGCCGGAATCGCTCAGCCAGGGCCAGAAATCGGGGAGGCCCAGATCCTCGCCCTCCTGCACATTCTCGGCGGAGAACGCCCGTTGGGGCTCTACCTGCCGCATCGGCGTACTGTGGCGCTGAATCTCACCAGAAATATCCTGCATAGGAGAGAGGCGCGAGACCTTTGGCCTGTGCCGATCACCGGGTTCAGCCGCCGCGATGCGCCTGGCTGCGTCGCTCAGTCGGTGCAGCGTTTGCTCGATGCGATTGGCCTGCTCACTGTAAGGCGACTCTTGAAAGAGGTGAGATGACGAATCAGAGGGTGCCGCGAGATGCGGAGCGGTCTGGCGCTCTACAATATCATCGTTCCCACTATAAGTCGCGCTCCCCGGCTGTAGAGGCGGTATCGTTGTCTGAGGAGAGGTCGAGACGACCGAGATATCCCTCTCTCTGCGCGCGGGCAGCACAGGTCCACCCTGCTGTACAGAGTCTTCCACAAACGACCTGCATTCATCACAGAATAGAGAGGCCACACTACACTGCTTATTGCAACGCAAACACTGATTCATATTCCATCTCTTCTCAAAAAAATATATCAATAACCACCACCACCATTAATCCGCGAGAACAGAATGTGATCTGTACTAACCGCTCCCTTGTTGTTCATGACATACTACGGGAGTTCGATTGTTAGTATACCTGTACTGATAGAACGTGGATAGGGCCGAGTTTGTCACATCCAAATCTCATAGTACTATTGATGAGCAGAGGAGGCAACTTGAATAGCTGCCTCCTCTATCATTAACGCAAGACAGCGGCGAATTCGTCATGAAGAGCCTGAAGAATCTTTTCCTGCAATGCGTTGGCTTCGGCATCGGTCAACGTGCGCTCCTGCGACTGGTAGACAAGCGAATAGGTGAGATTCTTCTTGCCAGCGGGAATGGGATCGCCGGTATAGACATCGAAGAGCGTGACTGCACGTAACAGTTCGCCACCTGCACGCACGATACTATCCTGGATCACCTGCGCCGGTACGCTTTGATCGACGACGATGGCGAGATCGCGAGTAAGCTCCTGGTGGCGTGAGATGGGCTGGTAGGTCAGGCGCGCAGGGACAGCCGCGTAGAGCCGTTCCAGGTCGATCTCGCACATATAAGCGCGGTGAGGCAGGTCGTAGCGCTGCTGCACAACCGGATGCACCTCGCCCAGCACGCCCACAGGGCTGAACGTCTCCTCGCCCGTATCTAAACGGCGCGGCACCTCCAGCAGGGCGCAACGACCGGGATGGAACGTCGGGTGCTGCGTCGGCGTGAAGCGATAGTTTGTTATCTTCAGACCGCCCAACAGCGTCTCCACAGCGCCCTTGAGATCGTAGAAGTCAGCCGGGCGCGCCAACTCGCCGAACCACGAGATCTCCGCCGGGCCGCAGAGCGCGATGCCAACCGAGCGGCGCTCGTCGGGGAGTCCAACTTCATCAACAGGAAGGTAACGGCGTCCAACCTCGAAGAAGCGCAGCCCCGCCCGGTTGCGCTTGCTATTCTCCCGCACAGTCTCCAGCAGACCGCTCATCAGCGTCAGGCGCATGGCCTCCATGTCGCTGCTCAGCGGATTGGCCAGGACGACGGCGGGCAGCGCGCGCGGATCGAAAGGCGTCACGGCGTGCGAGCCACCGTTCGTCGCCACGACTTCCGCGTGTCCATCCGCCTGCGTGCTACCGGCAGCCCCCATCTGCAGCAGGAAAAGCGCCGAGGTCGCATCGATCTGAGCTAGCAGATCGACCATGCGCGCACGACTGGTCAGGGCATAGGTCACAATCTCGTTCAATCCCGCGCCTAAGAGCAGGGCGCGTACCTCCTGCTCGCGCTCGAACCAATGATCGTTCGTGGGCTCGGGCAAGGGACCGGTCGGAATCGTGCTGGGAATCTTGTCGTAGCCGATGAGCCGCACGACCTCCTCAACCAGATCGGCGCTCTCCTCGATATCCGCGCGGTAGGTTGGAACGGTGATCTGCATGCTCTGCCCCTGCTCGTCCGGTACAACGGTGAAGCCGAGCGCCGATAGTGTTGCGACCACCTCGCCCTGCGTGACCTTCATCGAGGTCAGCCACTCGATCTCCGAGGTCGAGAACGCAAGGGTGCGAGGCTGCGCCGGGCGCGGATAGACATCCACAATGCCGGGATGGACGACGCCGCCAGCCAGTTGTTCCAGAAGCTGGCACGCGCGATTGGCACCCGCGATCGTCAATTCGGGATCGAGTCCCTTCTCAAAGCGGCTGGAAGCATCGGTACGCAGCCCCAGCGCCACGGAGGTCCGGCGCACATTCGCGGCGCGGAAGTTCGCCGACTCCAGCAGGACCGTCGTAGTCTGCGCGTTGACCTCGCTCTTCGCGCCGCCCATCACGCCCGCGATCGCCGTTGGGCCTGTGGGATCGGTAATCAGCAGCATATCGGTCGTGAGTTTGCGTTTTATGTCGTCAAGCGTCGTCATCTCCTCGCCCTCATGGGCGCGGCGCACGATGATGCTATGCTCAGGAACAAGCTCGTAGTCGAAACCGTGCAGCGGCTGACCGAACTCCAGCATCACATAGTTCGTCACATCGACAACGTTGCTGATCGGGCGCATTCCCGCCGCCAGCAGCCGCCGTCCCATCCATTCGAGCGAGGGACCGATTTTTATGCCGCTAATCACGCGTCCAGTGTAGCGCGGACACAGGTCCGGGTCCTCGATCGTTACCTTGACCAGCTCAGAGGCGGGCGTGCCTCGCTCCTGGAGTACGGGCTGCGGAATGCGCAATTCTCTCTTCGTTAGCGCGGCCACCTCGCGCGCGACGCCGATGACTGAGGAGAGATCGCCGCGATGCGCCTTGATGGCGAAGTCCAGCACCACATCGCCCAGCACGTCGCTCAGCTTCAGACCGAGCGGCGTAGTGGGATCGAGGATGTAGATGCCAGAATGATCGATGCCCATGCCCAGTTCGCGTGGGGAGCAAAGCATACCCTGCGAGAGGTAACCCAGCGTGCGCTTCTCGCCGATGATGAGATCGCCCACCTTCGCTCCCAGCAGCGCCAGTGGCACCTTATCTCCTTGCTTGATATTGGGAGCGCCGCAGACCACGTTGAACTCCTGCGTGCCAGTATTGACGCGTGTATAGCTCAAGTGGTCCGAGCCCTCCACCTTCTCCAGATGATCGATCTGGGCCGTAATAATCTTGTCGCCCCAGTCTCTCCCGATATACTCGATGGCCTCGACCTCAAGCCCGGCCATCGTCAATGTGTTTGCCAGCTCGTCAGGCGTCATATCTATCTCTACATAGTCTTTGAGCCAGCTCAAAGGTACGCGCATTATCTGTTCTCCTTGATTAGCGATAAATTCTCGCAATTGTGTTTCTACCAGAGAAAAATCAAGTTTCTTTTTAAAATTGACGTAAGAATCGCAGATCATTGCCGGAGAAGAGGCGTATCTCTCCGATGCCGTACTTCAGCATGGCGATGCGCTCCACGCCCATGCCAAAGGCGAAGCCGCGATACTTTGTGGGATCGTAGCCGACCTCGCGCAGCAGTTTGGGATGCACCATACCTGAGCCAAGAATCTCCAACCAGCCGGTATACTTGCACACGCGACACCCCTCACCATTGCAAAGCGGACAATCGATATCGACCTCGGCGCTCGGTTCCGTGAAGGGAAAGTAGCTGCCACGGAAGCGCACACGGCGTCCCTCGCCGAAGAGCTCCTGCGCGAAGCGCTCAAGGCAGCCCTTCAGATCGGCCATCGTACAGAACTCGTCGACCAGCAGACCCTCGATCTGATGGAACATCGCCTCGTGCGTCGCGTCGACCGCCTCGTTGCGGTAGACCTTGCCGGGGACGACAACGCGCACAGGTGGGCGCATCTGCTTCATGGTACGCACCTGCATGGGCGACGTGTGGGTGCGCAGGAGAATCTGGCCGGGATTCACCCAGAACGTATCCTGCATATCGCGCGCGGGATGGTCCGCCGGAATGTTGAGCGCCTGGAAATTATAGTAATCGGTCTCAACCTCCAGCCCTTGCACCACATGGAAGCCCATCTCCACAAAGATCTTTGTTACATCCTGAATGACACGCGAGATGGGGTGCATGTGGCCCTCTGGCAGGGCACGCCCAGGCAGCGTTACATCGATACGCTCTTGCTCCAGGGCCTGCGTCAATTCGCGCTGGTGCAGCGCCTCGCGTTTGGCCGCCAGCTCGCGTTCCAGAGCAGCCTTGACCGCGTTAATCTTCTGGCCGACGACGGGCCGCTCTTCTTTCGACAGCTTAGGCATCACCGAGGAGAGTGCCTTGAGTTCGCCGCGATTGCGCCCCAGGTAGCGCGTATCCCACTCGTCTAGCTCGCTCGACGTGGTGATCGGCTCCAATTCGGCGATGGCGCGCGCGCGCAGCGCGTCGAGCTGTCCGAGCAAGTCACCAAGTTGATCTATCATAAAAACCTCCAAAGAATCAAAAAACCGACACTCGTCAACAGGGACGAAGTTGTCGGTCGTGCAAGCTCCGTGGTACCACCCGTATTGAAGCCGACCCGTAAAACGACCCGCGCAACATGGCTAGAAGCGCGAAGAGTCGAGCAAGGCCCGCGTTCCACTCGGTTAGCCTGATAACGGGGGCGATCCGGCACTGTCTACTCTACTGAATTTCAACAGCCAGCTCTGGGGTGAACTTCGGCGTAGGCTCCTGCGAAAGGGCTTGCAGTCGATGGCCCCTTCTCCCTGCGCGTTCTGCCCGCGCTTACTCTCCCCATCATCGCTTTTGTGTGACATACATGTTTTCTATTGGCGTACATTCTACCAGATTGCGCGTAGAAAGTCTAGCCTGCAGGGCGCTCTAAAAATAACATTATTGAAATGCTGGCTCGCCCATAGTTGCGATACAGCTGGCATTGGGCTTGACGGAAGGCTGTTTCAGGAAGGCCGCGATGATACCATCCGGGCAGGCGTTGGTATAGTGTACGCCGTGGCCTGTGCCGGGAAACTGGAAGAAGTAGCTATGGCTCAGGTCCCGCGCAACCTCTTTTCCATTGGCAGGCGGCGTGATCGGATCATATTCGCCCGCCAGGACAAGCGTTGGGAGCGAACTTTTCACCGGCTGCTTCTGTATGGCTGGAACCGGCTTCTGGCCCCAGAACTGGCAAACGACGTAGTCTGCCTGCAAGCTCTCCAGCACCTCCGGTCGAATCTCTGGCCGCACTCCGTTAGCAGCCGTCGTCAGAGCTTGCTGCGTGGTAAAAGGCATATCCTCTCCGCACTGCACCGAATAGTACATGCCCCAGCTCACCGAATTGTCAAGCACAAGGAGGGTATAGACCTGCGCCAGGGGTGCGTAATCACCCACGCTTGTCTGCGTAATAATCTCCGGGAGCGCGGGAATCAGGCTCGTCGCATAGAACGCGGAGAACAGCCAGCTCGCAAAATTGTCGCCGTTCAACAAGACAGGTCCATATTTGAGGTCCTGGAACGTAGCGGGGTGCGCGTTCAGGTCATCGACGAGCTTGTAGAAGACGTTTTGTAAGTGTGGATATCTGCTATTGCAGGTGGCATCGGAGGCGCAACCCTGAAAAAGTACATTGAAGACGCGTTGCGTATCGCTCGGCACACTGGTATCAAGAATCTGTGTCGTGGGAACCGTAGAGTCGAGCACAACGCTGCGGATATCGGATGGAAACAGGCGCATGATGGTTAGTTCCAGCCGCGTACCATAGGAGGCTCCATACAGATCGGCCTGCTTATAATTCAGCGCGTGAATCAGAGTATGGACATCGGTAGCATCAGCAATGGTTGTGTATGCATTCAGGTCGATACCAGACTTTTGCAGGCGATCATGACACTCCCGCGCCGCCTGTACGTAGACAGCTACATTCTGGCTGCGGCTGAGGTTTTCATCAAGTGTAGTATATTGCAGAGCATCCAGCTCCTTACAGGCCAGCGACGGTCTGGAGTAGCCCGTCCCGCGCTGATCCAGTAAAACGAGGTCGTGGCCCTGCGAGAACTCAGCGAGGTTCGTTGAGGTAATCAAGCTTCCCAGATCGACCAGCAGCCTGCCACCGGGGCCGCCCTGAAGATAGATCAAGGGAAACGAGCTTGCACGCGGGGATGACGCCTTGAAGATGGCTACCGCGAGCTGGATCGTCGGCCCCTGTGAGCGGCTATAGTCCTCGGGTACGCTTAGAAAGCCACACCTGACGCCCTGGCCCTCCTTGATACCGGCTCCAACCTTGAAAGGGCAGGTCGCATTGTGAAAGGCGGCAGGCGCAGCCGCCAACGCGCTCTGAGAGATGGTGGGAAGAGTTGCGCCAGGGTGGGCTGACCTTCTCGTTACTAGCAGATACACATACAGGCTCGCCAGGATTACAATAATCACGCCCATGACGATCGCGGCTATATACCACCCCCTGCCCGGACCTTTATGCTTGCTGCGCCAGTCCGGTTGAGGTGGCGGCCCTCCGCCCTCCGGGAGCGACGCGCCCGGCGCGCGCTCTTTGCCATCTTCGTTATTAGAATTCGTAGTATCATCTTGCATAAAATCTGCACGTACCTTTATTTATTAGTAGCATAGTGGCTCCTGCAACCCCCTCATATACCCAGATTTGCTACAATCTGTAGTATCGGGTGCCATTCATAAACACTTACAGGAACACCGAATTTCAGGGATATTGTAGCACAGTCATGTTTATAAATTGCGGGCCTTTGCCCTAAATAAGAAATTACCCAAAAATCTCTTGACGACACTCCCATTTTCTGATATACTTTTCTCGTTCCAAAAAGACGGGGCGTAGCGCAGCCCGGTAGCGCACTACAATGGGGTTGTAGTGGTCGGAGGTTCAAATCCTCTCGCCCCGACCAGCAGCGATGACAGTGTTTGCTGTCATCGCTTTTTTATTTCCTCTTAGCTACGCCTTCTTGATAGCTGTAATCAGCGCTGCGCCCGGCGTAATCAAGCGATGGCTGCGCACCTGCTCCATACCAGCGTCCTCCAGCCAGGCCTTAACGGTCGAGAAGGGATAACATGTTCCGCCAACGGTCGTCATGGTCAGGGCCATAAACTGGACCATCAGCGAGGCGAGGCGCGAACCGTGCGTCTGATCCGTCACCTGGTCAACGAAAACAAGCACGCCGCCGGGCTTGAGTGTCCGTACGACCTTCGCCAGTAGCGCCGCGTTCACCTCCGGCTGCAAGAGGTGCGCGATATGGAAGTACAGCGCGACATCGAAGGGTTCCGCAAAGAGCTCAGGGAAATCGTCCTGTACGATATCAGAACAGACAAAATCCATGCGCCCCTCCATCTTCATCAACTTAGCCGTGCGCTGGCCCGCCTCGATGCCAGGCTGAATATCCATAATTGTCGCCTGCAAATGTGGATACTTGCGGCAAAACAGGACGCTATATCCAGCATGCGAGCCGCCAACATCCAGCAAACGTGTAGCCCCCGCAGGTACGCTTACGCGATTGATAATCTCGCTGCCGAGCGCGGTAGCCAACGAAGCCAGGCCAGCATAGTGACGCGCAAGTAGCCTCTGCATCTCAGGAGCGCTGGCGTCCTCCTCGTAGGGCATGCGCATGGCCTGGGAGTTGGTGTGGATCACCTCGGGCAGATGGTCCCAGATGGCAACAATATCTGGACTGTGGATGACATAAGGCGCGATGCTTACAGGCGAGCTGCTAGTCAGCCAGCGCCGGGCCATGCGCGTGTTACGGTATTTTCCGCCGCCATAGCGCAGATAGCCCGCCGAGACCAGCAGTTGTAGCAAGAGCTGCAAGCCTTGCGGTTGACACTCCAGCTTCTCCGCCAACGCCTGCAATGTCAGGCTCCGCTTACCCAGTGCGTCGAAGACACCCAGTTCACAGGCCGTAACCAGCACCTTCGCGATACCCGCGGACAACGGAGCATCGAAGAGCGGCGCAGGCAGGATGCTAAGACGAGAGAGCAGGTATTCAAAAGGGGTAAGACGTAACGGCATACATTATAAAACCTTTCTCATATGTATAAAAGACTGTAGCTACTACACTAAAGCAGCAAGTAGCCATCCTCCTCCTAGCATAAGACACGTCGCCGCGACCAGATAGAAATACAGCTTACGCGTGCTAGCGGAGCGCGATGGCCCAAAGAAGAAAAGGAGGGCGCAGACAGCCAGAATACAGATGAAGAGCACAGGTCCGATCAGCCAGCCTTGCGCGGCAACGGTGCGCGTCACCGTCAGCAGAGCGACGCAGACAATGCCCAGCAGCAGGAAGATCGCGCAGGCAAGGAAGGAACGCCTCACGCCAAGCACCACGGCAAGCGTACGAGCATTGTTCGCGGCATCCTCCTCGATATCGGGCAGCGAATTAGCGAGGTTCAAGGCGATGCCCAGTAGCGCCGCAACCGGCACCAGCCAGAAGACAACAGGAACGATGCGTCCCACACCGACAAAAGCATAGAGCGGGATGAGCGGAATCGCCACGGCGAAGACGATGCCACTGAACGGCGTCGATTTCAGGCCAAAGTTGTAGCCCTGACCAAGCGCGAAATAGAGCAAAGAGATGCCAAGCGCCCAGGGATTGAGGGGCAGCAGGAGCAGCACCATAGCAATCGCGAGGAGCACACCGGCAAACAACGCCTCCTGGGGCCGTACCAGGCCGCGCGCGATAGGCTTATCCTGCCTGCTAACAGCATCCAGGCGACGATCGCAATAATCATTGAGCACAGCGATAGAGAGCTGCATCGCCGCGTGGGCCGCGACCACAAGCGCAACGACGTACCATAAGATATGCGGCCACGCCGCCAGCAGCGCGAAAACCGTCACAGCCACAACGTGCAGCAGAACGGGAAGTGGATGGCTAAGCAGGAAAAACCCCAGCAGAATCTCCGACGGGCGGCGTTTCTTCACAATCTCCATAGGCTCTACACTCTCCTTGCAGTTAGTGTATCACCACACGGGCAGGCGATCCGTCATCGCCTTCAGCCACTCGGTACGCATCTCTGCACCAGCAAGGGCAAGCGTGATCCAGACACCAAGCAGCGTGCCCACGATCCAGAAGATCCACATCAACATTCCACTATTCACATCTATAAACAGATGTGCCATAGAGAGAAAGATTTGAGAGAGGACATCGTGTCCGTTGACGACCAGTAGAACGGCACGCAACGAGGGTTGGCCTAGAATTACGCCAAGCATAACAATCGTCGAGAGCACAATCATCACCAGGAATTCGGAGAGCGAGGGACGCAGCAGGGTATAATCAACTTCCCGCTGCCGCCGAGGTGCCAACGCGACACGCTGCATAATGGCAGAGGAGAGATCGGGTGGCTCAGGCACCATATCGACATAACGTAGATCCTGAGCAATTAGCTCTAACCAATAGAGACTATGCTGGCAGGCGGAACAGGTTGCAACATGGGCCTCAAGGGACCGCATCTGCTCGATGGTAAGCCTTTTATCTAGATATAACTGCAACTGCTGATCAGCTTTTGCACAACGCATGTTCACCCTCGCAATTTCCACTCATGCTCAAAGGTCTCCAGGCGCTCCTTCAATAAATTGCGCGCCCGAAACAAATGTGTTTTAATAGTACCTATGGGTATGGTCAAAATTTCGGCCATCTCTTCGTAGGTCATTTCTTGTAAATGACGTAAGATAAGCACAACACGATATTTTGTGGGTAGCAGAGAGAGGTGTTCCCGCACCAGGGCCTGACGTTCATAGGTCTCCATTTCCTCGGCGGCCCGTTCGTCACAGCTTTCTTCCTGTAGAATCTGCTCTGCCTGAATAGCAGTCTGTAACGCGTTATCTCGTTTACGCTGCTCTAATTGTTTCAAGCAGCAATTGTACGCGATACGATACAGCCAGGTAGAAAAGCGAGCATCGCCGCGAAACGACGGCAGACCCTGCCAGGCGGCGAAAAATGTTTCCTGAGTAACCTCATTGGCTTCTTCATACTGCTGAAGCATGCGAAAGACAAGATTAAAGACGCGCCGTTGATGACGCAGAACCAGTTGAGCAAAGGCGTCCTGATCGCCAGCCTTACTGGCCGCAACAAGCTCTGCATCATCCTGCTCCGCTTGCGTCGACGCTATTTTCGAGGTTGCCAGGCCGTGTGGTGGCTGTAACAAATGTTCTCTCATCACGCTATAGTTAGAGGGTAAAGAGTAGCGAAATGTTTCACGAGCGAAACATCTTCTTCATTGAGTGTATCATATATTAAACAAACGCGTAGATAAAGAGGTTCCGAATGTCTTTCAACGTGATCCTGGTTCTAGCTGGCTGGTTGCTCGCCATGGCGATCTTCTTCAGCTTCATCGTCGCGCTGCGTTACCT
>JALYTQ010000133.1 GCA_030854195.1 Chloroflexota bacterium
TCAAAGTTCATAGATAAACTGTGAACTACTTCACAATTTTTTGTCGTCCTCACCCGCCTTGCGCAGGGCAGCCGCCTCAACCTCGTCATAGGCTTTTGCCAACAGGGTGGTGAGGTTTTGACCGGCAATCGAGAAGGGCGCGTCTCCCAACCTCTTGAGAACGGCTTTGTTGACCGAGGGATCATGTGGATTGACGGCGAAGTCATTTAGCGCGTCGCCTGCCTGCCAGAAGTTGTCGAGCGCCTCTTCGAGGCGCGGAACGCTCTCCTCCGCTGCATCGGCAGCAGGGACCGTCACCTCGCTCTCAACTGAGAGGGTTTCGACGCGTTTGGCCCGCAGCGCGGCGATGATCTGCTCTTTGCTGCGACCACGCAGGCTGAAGATAAGAAAGGGATCTTCGTCGAAGCGCTCGGCCAGTATGTAGTAGACGGCGGCGATATGCTTGCAGGGATTGGCCCAGTCTGGACAAGAGCAATCGGTCTGCAGGTCGTCCTGCGTGCTGGGGAAGAGCGCGAGATTGACGGTGCCAAAAGCTTCTTCGATGTTGGCGGGCATCTCACCGGCCAGCAGGCGCGCGGCAAAGATGGCCTGCGAGGCCAGGGCGTCGGTCACTTGCTCCCAATCCTGATCGGAAAGGGGTCGCAGCCGGATCGTGATCTTGTACGGCTTCGGCATCGAGCCCTGCACCTTCGCCTTGACGACACCTGCTTCGATGTCGATGGCGAGCACCTGCCCCTGGCGAGCATATGAGCGACCACGCGTCAGCCGCGTGCCCATGCCCAGAGATTCTAAAGCGCGCACCCAGCGCTTCGACCACCAGGTCGCGCCGATCTCGCCGCGCTCGCTTTTCGTCTTGATGCCACCCGCGACCTTACGCGGACGGTTCTCCGAGTAGTAATTCCATTTGTAGTCATGCCAGCGTCCCATAGCTTACTCCCCTACGGCCTCCCGGCTCAGACTGAACAGTGACTTCAGTTGTTCCGTCGACATTTCGGTCAGCCAGTTCTCGCCGCTACCCACGATACTCTCGGCCAGCTCTTTTTTCTGCTCGATCATCTGGTCGATGCGCTCCTCCAGGGTTCCCACACAGACGAACTTATGCACCTGCACATTCTTCTTCTGCCCGATGCGAAATGCCCTATCGGTCGCCTGGTTCTCCACCGCCGGATTCCACCAGCGATCGAAATGGAAGACGTGGTTGGCCGCGGTCAGGTTCAGGCCGACGCCGCCAGCTTTGAGCGAAAGGAGAAACAGCGGCGCTCCATGTTGCTCTTCCTGGAAGCGCTGTACCATCATATCACGCTGCTTCTTAGGTGTGCTACCGTGCAGAAACAGAATTTCGCAGCCGAAACGCTCCTCAAGGTATTGCTGCAAGAGCTCGCCCATCTCGGCGAACTGGGTAAAGATCAGCGCCTTCTCACCGCCCTCAAGCACCTCCTCCAACATCTCCTCCAGGCGTGCCAGCTTGCCGGAGCGACGCGCGAGGCTGCTATGGTCGCTCAGAAAGTGCGCTGGATGATTGCAGACCTGCTTCAACTTCATCAGGGTGGCGAGAATCAAGCCGCGCCGCTCCATGCCGTCGGACTGCTCGATTCTCTCCATCATCTCCTTGACCACCGCCTCATAGAGCGACGCCTGCTCCTGCGTCAGGTTGCAGAAGACGTTCATCTCCATCTTGTCTGGCAGGTCCTGGATAATCGTCTTGTCAGTCTTCAGGCGGCGCAACATAAACGGCTGCACCAGCTTCTTCAGCGTCTGCGAGCGTTCGGCGTTGTGATAGCGCTCAATGGGGATGGCGAAGCTCTGGCGGAAATCGGTGCCTGTCCCCAAGTAGCCGGGATTGAGGAACTCCATGATCGACCAGAGCTCCGAGAGGCGGTTCTCCACGGGCGTTCCCGTCAGCGCGATTCTGTATTTGCCCTGCAGCTGCTTGATGGCCTGCGTCTGTTTGGCGGTCTCATTCTTGATATTCTGCGCCTCGTCGACGACGACGTTCTCCCAATCCACGACGCTCAAGTGCTCCCTGTCGCGCAGGGCCAGCGCATACGTAGTAATCACCACGTCATGCCTGCGCGCCTCTTCCGCAAATGCCTGATCGGAGAGCCGCTCCGGCCCATAATGAATCATCACGCTCAGGGATGGCGCAAACCGTTGCAGTTCTTTGTGCCAGTTGCCGACAATGGACATTGGGCAGATGAGTAGTGTAGGGCAGGGGGCCATATTCTGATTATCCCGCTCATGCAGCAAAAGCGTGATAAGCTGTATCGTCTTTCCTAGTCCCATCGAGTCCGCAAGGCATGCTCCAAAGCCGAACTCTTTGAGGAATGCTAACCACGAGACGCCCTTCAATTGATATGGTCGCAGTTTGCCCTGAAACGTCGTCGGCACCTTGATATTCGTGAGGGGGACGTTTTGGGAGAGTCGGCCCAGCGCATCTTTGAGCCAGCCCTCCGCCTCAATATCCAGCACGGGCAGGCCCATCTCGGCGGTGCCCTGGCCCAGGCCGATGCGCAGCGCCTCGCCCAGCGACATATCCTTGTTGGCGCGCTTCTTCTTGAAGAAGGCGATGGCGGCCTCGATCTGCTCCGGGCGCAGCTCAACCCACTGACCGCGCACTTTGATCAGCGGCTGCTTCAGGTTGACCAGGTTCTCGAACTCGCGAGCGGTGAGCGTGGTGCCGCCGATGGAGACCTGCCAGTTATAGTCTACGATGCTGTTGAGTCCCATCAGACCTGAGCTTGTCGCGCTGCCGACTTTGGGCTTGACCTTCAATTTGACGCCGACCTTCGCGGTTGGCTTCTGCCACCACGGCGGAACGAGGACGCCGAAGCCGCTCTGCTCTAGCAGGGGAGCCGACTCGCGCAGGAACGTGTACGCCTGCTCCGTGCTTAATTCGAGTTGCTGCGGGTGGGCGGCCTTCAGGCTCTCCTCAATTGCCGGGAAGAGACGCGACGCCTTGCCGAGGTCCGCCAACAGGCGCTCCTGGGGATTCTCAAATTTGCGCTTGAGAAAGGTGAGCGTGCTGGAGCGCTCCGTCCAGACCTTCTCGGCGGGCACGATCAGGCTGCGATCGTCGTTAGCTTGCAAATAGAAACCAACGTGCCAACCCTTCACCTGCTCGTCTTCTCCCTCGGGCGGATCAAGGCGGAAGCAGGTACGGAAAGGCGCGCCTACCTCGACCGGACGCAGTTGACCGAGCCAGCCGCGCAGTTCGCTTGAAAACTTTTTGACGACCTCGACGGGCGCGCTGAAGCCACTTTCAGCACTAGTGAGCGCCTGCACCCATTGTTCCTGTAGCGCACCTGTGGAGGAGCGGCGGCGCTTCGTCGGCAGCAGCGAGGAGAGATTTTCGCGCACGAACGCATCGACGGTCTGGTTGAGAAAGTCCAGCACTATCTGTCGCAGCAACAAAACGTTCTTCTGCTCGGGCGGCACAAACGACCAGCAGACCGGCGGCATCAGGCGCGCGAGTCGCTGCATACGTTCATCGTCTTCGGGCGAGAGAACGGCCTCCCACACCGCACGGCAGGTCGCGCTACGCCCACGGGCTATCTCGTGCAGCGTGGGCACGAAACACTGCCGCGTCAACAGTTCCAGGGAGAAGCGCGCCGCCTCTATCCAGAAGCGCAGGTCGCTGCCAAAGGCAATACCAGTGGGCGCGCGGGCGGGCAGGGCAAGCAGGAAGTCAAGCGCGGCACCCGCGTCAAGCACGGCGGAGACCACGTACCACCATTTGAATTCGGCAGCCTTTTTGTCGTCCACCGGCTGCTTGAGGATAAGTTCGGGCGAGGGCAGTGGACCCCTGCCCGTTGATGGAAGGCGCAGTGTCACGGTATCGGTACCTGCACCCTGCGCGAGCAGGCTGCCCAGCAGTTCGCCGACAGCCTCTAGCAGATCGTCGCGTGTAAGCGCAAAAGGGTGCAGGCGCGGCTTTCCGTCCTGTTTTGACGTGTGCCGGACGGCGGATTTTGTAAGATGCGACGCCTCGGCCCAGAGGTGGAGCTTGCCGGGCATCGTGGTCTCCCAGACAGCATGTAGAACAATCAAGGTCTTTTTTCCTCGTTCAGATTGAGCATATGGTATGTGAGCGCGCGCATGTCTGCTTTATTCGGGTCGTTGCGCCAGAGACGATTTGACCTCGATGTAGCGGGCGAGAATAAAGATCAGGTCAGAGAGCCGATTGAGGTAGCGCACCACTTCATTATTCTGAATGACGCCATCGTGCAGCAACTTCACGCTCATGCGCTCGGCACGACGGATGATGGTGCGCGCAAGGTCGAGCGCGGCTCCATCGAGCGTATCGCCCGGAATAATAAATTTATTGGGGATCTCGACCTCGTGCTTCAACTCCTCCTCCACCTGCTCCAGGCGTTGTACATGTTCTATCGTCATGCGCAAGCCCATCTTTTCGTAGTTTTCCGGCGGCGTCGCCAACTCGCCCATCAGCAGATAAAGTTCTTGCTGGATCTGGTAGATAATCGCTTTGACCTTCGCATCCTGAGCAGCCGCCCGCGCAAGGCCGAGCGCCGACGTTGCCTCGTCCACGGTGCCGAATGTATCGGGGCGCGGATCGTACTTAGGGACGCGCTGCTCGCCAAGCAGTCCTGTATAGCCCGTATCACCGGTGCCTGTTGTTACCTTCGCCATAAATCCCCCTCACAAAAACTGATGCGGGTCTTGCCCGCTTTTCTCTCGCTCTTCTTACTATAGTATACGCTTAGTCCACGGCTGGGTAGCAATGCTAGCCCGTATATCTATAGGCACGGCTGACGCGCCGCCAGTCCAGTTCGCGCCCACGCACGGACCGCTCTTCATCCACAGGCTCCAATTTGCTCGTCGAAAGAAAACGGCGGCGCAGGTTCGAGAGGTCTATCTGCTCGTCAGACGGAAAGAATGCGCGGTAGAGCAGAGCGGCCTCGGCGAGCGTCATTATCTGATCACCGATGGGAGGCTCTTTAATCGCGCTGAGCTGGAGCGTCTGTCGGCTCTCTTCAGGCGAACCCATATTCGCTCGCCACTCATCGGTATCAGCACCGACGACAGCCATATTCCCCATATCGGCGAGGTAGCGCAGTACGGTCTCAGGGTCGCGCTGCACCTGCGAACGCAGCGCGTGGAGCGCGGTCAGCACGCCTGGCCTTACGTTTGCATCAAGGGTATAGTGGCCCACTTCGACATCGGCGACGGAGACCCATTTTACGTGCAGGCTGGGCACCGGCTGCATGCGCAGGTGCGGACGCAGTTCATCGCGATTGGCGCGCAGGAGGATGCTGTGAATCAGCGAGACTGCCGCGCCCTGTTCCGCGCTGCCCCATACTTGAATCTGTTGCTCCTGCCAGCCAGCCTTCAGTTGAAGGAGGGAAGCGGCATTGGGCCACATTAGCAGTGCCTCAAGGATACGCTCCACCGCGTCCGCCACCGCCTCGCTCCCCAGCACCAGGCGCATCGGCGCTCCCCACGGTCCCTCGCGCAACAGGACCCAGAGGGACCAGTCGCGAATAGCAAACGTCGCCACGCTCGCAGTCACGATCAGGCGTCGTGGCACGGAATCGCGCGCGGGCTGTGAGGCGATAGGCGTATTGGGTCTGGGTAGAATACTCATACGTAATTTACTGCTCCAACGAAGTTTATGTGTTTAGCTTATCGATAATTTCGTAGTATTAAGATTGATTTTACTCATTCTGCCCGCGAGATGCAAGCCCACTGTAGAGCAAGGCGGTTAAAAACAAAAAGACACCCGCGAGGGGTGTCTGCCATATGTATTAACGCCGGGTAGTTGCTCTAGCGTCCAAAGATGAGATGGAGCCCTATAGCAAGACCAGCAGAGGCTATCGCGGCCAGTAACTGAAACTTCAGAAGCTGATAGCGTGCAACAATTTTGCGGCCATCGAGCGCGATTGCCTTAGCACCACTAGAGCGTCGAACCTGCGGTTGTCTATCCATATTCATATGTGTCCTTTTACTCCTAAGAAGCAGGCAGGATAAACCTTTATCCCACTACTGTTATATATACGTTTCAGTCTGGCTTCTGGTTGTATTAGTGTTACTATACCCTATACATCGGCTAAAATCAAGCAAAGAGGAGGGAATTATCAAAATTGCGCCAGGAGTGGTCTCAACAGAGTGGCAAGCTTACAGCAATCCACTAAGCAGGCGGCTCTCGTCCCTCTTCCTGCGCATCGCTCACTGGTGTATCTGTGCTCGCTGGATCGACGCCACGCGCGTCCTGATACAACTCGCGGTGCTGGTCGAGCAGGCGGCGCACTTTAACGTAGTCTTTATCGAGCAGGACGCGGAAGAACTGTTCGCAGGCGGCCAGTGTCTCGGCAGCGGTTGCGCGCCGCGCCGCCGTTAGAGCGCCCAGCAGGTCGTGACGTCGGGCGCTCCGAAACAACGTGTGCATTTTCTCCAGCATTTCGGCCAGCTCTGCATGCACCAGCTCGGTCGCATCCTGCGCTTCAACGAGGCACGCGGCCCTGGCGAAGAACTGCGTGCATGTGGCAATGACCAGGTTGTACTCATTGTTACGCGCCTCAAGTAACGTGTGCTGGATACGGCGTTCGTCGCTCGCATCAAGGGGAATGACGGAGAAGACGCTGGCATCGCCGCCCATCTCGCGTATCTCCTGGGCGAGTTGGCGAAAGCGCTTCTCGACTTCTTCTGAAAAGGGGAGCAGGTAAACGGAGTTCTGGAGGGCATAGGCACCCATGTTCTGCAAACGCCGCCAGACCCAGACGCGCTTCTGTGAGGGTTCGCTGGGCACTTTATACGTCAACTGCAACCACCGCACAGCTTCACGCTCTTGCATTGTTGCGCGCTCCTGTTGATCTCGCCTTGCCAATGTACAGGCATCGGTAACTTTAGTTACTTCCGTCTATAGAAAGCGTACTCTACGCTTAGCGCAAAGTCAAGCAAACAGAGGAGCGAGCGTGTTCCACACGAGTCATCCCGAACATTTGAAAACGTTCGCACACTTGGGGGTGCAGGGGACACGAAGCCCTCTACACCCCCAGAAGACGAATTCTAACGGCGGCGGGGCGCGGCTAAGAGACGAGCATTACCCATCGCGCTCTCCTTCGCGGGCACGTTGCGCGCCGGATGCGGCCTCGTTTGGCACATCTGCGGGGCGTATCACTGGCAGAACGCGCCACCACAGCAGAAAGAGCAGCCCAAGGACTAACATGCCAATTCCCATCCACAGGTTGATGCGGATACCGGCTGCCTTCTGTATCTCTGCCGGACCGTCGAAGAGCCCGGCAACAATCAACACCACCCCATAGAGGGTGAACAGGCTGCCGATCAGGATGCGCAGGTCGAACAGCTTGGCCGCCGCCGATGGCAACGGTTTTGGCGGGGCCTTTTGCTGGCTCATAATATGCTCCTTTCGTCTATAGCGGCTACAAGAAAATCAGGGAGAGCAAGACAGTAATGCCGATCGCGGTCCACCCGAGCACCGCTGGCGACTTCCACCACGGTGGTCTGGCTATCTTCGATGGGTCGAGCGCGTCGGGGTCCGGGACTCCCCAGACCAGACCAGCCAGCTCAGGCAGCGGCTTTGGCTTGCCCAGGTAGGTCACGATGACGGTCACCACCGCGTCGGCCACGAAGGCGGCGATAGCTCCGTAGAAATTCTGCATCTGGGCGTTGATGGTGAGATGCGCCGGGTCCATGTGTCCGCCGGGATAGAAGTACGGCAGGTAGAACGCCCAAAAGTGGAAGGCTCCGGCGGCAAGCGTGCCCGCGGCCAATCCGAGGACGCCCGACATCGGCGAGACCCGCTTCCAGAACATCGCAATGATAAACGTCGCGAACAGCGGAGCGTTGAAGAACGAGAACAGCAACTGAATATAATTCATAATGTTGCTGTAGCCCGCCGCAATGAAGGCGGTCGCGATTCCGATCAGCACCCCGATGATGGTTATAATCTGGCCAACCTGGAGATAGTAGTTGTCGGAACGGTTGCGGCGGATGTAGGTCTGCCAGATGTCGTAGGTAAACACAGTGTTGAACGAGGAGACGTTGGCCGCCATCCCTGCCATGAAGGCCGCCAGCAGGCCCGCCATCGCTATGCCGAGCACTCCGTTGGGCAGGAACTGGTTCATCAGCAGCGGAATCGCGTCATTATAGGGTAGGCCCTGGGTAGTGCCCAGGTGCGGCACCAAGATCAGGGCGATCAGGCCGGGGATGATAGTCAGGAAAGGGATGAAGATCTTGGGGAAGGCACCAATGAGCGGGGTGCGCTGCCCGGCAGAAAGATCCTTGGCCGAGAGGGCACGCTGCACCTCGGCAAAGTTGGTCGTCCAGTAGCCAAACGAGAGCACAAAGCCAAGCCCAAAGACGATGCCGATCCAATCGCCCAGCGGGTTGGACCAGGGGATACCTATGCCCTTCCACGCGTGGAAGGCGTCAGCACCCAGAGGCGTGCGAATCACTGCTGCCTGCAAGCCAGCCCAGCCGCCGACGTGTGCCAGGCCGACGAAGACGATAGGGATGAGCCCGGCCAGAATCACGAAGAACTGCAGAACCTCGTTGTAGATCGCACCGGAGAGGCCGCCAAGCGTGATATAGGCGAGCACAAAGCCAGCTGCGACAACGATGGAAACCCACAACGGCCAACCCAGCAGCGCCTCCAGGATGATCCCCAGGGCATAAAGGTTGACCCCGGCGATAAGTACAGTGGAGACAGCAAATGTGAGCGCGTTGAAGAGGTGGGTCGGTGCGTTGAAGCGACGGCGCAGATACTCAGGAACGCTGCGCACCCGCGAGCCATAGTAGAAGGGCATCATCACCAGACCGAGGAAGACCATAGCTGGGACGGCACCGATCCAGTAGAAGTGAACGGTTGCCCAGCCGTACTGGGCACCGTTGGCAGCCATGCCGAGAATCTCGATGGCCCCGAGGTTGGCGGAGATAAAGGCGAGGCCAGTGATCCAGGCAGGTAAAGAGCGTCCGGCCAGGAGAAAGTCCTCGCTGGTGGCGATGGCACGCCGGGCGAGGACGCCGATAGTGATGACCAGGCCGAAGTAGACGATCAGGATGGCGAAGTCCAAAACATTGAGGTGCAGCCGCAACGGGTCGACCGCAAGCATTGCCAGAAGCATTACTGACTCCTCTCACTGATGGGAGACAACTGTGTACTCCAAAGACGCATCCAGACATCGTGGTATGAGACCCTCCTGTACATAATCACGTTTCTCTTGTAAAGGTGGGAAAACGTCCGCTCGGGCCTCATAAGCCTTTCTTGCTCGGGCGATCACACAATGGGAATCATCTCTTGAAAAATATAACATAGAATATGCTAAATAACCAGCCAGGCTCTCGAACCGATGTAGTGGTGACACTGGCTCTCATCGCTAGTGAGGACTGAGCACACATGGTAACGTGACGGTATGGATGAGTCAGGAAAGCAAAATCGGAGTGGAAACGATGAAGCAGCAGAGGCAGAAAAGAGAATCTGTCTCTGCTGCTCCGCAACATCCTATCAGCGCGTGCCGCGCCAGGAACGTATCTGCTCAGCGTGCTCTTCGTAATGATGCCAGGTGGAACCGGTGACCCAGGCACGGATGTAGCCATTCCATTGCTCGGATCGTAGACTGGACAACAAACCAAAGAGCCGATGATGAGCAGTCTCAAACAGGTCGATTGCCTCGGGCAGCGAGAGCGATTGCAGTTCGGCCTCCCATCTATTATTGAAGATGGTCGCCTGGCTGTAATCTTCCGCAGGTTGCTGCCCGCGCAGATGATCTTGTAAGACATCGAAACAAACCGTTTCCCAGCGCCCGACATGTGCCATGATATCTTTTACCGACCAGCTACCAACGGCACCACTCTTGAGCAGATCAGCCTCGCTCAGACCATACATAACGGTCGTGAGCGCCACACGCGCGCGTGTGATATGGGCCAGGATCTCCTGCGGCTCTCGTGTATCCCGTGGCATAACGCACCTCTTTAGTAAAGAAACAGACTACGAAGCGACGTTCTCGATGACCGCTGCGATACCCTGGCCGCCACCGATACAGAGCGAGGCGACGCCGTACTTGAAGTTATTGCGTCTGAGCTCGTATGCCAGTGTCAGAAGGACGCGCGTGCCGCTGGCACCCAGTGGATGACCGATAGAGATGGCACCGCCGTTCACATTGGTCTTGTTGCGATCGAGGCCCAGCTCTTTCTCAACGGCCAGGTACTGCGACGAAAACGCCTCGTTGACCTCTATGCGCGACATATCTTCCAGCGTGAGATCGGCCTTCTTGAGCGCCTGGCGAATAGCGGGAACAGGTCCAAAGCCCATGATCTCAGGCGGAACGCCGGCTATACCCCAACTGAGAAGACGCGCGATTGGCTTGAGGTTGTGCTCTTTCACCGCATCGCCCGTTGCCACGATCACGCTGGCCGCAGCGTCATTGATGCCGCTGGCATTTCCTGGTGTGACAACGCCGCCCTTTTTGAAGCGAGCGGGCAGCTTTGCCAACGACTCTATAGTGGTATCGCGAATGCCCTCGTCCTGTGTGACCTCAATAGGATTGCCCTTGCGGTCCTTAATGGTGACTGGGACGATCTCTTCGGCGAGGATACCGGCCTTCTGGGCTGCGCGCGCCGCCGTCTGGCTGCGCAAGGCATACTCGTCTATCTGCTGACGCGTTAGCTCAAACTTCTCGGCCAGATTCTCGGCAGTGATCGCCATGCCACAATCGATATACGTATCATAGAGAGAATCCCAGAGGGTGTCCTCTAATTGTGGGAATGTGCCGTATTTAAAGCCAGCGCGCCCACCGCGCAGGGCATAAGGAGCCTGCGTCATGTTCTCGGTGCCACCGGCAAGACCAATGTTGCCATCACCTAGCATTAAAAACTGAGCTATGCTGATAACGGCCTGCATGCCAGATCCGCACAGGCGATTCACGGTGAGGGCGGGGGCATCAATTGGCACACCTGCCTTCAACGCCACGTGACGTGCTAAATAACCAGCATCTTTACTTGACTGAATTACGTTGCCTATTACTACCTGGTCAATTAAAGCGGGATCGACTTTACTGCGCTCCAACGCGCCTTTCGATGCTACAACACCGAGCTCAACGGCACTTACATCCGAAAATGAGCCCATAAACGTTGCGGATGCCGTTCTGGCTCCATCGACAATGAAGATGTCTTGCATTCAAATTCACCTCTCTGTGTTTGCAGTACTGAAACTAGTATTTGAACTTTCGCGTTCTCTCGCGTTTCAAAGCGTTGTATGACAGTTTCTTCACGCTTCTTAACACTCTACTGCTGCTGAGGAACACCTGTTGACACCATTTAGTGTATCATATCATTTCCAAAGACCATGGTGCCATATCAACACTGTCACGCTTCCTTCTCATACGGCCTGCAGAGCGGCTTTTCTATACAAATAGGGTCCTTCCCAGCGTGACAGCATTGTCACATCCCTATCACAATTTTGCGGAGAAATTGAAAATCAGTGTTGGCATAGCCACAAAACTATGCTTATTGCCCAGGTACTGGACTATTTTCCCTAACGTAGTAAAATAGCAGAGAAGTTTATCTCTCGCAGGTTTTCCCGCGACATCCGAAAGTCATGAACCGCCAGGGTTGGAACCCCTGCGGCTTGCAGTAGCCCTTAACCGAGCAGCCGATTGTTCCGGCTGCTCTCAGACCCCACAATCGGCTGCATGACGGCAGCCCTGGATATGTTGATAGCGGCGTTCCGATCAGCGTGGTCGGTATGACCGCAGTTCTTGCAGACGAAAAGAGCTTGGCTCTTACGGTTGGCTTTCTCGCAATGCTTGCAGACATGGCAGGTCCGCGAGGTGTTGCGCGGGTCCACCGTATGCAACGGCACACCCGCAAGAGCCGCCTTGTAGGAAAGAAAGAAACGCAGTTGCCAGAAGGACCAGGAGGAATGGCGAGCACGCTGAGAGTGTCGAACCGTGCGTTCCGTCCGTGAACGGATGTGCCTTAACTCTTCAATCGCTATTCTTTGCTTGTTGGCTTTGGCCTTGTGGACAAGACGTTTGGAGATGACATGATTGGTATTTTTACGGAAACGGGCCTCCCGCCCACTCAGTTTTTTGAGATGGCGCTTCGCCGATTTCGTCCCGCACCGTTGCAGGCGTTGACGAAGGTTGTGGTGCCGTTGTCGGTTCTGCTCCACGGCGTCCCCGCTAAAGATCTCACCGGTGCTATCGGTGGCGAGATTGATGATGCCCAGGTCCACGCCCAGCGTGTCGGTCACAGCATCAGGCGTAGGCGCGGGAACATCCAGCGTCACCGCGAGGAAGAACGTCCCGTGGCGATAGAGCAAGTCGGCCTGTCCTTTGATCTGGTCAAGGCGGGACTCTTGATAGCCACCGAGACGGAAGGGAACCAGCACCCGACCGGAGATTGTCAAGAGCGAGACGTCGCCCAGTCCCTTCAAGGACATCAGGCGCTCGTCATAGGTGATCGCCCCCTCGCGACGGAAAGATGGTTTGATGCTCTTGTCACGCTTATACGCCTCAGCCGTCTTGCTAATCGCCCGGATCGCCATCTGAGACGAGAGCGCGAACTGCTTACGCACATCAGCGTAGACCAGCTTTTGCAACGTGAACTTGTTGGCAAGTTGCTCGTCAAAAGCCACCTGTGCAATCGCATTGCAGGCATCGTTGAAGGCGTGCATCGTCTCAAGAAGCGCGGTCTGTTGTTCTGGCGATGGGGCCAGTTTCAAGAGCATCGTTTGTTTCACGCGGCCATTATAGCACATTTAGCGTACGAGCGTCAATAGAGTACTCATGGGGAGAGGGGAAATCCTTCCGTTGCGACGGGCCTTTCATTCCTCCCCTGGCTGAAGCCGTAGGGCTTCCTGAAAGGAACCAGTGTGAGCAGCACGATGCATTATTTTATGTCTCATGTATATAAACGGCGGTCTAAACGGTCTCTCTCTCTTCTATTCTCTGTACTCAGTTCTCTGCTTCTCCTCCTCGCCGCGTGCGGTAGCTCCGGCACGGCGGTCTCTTCATCGCATAATGCAAAGCCGGCGGCAAAACAGATCCTGAAGTTTCCCGATGTCGGCACCAATGATGTGGCTACGCTCGATCCGGCAATGGACCCGGACACAAATTCGGCCATTCCAGTAGGCATGCTCTATACCGGGCTGGTCAAAACCGATCAAGCACTGAATGTTGTTCCCGATCAGGCGACATGGCAAATCTCCAGCGACAATAAGGTCTATACCTTTGCTATTAACCCCGCTGCAGCTTTCTCCGATGGAACACCTGTGACGGCGCAGGCATATATCTACACCTGGACGCGCGCCCTGCTCCCGTCCCTCGGCTCCCCCCTCGCGGCGACGCTGGAGGCACCCACGATCGG
>JALYTQ010000134.1 GCA_030854195.1 Chloroflexota bacterium
AACGAGAAGATTCACGATCTCTCGCAGATCGTCTTCCAGCACCTGCAACAGTTTTTAAGCACCTATGGCATCTCGCTGGATACCGTCAAGGTCCTGGTCTTTCCCCGCGATGAGCGCATGAAGGCGCTGATCTCGCTCAAAGCCTTTGGACTGAGCGAGATAGACGCGGTGCGCTACTACACCGCCATGCTGATGGCCGAGCGCGGCATCGTCTCCGCCCCCAACATGGCGGTTGGCCTCCCCTTCAACGTCAATGGCGTTCAGCCGACGACCAGCGCCGATCGCTACACAACAAATACAGCGAACGCGGCTCCCGTCGCACCTCAGCCTCCACGTCCGCCAGTCCAGCAGACGCGCTAATAAGCAATAGAGAGATACGGGCGAGCGAGCAGCCTGCTCGTATCGGGAGGAGTAGAATGAGTTCAGCGCCGTCGAATAATCCGCTCGTGCAACAGTTGCAACTGCTGCTCACGGGCTACGGCTACAACTTTTATGACAAGACAAATCAGGCGCGGGCCGATGACCAGTTGGTGCGCGAGCGTGCCTCCTATAATCTCGGGCAGGCCGTAACGCTGCTGGCGCAGTTGCGCGGCGACTACTCCACGCTTTTTATCCCGCCGCTGACCCGCGCCAATCCTGATCCACCAGCGGAGGCGCTGGCGCAGTTGCGCGCGATCGAGGCGGCGCAACAGGCAGTCGCAGCCGTCGAGTCGCATATACGCGCCATGCCGGTCCCGACGCAGGATCGTACCTGGTGGCGCATTCGCCAGGAGCAGAATCTCCTGCTACAGTTGCTCAACTTCGATCTGGCCCTGGTGCGTGGCAGCGAGCAGCTCTATCAGTACGTCGCGCAGTTGACGCCGGAGAGGTGGAATAGCGAGGGGGGTGGCGCGCTACGCCAGATGACCCAACAACTGACTCACCTGGCGCAGGAGCGGGAACGTTTTCTCCTGTTGCCGCTCTAGTAAAGAAACTAAGAGAGGGTAGAGAGAAGGGTTTGTACGAACGGCAAGTACGTACAAACCCTTCTCTCTACCCTCTTGCGAGCGCCGAAGGCGCGAGCTTAGTTAGTCGCCGATGCCTGGAAGACAATCACTTCGCTGAAATTCTGTCCGTCTACCTGGATGCCGTAGCAGCCAGGAGCCTGCATGCGCGTGAAGGTGACGAACGAGGACCACGAAGAGTTCTGACCCTGCTGACCGTTCAGGCGGAGGTCATTCAGGATGGGCTCCGTCCCCTGCGAATTGCTGTTCACCTGGTCCAGGCCACCATTGAAGCGCAAAGGATTGTTGCCGCCCAACTGCTGCCCACGGATGAGCACCGTTCCCTGGTAATTTGAATTAATCGCCCAGATGGAGCGCGAGCCGCCCAATTCGCTGGTCGTATCGCCGATAAATGGTGCGACGGTGTATTGAATTGTGGGCGTGGGATTCGAGACAACGAGGTAGACCGGTCCATTGCCAAGAGCATACTGGCGACCAGGCACCACGCCGGAACGAATCTGCGATACCGGGCACGCTGCTCCAGCTCCCACGGAGGGAAGGTGGAGCGGCTTGTTCGCCAGATCGCTGGTGGAAGTGGGAGCAGATGTCGCGGCGCTGGTCGCGACACTAGCAGTATTTGTCGTTGTCGATGTTGCTTTGGACGCCTGGGAAGATGAAGATGTGCTGGCTGTTCCGGCAGAGTCAACAGAGGTGCCAGAAGTACCAGAGGTGCCATTACTGGCGCAACCGGCCAGCAACATCAAGAGGAGGATACCCCCCAGTATTCTCCATGTCCAGGAAGAAGGTCTTGTTTTCTCCAGGTGCTCAAACTTTGTCATGAGCGATCTCCTTTATTGTTTCTTGTGATGACCATCAATAGTGGCCGTAGGTGTCGCGGGATAAGATGGAGGCGCATCCGCCAGAGCGCTACCCCAGGCGCTGGCGGTGTCCCCCAGAGAGAAAGTGAGTGTGGCCCCGTTTTTGACCGTTTGCCACGGCAGCCAGAGCTTCGTCGTGGGGCGGTCATTGAGCTTCAAGCTCTGAACGTACGGTGTTGTATCCGACGCGGCGGGAGCATTGATCTGCAAGATATGCTTATGCGCCAGGTGTATCTTGATCGAAGTGAAGAGCGGACTGCCGATGACAAAGCCGCCGACGCCGGGAATCTCAGGATACAGGCCAAGAGCAGAAAAGACATACCATGCCGACATAGTACCACCATCGTCATTGCCTGGCAAACCACCGGGCGTATTGGTGTACAACTGGTTCTGAATGCGGCGAATAACCTTTTGCGTATGGGAGGGTGCGCCCGCGAAACCGTACTCCCAGGGCGCTTCAATTCCTGGCTCATTGCCCATATAGGCATACGAACTGGTAAGCCCGGCATTGAGATGCGTAAAGAACTTATCCAGGCGAGCGACAACCGCGGCATTGCCGCCCATTTTGTCAAAGAGGCTCTGCAAGTCGAAGGGTTCCATCCAGGTTGATTGCGCTGAGTCGGTCTCCCGGAAGCCATGGCTGGCGGTAGGGCTGAAACCCGTGGCCCAGGTTCCATCGCTATTGCGCGGCTGCATATAGCCGCTCGTCGCGTTGAACACGTTCTGCCAGTTAGCCGAGCGTTGAAGGTACGTAGCGTAGTCGGCTTTGTCTCCTAGCGCCTGAGCGAACTGAGCAATAGCAAAATCGTCGTTCGTATATTCCTGTGTGATAGATACCGCCGTGTCATTGTCCGCAATGGATACATAGCCCTGATTGACGTAATCGCTGAGTCCCTCGCGTATTTGCGGCTGACCGTTAATCATAGCTGCCAGGGCGCTGGCAGTATCAAAGTGGGTATCGCCAAACGCGTAAGCGGTAGCAACCTCCACATCCGCGCTATCGCCATTCATACCAAGCGAATCGACGTTTGCCTGTTCCCAGCGTGGCAGGTGCCCGTCACCTTGCTGGGCATCGTTGACCAGGGATTGCGCCAGGTCGCTCGTCTCCGTCGGCGCGATAATAGCACGCAGGCGCGTGAGAGAACGGTACTGGTCCCAGCCAGCAATATTTTCGTATTGTGCGTGCTGTCCGGGCGAGAGTGTATGCACATTGCCGTCGAACCCAAGGTATTGTCCATTGACATCATTAAAAACATTGGGGTGCAAGAATGTGTGGTAGAGGGCCGTGTAGAAGTCAGTCATCTTATCACTGCTCCCTCCCTGTACCTCAATGCTGTGCAGGCGCTGGTTCCACGCGTTGCTGGCCGCGTTACGGATGGTCGTGAAATCGGCGGAACCGATCTCGCTATCCATGTTGTTCTGCGCGTTCGCAATGCTCACATACGAGATAGCAACGCTGACGTGGACCACCTGGTTGCTTGTTGTATCGAAGGTCAGGGTAGCTGCCGAAGTGCCATCCCCGCGTGCCTGCGTGAAAGGTTGATCAAATTTTGCCGCGAAATAAAGGGTATACAGCTGATCGCCGCACCCAACTTTGCCGCTCGTTTGCCCGGTGATTTCCCGCTGCGCGCTATCAATACTGATGATTGCGTTCGTGTTTGGGCGAGCGCTGCCAGCGGCATTGATGAACATTGATGAAGCGGTGGACGCGGGATAGATAAACTGGCCCATGCCCCCGTGTGCAGTAGCCGCCAGCTCAACAAGAATGTTAGATCCATCCAGGTGCACGGAGTAGTAGCCTGGATGGGCGCTTTCCTGCACATGGGAGAATGTAGACGGTCCCGCCGAGGTGCCTACAAAAGGCATAAAGGGAAAGTCGCCATATGCCGGGCAGCCGCGACCGCTGAAATGCGTAAGGCTAAAGCCCTTAATGGTCGTGTCGGGATAGTAATAGCCGCCCGCTATATTCGTTGAGGTATCGGGTCCCCACTGAACCATCCCCATAGGGTAGGTAGCATCGGGAAAAACATCACCGCTATCGAAAGAGAAGCCCACGTGAGAGCTGGGGGCAGGAGCCGTCCCGATAAAAGGATTGACATAGCGTGTCAGGTCGCTGCTATTTCCCGCGCTGGACTGGTGCTTCAAGTTCACCACTGTCACTATAGTGGAAACGAGAGCGAGTATTAGTGCAGATGCAAACAGCACACTCTTAACTGGAATGCCATAGTGTCTCACGCTGTATTTCCTTGTCTAAGCCTACTTGATAGATATGCTATAGAAAAGCTTAAAAACTTTTTTTAGTAGTAAAACTGATACATTGATAGACCGATGGCAAACGTATCATACTTTTTATCGGGTGTCAACTCTGCTCCTACCTCTTGAAACGTTGCCTCCGCTACCTTATAAGGGGCGCTACATGGCATCCATTTTGGAGGGTAAAAGCTTTTTTAGAAAAAAATATCGCACCCCCATTTACGAAGAAAGTACCATACTGTCTTGAATAAATAGATAAGGCATGATACTCTGTCTCGCAATAGGGGGAAAATTTGATTACCATTACCATTGTCTGATTCTGATCTATTGTCGCTACATTATTATGAAAGTAGGACAGTAAGGAGTCAGTAATACCCGCTTGCTCTTGCTTATAGACAATACGTCTACCGGATGGCATGTTGTTCTTTTCAACGTGGACATTTTCGCACCTTCTCTACCATAGCCGGGTATACAGTTAATGAATTCTCTTTTATCTATCTTGTTCTCGAAGAACGGGGGGAGAACCTTTTTTATGAAACGCTTGACTTCGAAACGCAAATACCTTTTTCTCTCTTTAGGGGTCGCAGCAGCAGTCGCTCTAGTGATCCAGGTCTTGAATATTACCGGCACTCTAGCAGTATCGGCGGGTGACTGGACAACGTATGATGGGACGCAACAGCATACAGGTTTCAATAGTGCAGAGAAAACGCTCAGCGCGAGCAATGTAGCAGGGTTGAAGGTCAAATGGTCCCAGTTCGCGGCTAAAGGCGTCTCCGACCAACCGATCGAGGTGGGTGGTGTGGTGTACTGGGGTTCGTGGGATGGCTACTTCCATGCCTTTACGACCTCTGGTGGACATAAGTGGGATACGCAGCTTGGGACAACCACTGATAGTAGCTGTGACCCCACCGAAACGGGAGTTGCCAGCACAGCCGCGTATGGTACTGTTGGGTCCACGCCGGCAGTCTTTGTGGGCGGCGGCAATGCGCGGCTCTACGCGCTCAATGCCAGCAACGGGCAGGTAATGTGGTCCACCTCGCTTGGTTCATCGCCCAGCCACTTCGCCTGGAGCTCGCCGGTGATCGTGAATGGCAGCGTCTACATGGGCATTTCATCCTTCGGCGACTGCCCGCTGGTGGAAGGGCAGGTCATGAAGATCAATGCAGCAAACGGCGCTATTCAAAACACCTTTAATGCCATGCCTGGCGGCTGCCTGGGGGCGGGCGTCTGGAGCTCTCCCACGCTCAGTGGTAGTAGCACCTCGATCTTCATTACGACCGGTAATGGTGCCTCCTGCAAGCAGGCTGCCCCTTATGGATCGGCACTTGTCCAGTTAAGCACTACGAATCTCTCGGTGGTCCATTCCTGGCAGGTGCCACAGAATCAGCTAACCGGAGATGCTGATTTTGGTGCCTCGGCCAGCGTCTTTGATGCAGGCAGCAATCACTATGTAGGTGTAGCAAACAAGAATGGCATCTATTACCTGTTCAATCGCGATAATATTAGTAATGGACCAGTCTGGCAGACCAGGATAGCCAACGATTCCACCGATTGCCCGCAATGCGGGGATGGTAGCATCGCACCCAGTGCCTGGGATGGTTCGCGCATCTATGCCGCCGGTGGCAAAACTACGATCGGCTCAGCTTCCTGTAAAGGCAGCGTGCGAGCGCTCAATCCAGTCAATCATAGCGTTATCTGGCAGCACTGCCTGCAGAATGGTCCGGTGCTTAGCCCGGTGATCACGTTCAATGGCGTAGTGGCCGTCACTCAAGGGCGTGATATTAACTTCTTCAACGCTGCTACGGGTGCCAGCCTCTATTATTATCAAGATAACAGAGCAGGCTCAATCTTCTACGGTGGACCCTCAGTCTCCAATGGGCAGGTCTTCGTCGGCAATATGGATGGCTACCTCTACGACTTTGGTCTGTAGCATATTGCTGTAGTTAAATAGTTAGAGCGGGCTATACAAACGGGTTGATACCTTGAGGTGTTGACCCGTTTGTGCAACCCGCTCTCTGTTTTGCTCGATTTTGACAGGAGCTATCCAAAACACCTGTCTATGCAATACAATGAACAGAAGATTTTTCGGTATACTTCAATATATAGCGTCCTGTTTTATATAGAGAGGGCTGCGCCTCAGAGAGACGCGAGCTGATAGGCCCGCAGGAAGGAAAAGCAATGTTTCCCAGATTATCACCGCGTCAAATGAGGTGGAGCGGGTGGATACTGCTCGCCGGGTCAATTCTTCTGATTATTGTCAATTACCTGGTGCTGAGCACGCCTGTCAGTAGTTCTGGCTTGCCATCGATTCCGCTCTCCGCGCTAGAGATGATAGGGGGACTGCTCGTCTTTATCGGCCTCCCGGCGACCTATCTCAGGCAGCGTCAGGAGGTCGGCACTCTGGGGTTAGTCGGATTTATCTTATTCTGGGTCTCATCTCTGCTCGTCACCGTCGTATTGAGCGGCTATGCCATCTTCTACGCCGCGACCACGCTGCCACTCACGCACCCTGGGGCCGCCATTCAGCTGCCAGCCGTCTTTCAATACATCTCCTCCTCTGGCCTCTTGCAGCTCATCGGGACACTGCTCTACGGCGTGCCTACCTATCGCGCGCGCATCTTTCCTGGTTCGGCAGGCATCTTGTTGATAGCCGCAGCAGTAGTGGTGCTCCCCCAATTTTTCATATCTGGCTCCTTCATCCAGCTTTTCGGCCTGCTCGGCACCTTCTTACTGCTGCTGGGTCTTGCTCGTCTTGGCTATGCGCTCGCTCGCTGGCCCGAGTATTTTGACGACAAGCCCGAGGAGGAAAAAGAAGTTCCTACTTTGAAGGACTTTATCAGTTAGTGAACCGCGCAAACGGGCTTGTGAACCGCGCCCCTACATCATCATAGGGTGATTGGTGAATTCCTTTGTGCAAAACAATGACGCACCCCCATTAGTACGTTTACTTGACACTTTTTCTTGCGATACCTTACACTCAGTGGCAGGAGAAATGTTCTGTCAAGTAACATACCATCTTATGGATGAGATTGCCTCTTCTCTATACTTAAGATAGGTAGCTCTACATATTTATTGAAGTGAAAGAGGAGAAGATGGCGTCTCTACTTGCGTCAAAAGGCAAGCATCTATCTTCATTGCTCTTTGCCCGTTTCGATACTGCGAAAATGAGCCGTAGCCCGCTCGCCTTCATGAGCATGTTTTGGCTTGTTGTGCTCTTTTTTGTTCCCTACACCATGCCGGGCAATACGTACGAAGGGCTTGGAGCGTACGGCGCGTTGGCGGTCGTGCCTGTCACCTTCGCCGCCTTTGTATGGGAGCGTAAGGGAGGAATCTTCTCCACACTACTCATTTTCATTGGCCTTGCCTGTACCAACTGCCTCGAAGTTGGTTTTCACTGGCCCATGAGTTTGATGCGGACGTGGCTGCTGAGCGGAATTGGCCTCTTCCTCTTCGGCATCGTCACCGGGCAACTGCGCTCCACAAGCCGGTTATTAGCTTTAGCGCACATCAAGTCATTACAGGCGGAGATAGCGATGGCGCGCGCCTATGAGCAGCAGGTCGAGTTGAACACGCTCAAAGACCAGTTTCTCTTCAACGTTAGCCACGAACTGCGGACGCCGCTCACCCAGGTCTACGGCTACCTCCAACTGCTAGAAGAGTATCACCAAACGTTGTCGAGCGAGAAGCGCGCTGTGTTTCTCAGCCAGAGTGTGCAGGGCTGTGAGGAGCTACTGCTCCTGATCACTAATCTGTTAGATGCCTCGCGCACTGAGCGTGAAATGAAGGCACCACAGATGGAGGATCTGCTGCTGGTGCGTGCCGTCGATGAACTGTTGGATCAGTTCGACCCACAACAGCGAGAGAAGCATCCTGTGCATCTAGATATCGCCGAGGATATGCAGGTCGTCGCCGATCCGCAGCACCTGCGCCAGATACTGCGCAACCTGCTCTCCAACGCCTTCAAGTATGCGCCAGCGCAGACGCCCGTAGAGATGCGCGCGACGCTTCAGAGTACTTCTGCACAAGGGAATTCCGTACGTATATGCGTGCGGGACTTTGGGCCGGGGATACCTCCTGCCGAGATTCCTCTGCTGTTTGGCAAGTTCGTGCGCCTCCAGCGCGACATGGGTGGGCAGGTGCGCGGAACCGGTCTGGGCCTCTACATCAGCAAGCACCTGGTTGAAGGTATGGGAGGAACTATATGGGTCGAGAGCTCGGGCATCGCTGGGCAAGGAAGCAGCTTTTACTTCACGCTTCCCGCCCGCGTCCCGGCAGAGGAAAAAGTTTGAGCGCGTTTAGTTAAGCAAGAGGTTTTCCTGCTGCTCAATCGCCGCCAGCAGAGCGCGCATCTTAAATGGCTTGGGCAGCACCTGCACGCCGGGGTAGCGCCTCTGAACCGTCTGGAGATCCTGTAGCGATGCGGCTGAGATAACAACAATATGCAGATCGGGGTAGAGCGTTTTCACCTGATGGATGACCTGAGCGCCCGCGATCTCTCCTGGAATAAATAAGTCAATCAGTAATACATCGAACTGCGGCAGAAGTGAGGTTGCTTCCTCCGCCATAAGCGCGGCCAGAATATCCAGCCCCCGGTTATAGGTGAAGACCTCGTATCCACTGGTCTCTAGCATCTCTTGCAGCATTGTGCAGATACCCGGCTCGTCCTCAAGGATTCCAATCCTCATATAGCGATTAAGTCCCTTCGTTGCGCTAAGCAAGCATATAAAAGATTATACAAGGTCTTTCTTGTACCTGTCCAGCAATGCATACAAAAGGGGGATAGAGATCTGCAACGCGGAGGCAGCGGGCATAAAACATTGAGCAGATGTGTTATCATAGGTGTAAAGAAGGCTGATACCAGAGCAGAATTGGTACCAGAAGCAAAACATCTTGACGTAGCGTTGCCATGCATGTACAATCATGTTTGCATTGTGCATGCTTTTTTTAGTGAGCCAGGTCTTTGCCCTGGCAGGTCGCGTCCTTAATGAGCGTTTTCATATCGAGTTAAAGCAAGGACTCGATTGATCGTGTTCACGATATATCATTTCGAGCCGCTGTTCAATAATTGGAGTTGTCATGAAAAAAGGAATCCATCCAAATTACGTAGAGTCCACAATCAGTTGTGCCTGTGGGAACAGCTTTAAGACGTTGAGCGTCAAGCCCGTCCTTAAAGTTGATGTCTGTTCAAATTGTCACCCCTTCTTCACCGGGCAACAGCGCATTCTTGACGCGGCTGGCCGTGTGGAGC
This sequence comes from Chloroflexota bacterium, assembly GCA_030854195.1. GTDB lineage: Bacteria > Chloroflexota > Ktedonobacteria > Ktedonobacterales > Ktedonobacteraceae > JACDAE01. The sequence goes on from JALYTQ010000134.1 coordinate 9,363, forward strand.
GCTTCCGCAAACGCTTTAACTTGCAGGACGAGTAGAATTGCGGCGTATACTACAGGGATAAAGGAGCAAAGAAGGCATCCTTTATCCCTTTTTTCTGTTTGCTCAAATTATTTATGCTGGGGGGTGAGTATTCTGGTCAACGCGAGACAGCAAACCATCCTATTCCTGATAGCTGACACGGGCGCGGGCCATCGAAGCGCGGCCAACGCCATCAGCAACGCCATCAAAATTATCGCTCAGGAAAAGCAAGAGGCGTCAGGGCAGCCTTCAGCCTCTAAAACACCATTGCTCTCTAAAGCGACAAGTGGCCAATCTCAAGCGTCTGTTCGCGGCGTGCAGACCGTGAGTAGTACTATTCAGGCGAGCCCTGCTGCTTCAGGCTACCGCATTGAAATCGTCGATGTATTTGAAGAGTACAGCCGTTTCCCTTTACGCGAAGCGGTAAAGCTCTATGGTCCAACCATACGCTACAACCCGAAGCTCTTCGGCGAGGTCTTCCACAGGAGCAATCGTGCAGGGACCGTCAATGCTGTAAAAAGCCTTGCCACGCCGATGATCCTCAACGGGCTGTTGCGCCTGATTACCAGCGTGCAGCCGGATGTCATCGTCTCCATTCACCCTATGCTCAATCACGTAACGGTAAATGCGTTAGAAGTGCTTGGCTTACACATCCCTTTTCTCACCGTCGTCACCGACCTCGTGAGCGTCCACTATGCTTGGTTCGCGCCCGGCGTAGACGGCTATGTTGTTCCGACAGAGCAAGCAAAGAAACTGTATTTGAAGCGCGGCCTGGACCCACAACGTGTACACCTGCTCGGCATGCCCATCGATCCCAAATTCACCTTCGAAGTAGATTCCAAAGAAGCCTTGCAGCAGAAATTTGGGTTGAAGCCGGGCCTGCCTGTCATTCTGCTCGTGGGTGGTGGCGATGGGGCTGGTGGTTTGCATAACGCGGTACGTGCCATCTCCCAGGCGCGCCTCCCCGTTCAATTGATGGTGGTGACCGGGCGTAACAAGCGGCTGTACACCTCGCTGCAGCGCACGCGTGCTGGTCTGCATGTGCCCCTGAAGGTCTTCGGCTTTGTGCAAAATATGCCCGAGTTGATGCACGCATCTGATGTAATCATCACGAAGGCCGGACCCGGAACGATCTGTGAAGCGCTGGCCTGTCGCCTTCCTATTATACTGAGCGGCTACGTACCGGGCCAGGAGGAAGGGAACGTGGATTTCGTGACGCGCAACGAAGTTGGCGTGCTGGCTATGGATTCCGCTACCCTGGTCGATGCCCTGCGCCACCTGCTCATGCCGGGATCGCCGGAGCTGCGCCGCTTCCTGGAGAAAGGCGCGCGGCTAAGCCATCCAATGGCCTCGTTCGACATCGCCAGTTTTATCTTGAGCCAACTGTCCTCCCCAGAGGAGGCGCGCATCTGGCAAACGCCGAACTGGCAGCGCCGCAAGCGTATACTCTCAGGCCGCGTGCGTTCGGCCATTCGCATCCGCCGCCTGCGCCGTCCCAGCTCGAAGAACCTCCTTTCCCGTGAAATTCTGAAGAACCCGGTCGTACGGCGTATCTCGCGCCTGCGCATCAAGAGGCGTCACTACGATCCCACGCGTCACCTGGAATAAAAGCTTGCCTACTCTACACACCATCCCTACTGGCGATGGTGCGTAATTCTTTTTTGCGCGCCCCAAATTCATGGCCTATTCTGCAACCTCAGCGGATATTTTTGTATTCTATGGTATAGAAGTGCAAAAACGTCTGCGCATCTATGGGAAAAGAGATATGGAGACAGGAAGGCTAATGGAGGAGCTGCAGTCGGACCTGCTGGAATTGCTGGCAAACGACCTGAATCGCTATTTCCAGCGACTGGTGTTGAGTACTCAACAGCGGCTCTATGTGTTTGCCCTGCGCCAGACGGGGAGTCCACAGGACGCGGAGGATATTGTACAGGAAGCCTTCATCCGCGCCTATCATGCGCTGGCGGACTATCCCCCTGAGCGTATACGCATGATGAAGATGCAGGCATGGCTGTACAAAATCACCTTGCACATCTTCTATCGCCACAGTAGCAACGACGCCCGGCTCCACTGCACACCACTGGACATAACGGAGAAGAGCGAGCTGCTCGAAATAGAGGACGATGGGCACGAGCGGCCCGAGAAAGTTTTGGAGGAGCGCGAAGATCTGCGCGCACTGGAAGCGATGATCGCCCGCCTGCCGGAGCAGTATCGCGTCGCTGTCAGTTGTTACTATTTCGCCGAGTTGAGCTATCGCGAGATCGCCGATCTCTTACGTCAACCTATCGGCACCGTCAAATCGAATGTGTATCGTGGTACACAGCTCTTACGCAAAACCGCGGGCAAGTCTGTACTATAACCAGGTGAGAGGCCAATATGCAAGACAACGAGAACGAGTGGAGCAGCCGCCCACTGGACGACAATAGGGATGGGCTGGAGGAAGAGCCGCAGGTGCCATCGACCCTTCTGCCCTCTGTGCTGCAACGGCTTGGGCTTACACCTGGGCAAGCGGCAGAGGATTTCGAATTGTCCGTCGATGACCTGATCGCGAAGTTGCAGAGTGCTAGCTGGGAGGAGCGTGTGGGAGCGGTGCGCGCGCTGGGCAAGCTAGAAAACGCTGTACCCATAGGTATGTTCTCGTCGGTGCGCCACGACGAGGATGTGACGGTACGCGCGGTGACGGTGCATGTGCTGGGAATTATGGGCGAACGCACTCCGCTCTCCTGGCTGGTGGAGGCGCTTCAGGACGCCGACTGGCATGTGCGCGAGGTCGCCGTGCTCGCGCTGGGCAAGCAGGGGCAGCGCGTCCCCAGCGAAGTATTGATGACCGCCCTGCACGACAAGGATAGCTCGGTGAGGGAGGCCGCCAGCTTCGCCCTACAGTGGAACGCTCTTAATGAAAAAAAAGCCTATGGATACCTATGGGAGGAAGAAAGACCTATGCAACGTGAATCCTATGATACCGCTCTTTCCAATGGCAAACAGAAGGAGAACTCTTTTGCTGCCGCGCCATCCGATGACTGGAATGGAGCCTTCTTCGAGTATAGCGGCAATGCTCGCCCTACACCAGTTATAAAGGAGCAGGCACAGGCATATGCAGCGCGGGAATACATGCCCCACGATCCTATAGAGCAGGAAGAGCCATCCTATGCATATGCGGGAGTCATGCATGCACAGGGCGAAAAGATTACTAGCTACCGCGTGCGCCGCAAGTCCCAGAAGGGCTGGTGGGCGGTTGTCATCATTACCGCCGGTCTTTTCCTTATGTTGGGTCGCTTTACAGTATCGGGAGTACCATCGATTGGCATGGGAAGCTCTAAAGTCATCTCAATTTCCAACACGTCCACGCGGATGTTTCCCTTTGATAGCGCGATTTACGCCCCCATTTTTCAAAGGGATCTCGCCACAGGGCTGCATCTCACTCCTATACAATTGCAGGAGCAGTTAAAGCAGCGCGATAGCATCAGAGCAGTGGCTGCTAATCAAGGCATATCCTCTAGTGAACTGGAAAAGGTCGAGATCAGTGCCTTTCAAGATGTTTTTAACGACGCCGTGAAGATAGGAGATATCGACCAGGGAACCGCCGATAAATTGACGCAGCAAATTCAACAAGATCCCAACTTCCGAGAAAAGGCGGCCCTTACTCTCCTCCAGGCCGCGTCCTCGCAAAACCCGTAGAGGAGGGGGGCTTGCCCGCCATCCACGGCGAAAATGCACCTTCACCATGTCGTGTTGCAATTCATGAGATAGGGGCGCGGTTCACAAGCCCGTTGCGCCGCCCACATATAATCGCGTGCCCTATTGTACCGTGTTGCATATCATGATGTAGGGGCGCGGTTCACAAGCCCGTTTGCCTCATAACCCGTTACGCGCATTGGCCTGTGGAGCGTGACGGATGGGAGCGCAACGGGCTTGTGAAC
>JALYTQ010000010.1 GCA_030854195.1 Chloroflexota bacterium
CGTCTCCAGCGGTAACGTGCCCGACGTTTTCTACGTCCAGCCGCAGATGAGCAGCCAGTACACGACGGCTGGCAAACTGCTCAACCTCTCGCCCTATATGGCGAAGGATAACGTGAAAGCCAGCAACTACTACTCGGCCCTGATGACGCCTTTCACGTGTAAGAGCGGTCAGGTGTATGGCATTCCGAAGGACTGGAACAGCCTGGGCCTTTTCTACAATAAGCAGATGTTCCAGGCCGCTGGCGTGCCGTTCCCCAATGATAACTGGACCTGGACCGACATGCAGAACGCGGCCAAGAAGCTGACGAAGGCCGGTAATGCTGCGACCTCCGTCTATGGCATCACGCTGGCCGCCGATCCGTCGCGCTGGGGCGCGTTCCTGTTCGCGGCAGGCGGCTCTATGCTCAATAGCGATGGCACGCAGGCCGCTTTCAATAGCGACGCGGGTCTGAAGTCGCTGCAATTCTTTACCAGCTTCCAGAAGGCTGGCACCTCTGTCCTGCCCGGCTCGGTAAGCTCCGGCTGGTCCGGTGAAGCCTTCGGCAAGCAGCGTGGGGCTATGGCGCTCGAAGGCGGTTGGCTTATTCCCTTCTTGTCGACCACCTACCCCAATGTGCAGTATGACATTGCTCCATTGCCCAAAGATCCGGACACTGGCAAGCGCGCCAACCTCATCTACACTAATGCCTGGGGTGCCTACTCCGGCACAAAACATGCGGAGGCCGCGTGGGAACTGATCAAGTACATGACCGGTACTGACGTGCAGAAATCCCAGTTGGAAGCTGGTTTCGCCCTGCCATCGATCAAGGGTCTGGAGACCGATCCGTACTTCACCCAACATCCCGGCTTTAAGGTGCTCTTCGACGCCGCCTCGTATGGCTACGCGGACTACTATGGCCCCCACGACGATGTGATCCATAACGATCTGACGCAGGCCATCGAGTCGGTGATGCTGAACAAAGCAGACGCGAAGACCGCTTTAAGCACGGCGGCAACCCAGATTAACAACGAGCTACAATCCTGATAAACTCATAACTTGCGCTTCTGTACGAGCCCTCCCACATTTTTGAAACAAAAATGTGGGAGAGCGTTCCTGTTCAATAATAAGGAGTGCTTGCATGGCAACGCAACCATCGATGCAGCCCATCGCCTCGGTGCAGGATCTGGCAAAGACGGCCCAGCGCGAACGCCGCCCGGATAAAGGATGGCGTCCTGGCGAAACAATATCGGCCTATCTTTTCCTCGCACCCTACCTCTTTGTTCTTGTCGTGTTTTTTCTCGTCGTGACAATTTATGGTGTCGGCCTCAGCCTCTACAAGGTCGATATTGGCTTCACTACGCCAGAATTTGTGGGCCTGCACTACTACCAGCTTCTCTTCCAGCAACTCTCCGATGTCGCCGACAGCGACTTCTGGACATCGATGATTAATATCCTCAAATATACCTTCTTCGATGTCATCGGTGTGACCTTCTTTGCGCTGGTCCTGGCTGTGCTCCTGCACAATCTTACCTTTTTTAAGGGCGCGTTCCGCACCGTCTTCTACCTGCCAGCGGTTACCTCCTCGGTCGCGGTCTCGCTTATCTTCATCTGGCTCTACGCGCCGCAGGGAGCGATCAACTACCTGCTCTCGGTCATCCATGTTTCCGGTCCGGACTGGTTGAACGATCCCGCGTGGGCGCTGACGGCCCTGATTATCATGAACATCTGGGCGACCGCCGCTACATTTATGATCTACTTCCTGGCGGCTTTGCAGGATATTCCGCAGGAACTGATCGAGGCCGCCGAGGTGGATGGTGCCAATCGCTTCGCAGCCTTCATCAACATCACTCTCCCATTGTTGCGTCCGGCAATCTTCCTGGTCGTGGCCCTGGCGACGATCGGCGCGTTCCAGATGTTCGACCAGGCCAAATTTATGACGAACGGCGGCCCGCTCCGCTCGACGCTGACGCCTCTGCTGGAGATCTATAACAAGGGCTTCGGCGATAATCAGTTCGGCTACGCGGCTGCTATGTCGGTCATTCTCTTCATCGTCATCTTTCTATTCACGATGGTTCAGCGCCGCCTGATCGATACTGACAATTAGAAGGAGGAGTAGAGTCATGGCACAGGCATCAGCGCAGACCAAAGCGGCGATCCAGCCCGTGGCAATTCCGGCGGACGCGAAACCTGAGCGCCGCTTTCAATGGTACCAGGTTCTCATTTTCGTCCTTGTGATCTTTTTCACGCTGACCTCGATAGGACCGTTCGTCTTTTCTTTCTTCTCGTCCTTCAAAACGCTCCAGCACATTCTGGATTTCCCACCGTCCCTGCTGCCCAATCCCTGGACGCTGGGAAACTACCAGGAGATTTTGAGTGGCGGCGTCTTCACGCGCTGGCTGCTCAATTCGGGCATCTATGCTATCGGTACAGCCCTGCTGAATGTTTTGTTCTCAGCGATGGCGGGGTATGCCCTCTCGCGTATGAATTTTCCAGGCCGTAACTTTGTCTTCGTCACAACGCTGGCCGTGATGATGATTCCAATTCCCATCACGCTCATCCCCAAATACCTGGTGATGAACGACCTGCATCTGATCAATACGTACTTCGCCCTGCTGCTGCCCATGATGGCGCAGCCGTTCTCAGTTTTCTTGATGGTGCAGTTTATGAAGGGTCTACCCAAAGAGCTAGAAGAGTCGGCCAGAATCGATGGAGCCTCGCGTTGGCGCACGTTCTACCAGATCATTCTACCTCTGGTGAAGCCAGCGCTGATCGCGGTGATCATCCTGAGCTTCCAGGGTGCCTGGAACGATTTCCTCTGGCCCCTGCTGGTCACAAATAGCCAGAATATGTACACGCTTCCCGTGGGCCTCTATCAGTTTAAGACGGACCACTATACCGAGTATAACCTGCTGATCGCGGGTTCGATGTTCAACGCGATTCCGATCCTGGTGCTCTTCTTTATCTTCCAGCGCTACTTTATGGGCAGCGCAGTTGGTTCCGCAGTGAAGGGGTAACTATCATAAAGATATCCCAAACTTTTGAACCAGAAGTTTGGGATATCTTATGGAACAGGATACTTAATCGCTTGCGGCGGATGTCGACTGCAAAGACTGGACTGTGCCTTTAAGCATGTCGGCAGCCTTCTCGGCGATCATGATCGTAGGCGCATTGGTATTGCCTCCCACAAGCGTCGGCATGATGGAGGCATCGATGACGCGCAGACCTTCTACGCCGCGTACGCGCAGGTGTGCATCGACCACGGCCATAGGGTCGTTGCCCATCTTACACGTGCCGACAGGATGATAGAGCGTTTCCACATAGTTGCGGATATATTCGGCGATCTCCTGGTCGCTCTGCGCCTGGGAACCGGGATGCGTCTCTACATCGCGGAAGGGAGCAAATGCCTGCGTCTCGCCCAGTTTGCGCGCGACCTTTACGCCTTCTACCAGTACCTGCATGTCTGCTTCGTCCGCGAAGTAGTTGGGTTGGATGATTGGCGCTTCGGCGGGATTGGCTGAGCGCAGGGCAATATAGCCACGGCTCTGTGGATTCAGCACGCATGGTGCTATGGTGTAGCCATCCCCTTCTGGTACGGTGAAACCGTGATTGAGGTAGTAGACGGGCGTGAAATGGTATTGGACATCGGGCATGGGCAGGCTGGCCTGCGTGCGAATGAAGGCTCCGGCCTCCGCGACATTTGAGGTCAGCGGCCCCATTTTGTTCTCTATGAAATCTTGTAGATTCTCCATCGTCTGCGCGTGTGCCATGGTGATGGGCTGCGTGCAAGAGTACAGTACGACGATTGCCGGATGATCCTGCAAATTCTGTCCCACGCCAGGGAGGTCAGCAACGACAGGTATGTTCAACGCTTTCAGGTCATCGGCGGGTCCGACGCCGGAGAGCAGCAGGAGCTGGGGCGAGTTGATTGCTCCGCCCGCGAGCAGCACTTCTTTGTTGACATTGACCTGCTGCTGCTCGCCGTTCTGCATATAGGTGACGCCGACTGCCCGCGTCCCTTCGAAGAGAATGCCGGTCACAAGCGCGGAAGTCTGCAAGGTGAGATTGGCGCGACCCAGAATAGGATGCAAATAGGCAACCGCCGCGCTATAGCGCATCCCCTGTTTTTGCGTCACCTGGTAAAAGCCTATACCATCCTGCTCCGCTCCATTGAAGTCTTTCGTGAGAGGAAGCCCTGCCTCTACTCCGGCTTCTACAAAGGCGGAAGAGAGGGGGTTAATCGTGCGCAGGTCTGCAACATTGAGGGGTCCCCCGCTTCCGTGATATTCGGATGCTCCGCGCTCCTCATTTTCGGACTTTTTGAAGTAAGGCAGCACATCAGCGTAACTCCACCCTTCGTTGCCCAGCGCTGCCCAATGATCGTAATCGCGACGGTTCCCACGCATGTAGATCATGGCGTTAATAGAACTGGAGCCGCCAAGTACCTTGCCTCGGGGCCAGTACAATCTACGGTTGTTGAGATGTGACTGCGCCTCCGTTTCATAGGCCCAATCGATGGGAGTCTTGAATAGACTAGAAAATGCTGCTGGGATATGGATTTCTTGCGCTTCGTCCGACCCTCCTGCTTCAAGCAGGAGAACGCTTGTCGAGGGATCTTCGCTGAGGCGGTTGGCGAGCGCGCAGCCCGCTGACCCGGCACCGACGATAACATAGTCGTACATGGATTCCTCCAATGGAAAGAGCTATAGTTCGTACTACGCTGTCAGCTTAGTATAGCTATCGGAATTGGCAAAAGTCAATGTTTCAGTCAGTTACCCGGAGATGCCCCACACAGCGAGTGAGCCATCCGCGCTCGTAATGGCAAGGTGCCCCCCATCGGGTGCCCATGCTACGTCGACTATTGCGCCGCTCTGCGCAGCGGAGGTGTAGAGCAGGTTGCCGCTCACTACATCCCAGATCTGTACCTGCTTGCTATCCGCTACCGACGCCAGCCGTTGCCCATCGGGCGACCAGGCCAACACGCCCTGACCAATGGGGGCTGCTAGAGAGGGTGTATTGAGGTTGTTGTTGCTGTTGTTCCCGCTGCTCCGATTCCAGACCGCGAACTGCTGTTGATTCGACTCGTAGGCGAGCTGCGTGTTTTGAGACGACCACGCCAGGGCGATAATAGGCGCTGCCATGCTCAGGCGGTATGTTACGTCGGTGAAGGGGCCGCTCAATTTACCCTGGCTGTTCCAGAGCTGAATATTTTTATCGTGGCTGCTGCTATCATCGCTCGCGGCGGCGATCTCTGTCCCGTCCGTCGTCAGGGCCAGCGCGGTGATCTTGCCCGTCAGCCTGTCGAGGAAGACAGGAGGCTGACAGCGCCCATCCGCGTCGCAAAACTCTACTCGCTGGTCGCCGTCTTTCGCGGCGATAGCGAAGTGTTGCCCATCGGCGGACCAGGCGACCAGCGGATCACCCTGCTCGTTGAGACGGGGCAATAAAACGGGCGTACCAGCGAAGTCATTCTCTATTTGTACAAGTTCGAGCTGTCCCCCCACCAGGATGATCGCGCGCGGATTCTGGGCGGACCAGTTGAGAGCGAGCACGCGCGCGTTGGCGACCAGTGGCACCTCGCGCGGCGTCTGCTGGGCGTTCTGCGTTGTGTCCCAGATCCACAGCGCTCCATTCTCAGCCGTGGCAACGTCTCTTCCATCTTGCGACCAGGCGACATCGTTGACGGCCCTGGTGCTGAGGACAAGCGAGGCCGTCGCGACGAGCTGCCCCGTGGACGGACGCAACAGGTGTGCGATACTTGCCCACGAGACGATTATGCCAATCAGCACAGCCGCGACCAGAAGCTGTCCGCCAATTCTTACCATGGGATGACGGGGCCTGCCTGTCTTTGTCGGTTGGTGAAGCTGTCCACTTACAGGCTCTGCCAGGGAGCGCGAGAAGGCTCTTTTGCGCCTGAGAGGGTGAATATGCTCGTGCCTGTCATAATGCTGAGCAGCTTCCTCATCCTCTACTACTTCATTATCCGCGCTACCGTTCAAGCCTTCAGTAACGGTATGGTCATGAAGCTCTACTTCTGAGAAATGCTGGAAGATGGTTTCAAGGGGTGTCCCCTCCAGGGTATCATCACTTCGTCTCTCAGCAAGCATGCCGATCTCGGGATAGACCTGTTGTAACGTCGTCTCCGCTGCTGAGCGTACCGAGCTATCCTCGTCCATGCGCGCCGCCAGGAGGGGTCCGACGACGCCATCGCCGCCGCGCTCGCCCAGGGCGAGGACCGCCGCTTCGCGTACGGACCACGCGGCGTCTTGCAGTGCCAGAACCAGGGGATTGAGCGGTGCCCGTTCTCCCTGTTTTCCCAGTGCCCATGTCGCCGCCGCGCGCACCGACTCATCGCTATCGTGTAGCGCGGATATAAACGGCTCGCTGCTGACCCGTTCCCTCTGTTTCCCCAGCGCCATCACGCTTGCTGTGCGCACGTGCCAGGATTCGTCGTGCAGCATTGCCTGTAGTGACTCGATCGGTGCGCGCCTCCCCAGATTCCCAAGCGCGCGTACAGCCGCCGAACGCACTTCCTCGTGCTCATCGTTTAGCGCTGTGACCAGTGCCGCCACAGGAGCCTGTGCGCCCATCTTGCCCAGTGCGCGCAGTGTAGCCACTCGTACTGACCAGGCGGGATCGTTCAGGGCGAGGAGCAGATCCTCCAATTGGTTCTCGGAAAGACGCGCCGTTCTGGCTAGCCCAAATGTAGCCATGACTTCTGAAGCACCACTGCTCGCGGCATCCCCCCGTCCAATGGGATGCGTCTGCCCGGCGTCTGTATTCTTCTGTTGTTCGCTGCCGTCGTGCTCCATATTGCTCTATCCTACCCTGTTCGTCTGCGTTGTCAAAATCTTCTGTAACCGCTTGAGGCCACGATGTAGATGCACCCTTACGTTCCCGATCGGTTGACCCAGGATATCCGCTATCTCCTGGTGTGTCAGTTCTTCAAAATAGTACATGCTGATCACATCCCGGTAGTGCTGCGGGAGCGTCTCTACCAACTTTTCTAGCTCCTGCCGCCGTTCCATCTGCTCGAAGACCTTCTCTGGTTGTGCATTCGGATCGTCTTCAAGCCCTTGCTGCGTCTCCTCCTCCAGCGCATCCAGGGAGATGGAGGATGGTGCCCTCGCTCTGCCAGTATAGTTACAATAGACGTTCCACGTGACCTTGTAAAGCCATGGGCGCACCTTCAATGTGCGTATCTGTTGCGGTGTATAGCGCTCTAACGCCAGGTAGGCACGCATAAATGCCTCCTGTACGATGTCCTCGGCGTCCTGTAGAGATCCGGTTCGGCGCAGCACAAAAGCCTTCAACTGCTGCCAATAGATCGACATCAGTTGTTCATAAGAAGACTCTAAATCGCTTGCGAGCCGCTCCAGGATATCGTCGTCGCCCGGATTCATCATCGTCACCGCGCTTCTGTTCTGTTATCCTCATCCTATAGAACACACAATTCACTGGAAACGTTACACTACCTGCCGCTCTACTTCTTACGGTTCCCTTTCCTGGCATCTCGCCTCACAAAACCCTTTGCCAATCGCCCGGAGGCGTTGAGGGTTTCTGAGCACATAGCGGATACAACCAGGGTAAGTCACCGCATGTCCTCGCGAAAAATGCTACAATAGTATATCATACATGGATATTGAAGCGTTTAGTTGCATCGATAAAAGGGTGCGCGTCATGATGAGGCGACGTTTCGCTCCTCTTCTCATTTTTCTTTTGCTAACGTTGACTACCTGCAGTAGCAATGGCACAGATACGGGTAGTGGCGCACCGCCGCGCCTGGGCGGTGCCGGTAACACCATCGGCTGCCCCGCGCATACCAATACGACGAGTATTACTTCTCAGCAGGGCACCATTACCCTCAACGTACTGGGCTGGTCTTCCTCGCCCGCCGAGGATGCTATTGTGCAGCAGAATTTGAATGGCTTTATGCGCCTGCATCCCAATATCAAGATCAAGGCGTGGAACCCTATCTCTACGAAATACGCGGATGCGATGCATAAGCTGGCGGCGACTAACCAGATGCCCGATGCCTTCTTCATGCCTCCCAACCTCGCGCCGGAGTTTATCTCGAAGGGCGAACTGCTCAATCTTTCGCCGTATATGGCGCGCGATAAGGTGCAGAATAGCGAGTACGCCGCGCCCTTGCTGGCTCCGTTCATGTGCGCTAATGACCAGGTCTATGGCATTCCCAAGGACTGGGGCACATTGGGCATTTTTTATAACAAGGATCTGTTCCGCAAGGCTGGCATTCCCTTCCCCAGCGCTTCCTGGACCTGGGATGATTTGCGCGCTATTGCCAGGAAGCTGAACAGTGGTGGCAACTCCGCCTCATCCGTGCATGGCATCTCGCTCACTCCCGATTCTTCGCGCTGGTTGGCCTTCCTCTTCGCCGATGGTGGTTCGGTGCTCAGCAACGATGGCACCCACGCGACGTTCGACAATAGCATTGGCGTTGATGCCCTGAACTACTACGCGAGCTTCCAGCGCGACGATGCCTCTTCGATTCTGCCCTCCGCTGTCGACACAGCCTGGTCCAGAGACGCCTTTGGCTTGCAGCGTGTCGCGATGGTGGCGGAGGGACCCTGGCTTATTCCTTATTTGCAGACCAACTATCCGAACATCCATTATGGGATCGCGCCCCTGCCCATCTCTCCTGCTGGTCGCCGCGCCAACCTGATCTTTACCAATGCCTGGTCCGCCTCCTCCACTACTCGCTATCCCGATGCCGCGTGGGAGCTCATCCAGTATATGACCGGCAAGGCCGTACAGGAAAATGTGCTCAAGCAGGGCTTTGCGCTCCCTTCCCTGGTGAGCCTCGCCAACGATCCATACTTCAAGACGCATCCAGATGTTAAGACGCTCTTCACTGCCCAGCCCTATGGCATTCCTGATTATTATGGTCCCCAAGACGACTTCATCCACAACCGCCTCGACCTCGCGATCAGCAGCGTGCTGCTCGGTCAGGCCAGCGCCCGCACGGCCCTCGACAATGCCGCGCAACAGGTCAATAAGGTACTGCAATCCTGATGCTTCCAGGCATCAAGTAGCTAGAAATTCCAACACCAGCTTGCTGAACTGCGCGGGTTGCGCCAGCATTGGTCGGTGTCCGCATTGGGGCAGGGTGACGAAGGTGGCGTGCGGCAATGCGTCCTTGAGCGCGTGCCCCAGCGCAATCGGCAGCATTACGTCGCGCTCGCCCCAGAGAATGAGCGTGGGAGTACTGATGCGCGCGAGCTCTTCGCTGAAATCGCTGCGTTTCATCTCCTGTGCCGTTTGCCAGAGCAGGTTGAGTCTCGGCTGCAACATATCGCGCACCAATCCCAGCGGCAGATGTCCGTTGCCCATCTGGAAGAACGAGTGCAGCGAGCGAGCCGCCAGCGTGGGCAGAGGAGCGCGCAGGGGTATCCCGGCGGCGTTTACCAGCAGCAGATGGCTGATCATCTCAGGATCGTGCGCCGCCAGGTGAATTGCGATCGCGCCCCCCATCGAATGTCCCATCAACGCAACTCTGGAGAGCCGCAACTGGCGCAGCCATAGTGTCAGCAGCGGAGCCATCTCGCGCAGGTGCCAGATGCCCGCCGCCGAACTGCGCCCATACCCTGGCAGGTCGACGATGAATACCTGGTGCTGCTGCGCGAGATAGGGGAGTACGCGTTGCCATATATGCCCCGAGGCTCCGTAGCCGTGTATGAGCACAAGCGGTGTGCCATGACCAACCGCGCGGTAATAGAGGCTGTGATTGCCCACGACGACGCGCTCAGCTTTTTCTGGAAATTTTGCCCTTCTCGTCAGCATAGCCACATTGTACCACAGTGCCTGGATTCTTGAGCCTCACGACGTATTGACATTCTCCCCACGCAAAGCTATCCTATTGCCCAGAGAGTATAATAGAAGATAGAGGGCAATATAGATTTATTAAAGAGGACAGCTAAGTTATGACATTCATTCGACGTTCGGGAGGACAGATTACGCTGTTCGTCCTTTCGTTGCTGGGCATAGTCATCTCGATTTACCTGACTTCGGTGCATTACGAAAATGTGCCCCTGGTCTGCTCTACTAGCGGCCTGGTAGATTGCGCGAGCGTGCTCTCCAGCCCCTACTCCCTTGTGCCCGGCACGACGATTCCGATCACGGTCCCCGGCCTCGCGTGGTGCCTGGCGAGCGCCGCGCTGGCGTTTGTCGCCTGGCGCGTGTGGCCGCAACTGCGCACTATACGCATCGCTCAGTTCGTCTGGACGCTGATAGGCATGCTGACTGTGCTCTATCTGGTCTTTGTGGAACTGGTGCGCCTGCATCGCATTTGCGCCTGGTGTACCGCTCTACACGTGATTATCTTTGTGATGCTGCTTATCACCGTCATAAACTTACAGGAGCCGGAACCCGCCGAAGAGTTCGATGTCGAGGAGGAAGAGCCCATAGCGACGACGAAAAGAAATCGCTGACCACGACGCTTTTTGCTCGCTAAGCATCCGCATCTATTGCGTTTCTATGTAGCGTGATCCTATACAGGGAAACGGAAAAAGAGAGTTAGAGGGAGTCGCGCTTATGAAACGCTGGATGCTCGTCGTGCTTGTTAGCGTCGCTTCTATCACGATTGCCTTCTTCGCGCTACATCAGTACTTAACAATATTTGCCGCGCCTCCCGTCCCTCGCTCGGGGATTATGCGTACGCCCGATAGCGCCTTCAAGTACAGGCTCTGCACCGAAGCCTACGCCTTTGCACACGCGTCACCCGATAATCCATACAAGACGAATTTTACTTTTCGCGATCCCTTCCGCAATGATAACGATACCATCGTTCCGCACCTGCTCGACTACGATGCCAGGACGCAGACGGTGGATTTCAACGTCGATATCATCATCGATGGTGTCGCCACGTTCCATTCCACTATCGCGCTGGTCCACGAGCTGGACGGTCTCTCTGTCCTGCTGCCCGACCTGCACAATCATCTTCAGTATTCGACCGTGCCGCAGATCATTGTCTCCTACCTGGGAACGGGCCGCATCGCCGTGCTCGACTATACCTGCTCCGATCAGTGGGTATGGAAGCCCCGTCATTGAGACGCGGTGGGAGCAGCCTCCAGCACGCTCACTGCGTCGCCTGCGCGCACCAGCCCACCGGCGAGAACGCGTGTCATCATGCCCGCCATATACACCTTTTCGCCCCGCCGTCGTTGCGAGACCGCTTTTAACAGGCCCGTCGCGATGCCGTTCAACTGCTTGCACGGGATGCGCACCTCCGTCACCTCCACAACCGCCTCGCCTATGCTCAGGCGCGTGCCTATGGCAAGCTGCATGATCGCGACCCCCTCGACGGTGATATTTTCACCCATCATTCCCGGCCCGATCTGCAAAGCGCGCTCCCTCAGTGCTGCGAACGCCGCCGCGTCGACGATGCACACCTGGCGCAAATTGGGCTGCGTCGGATCTTTCTTCGCGAGGTAGCGGTGTCGCACGAACTTTCCCGCGTGATAGTCGCCCTCGACGCCCCAATCCTCGATCAATCTCACCTCGTCCACAACTGGCTTGGGCAGGCCTGGCTCGGCATTGCGGCAAACGGCCATGACCCGCCCTATGTCTCTCAGCATAACAACAACGCCCTCTTGTCTATCCTATTCCCACTTGAATGTGCGTATCGCTATCGCCAGAATCACGACCGCCCATATCGCCAGGACGATCAATGGCGACGTGGGAAAGGCCGCTCCGTTCGTCATAGCGGCCCGTAGCGCGTCGGTGAGCGCCGCTGCTGGCAGTATCTGCGCCAGGTCCGCTAAGGGCGCGGGAAGATGGCTTAATGGCAGAATACCGTCGCCAATGAGCAGGAAGAGGAGGAAGAGCGCGTTCGCTCCAGCGAGCGTGAGTTCGGCGCGCAGTGCTCCCGCCATCGCCAGTCCCAAAGCTGAGAAGGTAACGGTGCCCAGCGCAATGACCGCGAGGGCAAGTAGTATCGAGCCCGAGGGCTGCCATTTGTAAAGAAGAATGGCGACGCCGACGAGTAGCAGTACCTGGATAACTTCTAGAATCAGGATAGAGATGACCTTGGCGATGATGAGTCCGCCACGTGAGAGTGGCGAGCTGCCCAGCCGCTTCAGGACGCCGTAGTAGCGCTCGTAGGCCGTGGCGATGCCCAGATTGACCATCCCTGCTGCAATGATGGCTAGCGCCAGGATGCCCGGCAGCAAAAAGTTGACGGAGCTTCCGTTCGTCGCCGGTATGATGTTGAGCGAGGCGAAGAAGATCAGCAGCAGCACCGGAACAATCAGGGTGACGAGGATATTTTCGCCCCGTCTAAGGGTGAGCAGGAGTTCGTAGCGAACCTGGTTGAGCACCTGGCGCGTGAATGGCGCGGCCTTGCTGCTCCCAGGAGTATAGTGTATTGCCATATTACTCTCTTACCTCCGATCCGGTCAGGCGCAGGAAGAGGTCTTCCAGCGAGCCGTGCCCCACGCGCAGTTCGGAGAGGGTGATGTGCTGTTCGTGTAGCCATGTGGTCAGTTCGACCAGCGCGGCCTGTATATCGTCGCTCTCGATCTGGTAGCTGCCTGGACGCTGCTCGCTGGCCGAACGAATCGAGGGCAACGTTGCCAGTTGCGCGCTATCCAATCCGATCGGCGCGACGAAGTGTACAATGTTGGCGTTCTGCGTGCCGATCATATTGGCGGGCGTGTCCAGCGCGATCAGCCGTCCGGAATCGATGATGGCTACGCGGTCCGCGAGCCGCTCGGCCTCGTCCATCAGGTGCGTGGTGAGCAGGACCGTGACGCCGTTGCTCTTGAGGTCGCGCACGATCTCCCACGTCGCCAATCGCGCCTGAGGGTCCATGCCTGCTGTTGGTTCATCCATAAAGACGAGCTCTGGATTACCGACCAGCGCGCCCGCCAGCGCCAGACGCCGCTTCTGTCCACCAGATAGGCGTCGACAACGCGTCTTCGCCGCCGTGCTCAATCCGACGCGTTCGAGGAGCGCGTCAGGATTCTGTGGCTGCTCGTAGTAGCCCGCGAAGAGGGTGAGCACCTCGCGCGCCGTCAACGCCGGGTAGAGTCCATCCTGCTGCAACATCACCCCTACGCGTGGCTTCAACTCGCTCGCCTGACGGATTGGATCGAGTCCCAGGACGCGGATCGTCCCCTGGTCTGGCTTGCGGTACCCTTCCAGTGTCTCCACGGTCGTCGTCTTGCCCGCCCCGTTGGGACCCAGCAGGGCGAAGACCTCGCCTTTATGCACAGTAAATCCTAAAGAATCAACGACCCTATTCTGGCCGTAGCTTTTGCTAAACTGATCAACGACGATAGCCTCATTGCCCTGTAACTGTGCTTGCCGGGCCACCTGCGTCGTTGTCTGCGCATCTGCAGACATAGATATATGCTCCTCTTATTAAATACATCAAAAACTATCGATGGCACATTCATAGTCTTATATGATAGGCACAAAACGCCTGTACAAGTCGGAGAACAATATCATTATAGCAAAACATTGCGCCTCTGCCCACTTTCCTCTTTCGTAACTCTACTGTAGAGTGCCTCTTTTCGTTGTTTTATCCATATATTTAAATCTTTTTTGGCTTGTGTTACGTGAACTAGATATAGAGGGTTACGGAACAGATAGGGCTCCAACGCATGAGGCAGTCGCCCTACTTCTTCCGCCAGACAACAGCAATTTCGCGTGAAAAAGGAGTGGAATCCATGGTTGGTATTCTCTGGACGATTGTCGTCGTACTTTTCGTATTGTGGCTGCTCGGCTTCATCTTCCATATTGCAGGTGGCTTGATCCATATCGTGCTGGTCATAGCCATCATTGTAGCCATCTACAATTTCGTTGTGGGCAGTCGCAGGCGCACGCTCTGACGAGAAAATTGAGATATGCAGTAGTTTAAATTAAACTTCTGCAAGCAGGGAGGCGATGATAAAATAATTTTACCATCGCCTCCCCACTTTTTTCATTGGTGCATCACCCCTGGAGCACCGAGCGTATGCCACGGTTGGTCCACAGGTACAGCAGGATCACAACTGGCAGGATAAATCCGCTTAATGTAGCGCTAAAGCTAGAGTTTGCCTGCGTGATCTCAATAATACCGCCCAGCAGACTCAACGCCTGCAACACAATTGTTCCCCAGAACGCCCAGTGTTTCAGGGCCAGCAACATGCGACAGCATAAGAACGAGAGCATTCCAAAGACAAGCGACACAATGCCCGTTACTGCGAGAATAGGAATGACCCCTTCCCGACCAGACGCCGCCTGGACCGTGATGATTCCGACTATGAGCAAGACGAAGCTCTGAATACCGACCAGCACCGCGCCAATCGTCACTTCCAATGGACGCTGCGGCTGCTGTGGCTGTGCCATGACGACATTTGATCTACGCTTCTTGTTGGGCATATAGTGTGCTCCCCCTGAAAGAATTACAAAAAAACGAAATAAGTTCTGCCCTATTATAGCTCAACCCTGAGCCAAACGTACTATAAAACCGTCAAAAACGCTATTTGACGGCGGCCAATGCTAGATGTTACACTATCAGGAAATATTCGGCGTCATTTTAATAGAAGTAAATTGTAATCTCTATATCGGTAAACTGGAGTCTCGTAGGAGCATGTCTCATCAATGAGCCATTGCGACCCATACGAGGACTTTTACAGCGGTCCAGCGTGCGCGAAAACGTGTGCTGGGCGTTTTTTTTAAGGAGGAAACCGCACTCATGTCAGTGGAATATAACCCGAATGCTCTCGACAATAAGTTCGCTAAAGAAGGTCTCACCTTCGATGATGTACTGATCGTCCCCGCCGCCTCTTCTGTCCTGCCACGCGATGTCTCCACTCAGACCCGTTTCACCCGCGAGATTATGCTCAACGTTCCTATTGTAAGCGCAGCTATGGATACCGTCACGGAGGCCCGCCTGGCGATTGCCCTGGCACGCGAGGGCGGCATCGGTATTGTGCATAGCAACCTCTCCATCGAGGACCAGGCCCAGGAGGTCGATAAGGTCAAGCGTTCGGAGTCGGGCATGATTACCGATCCGATCACGATGGAGGCAGATGCATCGCTGCAGGAGGCGCTCAGCGCCATGCAGCGTTTTCATATATCCGGCATCCCCATCACGGAGAACGGGAAGCTGGTTGGCATCCTGACGAACCGCGATATCCGCTTCGAGACGAACGCTGATCGTCCCATCGCCGAACTGATGACGCGCGATCACCTGATCACCGTTCCCGTCGGCACGACGCTGGAGCAGGCACGCGACAGCCTGCACCGCTTCAAGATCGAGAAACTGCCCGTGGTCGATGAGCACGGAATGCTCAGGGGCCTTATCACGATGAAGGATATTCAGAAGAAGATTCTCTATCCCGATGCCTCCAAGGATGAGTACGGTCGTCTGCGCGTCGGGGCCGCCGTGGGCGTGGGACCGGATAGCCTGGAGCGCTGTGGAGCCCTTATTGAAGAGGGCGTTGACGTGCTGGTCGTGGATACCTCCCACGCGCATTCGCATATGGTTATCGAGACCGTCGCCCGCATCCACGACCGCTTCGGTAAAAAAGTCCAGCTTGTCGCGGGCAACGTCGTGACCGGTGAGGCGACCGAGGCGCTGATCCAGGCCGGTGTTGATGCCGTGAAGGTTGGTATCGGAGCTGGCGCGATCTGCACGACGCGCGTAATCGCTGGCATCGGCCTGCCCCAGATCACCGCGATTTACGACTGCGCCCGCGTTGCCCATCAGTACGACGTGCCCATTATCGGCGACGGTGGCATCCAGTATTCCGGTGATATTGCCAAGGCCATCGCCTCCGGTGCCGATACCGTTATGCTCGGGAGCCTGCTGGCGGGCGTCGACGAGAGTCCCGGAGAACTGCTTATCTCGCACGGCGAGCGCTTCAAGGACTATCGCGGCATGGGCTCGGTTGGCGCGATGAAGCAGCGCCGTTATAGCAAGCACCGCTACTTCCAGGGCGACATGGACGATACCCACCTGATCGCTGAGGGCATCGAGGCGCGCGTTGCTTACAAGGGTCTGCTCGGCCCCCTGGTCTTCCAGCTCGTCGGCGGTCTGCGCCAGGCTATGGGCTACGCCGGTGCCGCGACGATCAAGGATATGCAGGAGAAGACGAGCTTTGTGCGCATCACGGGCGCGGGACTGCGCGAGAGCCATCCCCACGATGTGATCATTACGAAGGAAGCGCCGAACTACGGCACCAAGAACAGATAAACAGACCGGACGGCTTTTCGAAGCCGCCCGGCCCATTTATCCATAGTATAGAGTAGTTTGTGAGGAGGCAACGCGTCGCCTCCTTGCAAACTCCCCTAAAAAGCCTGCGAGCCGTGTAGCTACGAAGAGTCAGAGAAACACGCTCGTCAACGCTACCGAGGTAGAGTGGAATAACCCATAATGCTTAGCAGCGCCTCACGCGTAATGTGCTTCACAGGCTGCATAACCCTGGTTCCAGGCAGGACCATAGGCATTCTGATATCCTGTATCTACAGGTGCCTGCGCGATACCATAGTGATTTTTACTATAGGCGTGTTGGTGTTGTGCCTGACATGCCTGATAGCCATCATTGTAGCCTTCCGCGTTTCCCTGTGCCCCGCCGGCCATCTCCTGATTCTCGCACGTCTTGAAGCCTTGATCATATCCTTTTGTATAGCTCTGACTCTGCCAGGATAGATTGGCATATGCTTGCTGGTTCTGGCAATCATTATAGCCGTCAATACGCCCTTGCCTGAAGTCCTGAATGTTGTCGTGATGTGTGCGCAGATGGGATGAGGAGGTATGCTTGGCTGTGCTTGTCGATGCGGCCAGCGTTGAGCCAGTCGAGAGAAGCAGAAGCGCGCCCAGGAGCAACATCCCAAACAAAGCAAGGTACCGTTTGTGTTGCATAAAAATGACCTTTCTTAGAGTAACTCAAACCTATATGTACAACATACAGGATACAAGTGAGGCGTTGCTAATCTACCCCTCTCTTACAGGATACATGCTGTGCTAATTTATGCTTATCTATATTGCAGGAACGCAAACAGCTCGTCCCAGGGATAGGGTCCTGGACAAAAACTGCGCTGCACGGGGTCCATCGAATAATGGCCTGTTATTCCGCCCACGCCATCCGCCCAGCGTCTGGGAATGTTATGGCGCTTACAAATGCGTCGCACCAGCTCAAAGCTCGCCTGCTTCTGAAGCTCCGTCAGCTCATCGGAGTTGTCCCGCGCGGGCTTCACATGTTCGATAGAGATCGTGATGTAGTTCGGATTTAAGTTATGCGACCACCAAGGATCGTGATGGACCCTGTCACCTGATATGCCTGGAAGACCTGATATACATCCATTAGCAAATGCCCCGTGCTGCTCATCTATGCACTGGACCACCTTGCCATTCAGATCAATGATATAGTGCGTAGACACAGGGTCATTCCCCTTTTCAGTAGATTTGAAGAAAGCGGCAACCGCCTCCGCACTAGTAAACCCCGCCGTTCCGTGGAGAATGACGTAGCGTGGCGTATAGCCATTTCTAGCAGGGAAATAGTTATTATTGGGTAGCCATAAAGCGCCTGGCTCATGCATATTTCTGCCTTATCCTTTCGTGTGATACGTCTATATGTTCTCGGCTAACGTTTATACTTAATAACATGCGGGCGTATAAACAAAAAATGGAGATATCTTAACCTTGTAGTAGCCAGGATGTCCCATGCCATTGCGCCTACAGCGTGCATAAGTTAGAATAACAGAAGTCAATCTCTCTAAACAGCATGTTACGCAAATGGTAGCCTTCAATGGGGAGGAATGCATGGTTGATCTGAAACAAACGTTGAGCCGCTTCTTGTCGATCCCTGGTGTGCGACAGGCCATTCTGGTTGGTAGGGATGGTCTTATGATCGAAGGATTGACGCGTGACGGCAAAGAAGACATGGAGGCGGTGGGGGCTATCACAACCACTGGCCTGAGCACTGCCGAGGCACTTGGACAGGAGATCGCGCGCGGCAACGTTGTCGGGGTCCTTATGGAATACGAGCAGGGGCTGGTGAGCGTTGACCCACTGGGCGAATTTGCCCTGATGGTGACTCTTTTTGATAATGCTTCGAATATCGGTCGCGTTCGCCACCTGGTAAAGGCGAGTCGCAACGAGATTTTAGAGGCACTCGATATAGCGTAGACAGTACAATAAGATAGTATATACTTAACCTAAAAAGATTTTATGCTAGGCGTGTACACGGAGGGCGGCGCGTCCATGGAACAACTGACGAACCTTGTGATAGCGGATCGTGAACTTGCTTCTATTACAACGGTGCTTGCAAAACTTATGAATGATACAAATGCCACTTCTGCCATGCTCATCGACAAAAGTGGACAGGTGATCGCGATGCAAGGGGCCGGAACTCGACGCAATTCCACGACTCTGGGAGCACTATTGGCTGGCGTCTTCTCGTCTTCGCGCGAGGTTGCCAGACTGCTCGACGAGAAGGATTTCCGCAATATCTTTCAGCAAGGGGTGCAGGAGAATATTTATACGTCGATGATCGAAGAACAATGGCTGCTCGTCATTATCTTCGATAAGCTGACGCATATTGGCCTGGTCAAGGTGCTCTCGAAGAAGGCGTCCGACGAGCTGAATCGCGTCCTGGAGCGCGTGCGCAGCGATACGACGCATAAGAAGTCCTCTGTGCTCAATTTACAATTTCGCTCCTCGGTTGAGGATACCATTGACCTGCTCTTTCGGGATTAGAGGGCTTCGCACCTATGGCGCTTATTAATATCGCTAGTCACGAGATCCATTGCAAGATCGTTTATTATGGCATTGGCTACTGCGGTAAAACAACAAATTTACAACATGTGTTTAAGAGCATCAATCCGAATGCACGCGGCGACATGCTCTCCATTGCGACGGAGACGGAGCGCACACTGTTCTTCGATTTCTTGCCGCTCGATCTAGGGACGGTCCACGGTTTCCGCACGCGCTTCCATCTCTATACCGTGCCCGGCCAGATTCTCTACGAACGCACGCGCCTCGCCGTGCTCAATGGTGCCGATGGCATCGTTTTCGTCGTCGATTCTCAGTCCGAGAAGTTCGAAGAGAATGTACAAAGTATCGCTGAGCTGGAGATGAATATGCGCCGCCTGGGTAAGGATATGAGCACATTTCCCTTTATCATCCAATGGAATAAGCGCGATATGCCGTCCGCCCTCCCCGTTCACCTGCTCGATCGGTATCTCAACCGCCGCCACGTGCCCGGCTACGAGGCGATCGCGTCGGACGGTCGCGGCGTTTTTGCTACCCTGCGCGCCATCAGTAAAAGCGTTATGGCGCAGCTCTAGCCAGCCATGCTCATCTTCGGCCTCGATTTCACCAGCGCGCCCAATCGCCGCAAGCCGATTACCGTAGCCCGCTGCGAACTGGATGGCGATCGATTGAGCGTCCAGGCGTGTCTGTCTCTCTGCGATTTCGCCGCCTTCGAAGCCTTTCTGCGCCTGGACGGCCCCTGGATCGCGGCCTGCGATTTCCCTTTCGGCCAGCCGCTAAAACTTATTAACAACCTCGGCTGGCCTCAGAGTTGGGAGGGCTACCTTCAGCTCGTTTCCACGATGAGCAAAGCTCAGTTTGTAGATACTATTACCTACTACTGCGCCGCCCGACCATTCGGCGATAAGCTCCACATGCGCGCAACCGACGTGCTCGCGGGTGCTATCAGTCCTATGATGCTGTATCGCATCCCCGTTGGCAAAATGTTCTTCGAAGGTGCGACACGCCTGTTCTTCTCCGATGTCAATATTCTTCCCTGCTGCCCCACGATCAGCGATAAGACCACTCTCGAAGGCTATCCCGCCCTCGTCGCTCGTCGCTGGCTCGGCAGGCGCTCGTACAAAAGCGACGATCGTCAGAAGCAGACGCCTGCGCAGTTGCTTGCCCGCCAGGATCTCCTCGCGGCTCTGCAATCAGATCAACTATGGAATTCCTATAGTCTAGAGCTTAACCTCGACAAAGAGCTGAGCGAGGAGTTTGTCAGCGATCCAATGGGCGATAGGCTGGATGCCGTTCTCTGCGCCATTCAGGCGGCGTGGGCGTATCACCAGCGCGTCAATAATTACGCGATACCCGTCGGCTACGAGCTTGAGGGATGGATTGTTGATCCAGGCAACCGGAGCAAGAATCAGGCATGAGAACGGCGTCGCAGCAAGATGAGCAGTAATCCGCCTATGAGCGCTCCCAGAACTCCTGTCAGGCCGAGTCCTACATTTCCATATCTTCACCTCTTTATGTGAAGGGATAGAAGCAGCAAAAACTGTGAGAGGCTTACCTGCTTATAAGCGTAGTATATAACAGTACGTCCGCTACAGCCTGAAATATCTCTAGTTAGTACGAATAGAGAACGTTTATTTGATTTGGGAGCATAGGCATGAAGCGCTCAAAAATTACTTCATGGCTCACAAAAATCCTCTCTCTTTCATTGAGGAAAGGCCTGCCAGGATTTTGGCTGTCCACATTTCTACTCGTCGGCTGCACAACCACCTCTACACCCCCCGCCAATCATGCCATTTCCTCTTCCAAAACCATAGATGCACCCATCGATCACCCGGTAGTGACGCGTGGTTGCGGACACATTCCCCCGCAGCAGCCTGGGACGAGCACCAACGAAACGTTGCCCGTCAATCCTGCCGAGGCGCTCGGACGTAGCACGCGCACCTATCGTCTGCATATACCTACTTCTTACCAGGAAAATCAGCCACAGGCGCTCATACTCGTCTTTCATGGTGCTGGCGGTAATGCTACCGGCATCGAAAACGGAACGAAGTTTTCTTCTTTTGCCGACCAGCACGATATCGTTGTTGCCTACCCACAGGGTCTGCCAGATGGTGAGGGTGGAGGACCCTTCTGGGCCAGTGACGGCCCTATGGACTATGGTATCGACGACGTTCACTTCGTCAGTACCTTGCTAGATGATCTACAGAATAGACTTTGTATCGATGCCCAGCGTATCTTCGTTACTGGTTTCTCAAACGGGGGTGGTATGAGTGGCCTTCTGGCCTGTCGCCTTGCTGGACGCCTGGCAGCTGCCGCGCCCGTATCGGGTAACTTTTACGCCATTCCTGGCGGCTGCCAGCCCGCACGCCCTTTCCCTATCCTTGATGTACACGGAAGCGCCGATCCCGTCCTACCCTACCAGGGCTACCAGGACCCCGCCTGGCCCCTGCCATCTATTCCACAATGGCTGCAAGGCTGGGCCACGCGCGACGGCTGTCGCACCGGACCCACCATCTTTCTGCATACCTCTCAGGTCACGGCGGAGCAATGGTCTGCCTGCCATGCAAACGCTACCGTTATCCACTATCGTGTAGAGGGCGGAGGACACGCGTGGCCCACAAAACTCGGCGAGAACACCAGCCTCGCCGTTCTGTGGGACTTCTTCCAGGCGCATCCCTTGCCATAAACGTAGAGCTATGGCAGGCGAAAAACGTACAATTTGTGATTGAGGCTGCCCGTATAGACTACTCCATTTGAGACTGTCGATGACGACACAATACTCTCCCCCAGCTGCGGAGATGTCCATAGCGGTGAACAGACGGCCCTCTGGCACCCTGCAGCATTAAATGCATATAGCCGCTCATCGAACGAACCGATATACACCACACCGTCCGCGACCGTTGGTGAGGACTGGATAATGCTCTCTGTTGGGGCTGACCTCCAGAGTGGAGCGCATGACGAACTATGGCCACATTTCGCGCTATCGTAAGCGTACAACCTGTGATCCCATGATCCAATATACACCCTGTTAGTGACAACCGCGGGAGACGATGCGAGCGGACCACCGGTAGGCTGTGAACTCCATAGCGGAGCGCAGTTCGTCTGACCACAGCCTGTTGTCTGGAATGCATATAGCTTGCCATCCAGCGATCCTATAAATACAACGCCCCTCGATACCGCGGGTGATGACGTAATTGCATACTTCGTCGGCGTTGATGCCCATAACGGCGAGCAGGTAGCGTGTCCGCAGCCACTTGCCCGGAAAGCGTATAGCCGCTCATCGAATGAACCAATATATACCACTCCATCGGCTACCGCAGGCGATGAAGAGAGTCCATCACGCGTCACCAGGGCTGCTTGCAGGCAGGTAGGATCATTGCACGGCCCGCGCATTGCCGTAGAGTTCCACAACGGAGCGCATTCCGTTTTGCCGCAGCCGTTTGCCCGAAATGCGTACAGAACTCCGGCATCCGTCCCAACAAATATCGTACCATTGGCAACGGTCGGCGAAGAACTGAGGACGGATTGAACCGGTGTCGAGATCCACAGAGGCGTGCACTCCGCTTTGCCACAACCGTTTGCCCGGAATGCATACAACCTGCGATCGTACGAACCAACATAAACTACCCCGTCAGCCACAGCTGGAGTCGAGTAGATACGCTCTCCTGTTGGCTTTGATCTCCACAGAGGCGCGCAGGAGACAGCTTCACAGCCAGTCGTACTGTACGCGTACAACCTGCCATTCAACGAATTGATATAAACGGTACCATTAGCAACAACTGGAGAAGAGAAGAAACTACCACCTGCCGGAGTAGAAGACCAGCTCGGCGTAAGGCGCGCAACATTCGCTATTGTCAAAATATGTTCAGTCGCGTTGAAATTCGTGTGCTGAGCATCTATGCCGAACATCGCCGTTTGCTGCGAAGAAGAGAGCGTGGTCTGAGGTCTAGCTGGCATAGAGTTTTTGACCACCAGGACCACGCCACCTGCCAGGCCAAGAACGAGAACACTGATCAGGCTAACGAGCAGTATAGCTTTTCTTGAAAAGGAATGGCCCTGATTCTGGTTCATGAGCAATCCTTGCCAGTTCTAAATTTAGCTTATTGCGTAGAGTCGCCTGGGCTGATACTGTTCGCCCATTTCGGGTGTAGCGCCCATGCCTGCCAGGGCCAGTGACGCCGAGAGTCGTGTGGGACGCGAGAGGCGTTCATTATGCGCCATCTGCTGAAGCGGAATAATCGTTTCTTGAGCATTCAGCAGCGTCAACAGCCACACTACGGCCTCTCGTTCGGCCTGGTCTTCGTGCTGGAGCGCGCGCACCAGGTGCAGTACAAAGCGGCTGCCAAACAGCTTCTGATTGAGGGATAATTGGTGTTGTAGATCGGTCGTGGTCAGCGTACTATCGACCGTGAGGTGTATCAATTCGTTGATCTTACTGCGAAGATGTCTGCGAGACTCAAGCTCCACAATGTTCCAGTTGTTTTCGGGGTGGTCGTCGTGATCGTCGATGCCAGCTATGTGCTGGGACTGCCTGGCGTCCCAATTTTCCATCAAGATATGCCTTTCAGGAGCGTATAGGTGGCTCCCTCACCAATCTTCAAACGTTCTCACCAACCGCCAGCGACGCGAATGCCTCTTTTTTTGTCGCTAGCAACGCCAATAGTGCCTGCAAACCTGCACGTGCCCCCGCGCGTTGCTCATCGGTGAGCGTAGTGTCGGCGTCAAATTCATCCTCGTCCAGGATCAGAGGGTCGCCCTGCGCGTTCACCCACACGTCTAGAAGAAGGTCGATTTGCTCTACATGATCCTCAAAGATACTGGCAGGCTCCGCGACATTGCAGTACCAGCCCTTGCGCTTGCCATCGACGCTCGTGATAGCAAAAATATTGAACCAGCGGTCGCTATAATAGTACTCTGTAAAATGGTCGCCCGGTTCGAAGCGCGCGTAGCTCAGTTCCTTTACCGGCAGCGTCCATACTGCCTCGACGACCACTCCATCTACAAGTCGCTCTACAATCTTGCCCTGATAATGGATCTTTTCAGCACCCCGTGGGTCCTGTTTAATGACTGTAATCATTGTTTCCTATAGACACGTCGTGTTAATCTTCGCCCAAACACTCTATAGTGTACCGCAAATCTACCTAATGTGCAATGTTTATAGGCGCGATTTCAGGGCTACTGAGTAAACTTGAAAGATTGCAGCATCGGCTGGAAACCTTGCTGATCAACCAGGTCAAAAATCTTTGTCGGTGCCGAGCGGGTCAACAGGTACGTCTTTGTCGTGAGCGCGTTTGTCGGATGGTTGCTGGAGAGGATAATGAATTTATTATTGGACGTTTGCCCATTCTGTGTGGAGTCAGCAGTCAGCGCGCTCTGGTTCCATGTAGCCCCATTCAGCATCACGGTCGGCGCGACAGTAATCTTTTTGAAATTCTTCCCCTGATTTTGTAGGGAGTTCACGCCCTGATCGACAGCGGCGGCGGACGAGATGGTGCCGTTGGGGTTGGGAAGCTCCTCGACGATAAACGTCGTCGCTAGCGTGGGATCGCTGAAGGTAACGAGGTTGCCGCTACCCTTCGCGCTCCAGCTCTGTGGATAGCTGATAGAATATCCGTCTCCCTGATAGGTTGTCAGCGTCTGCGCGGGCGGAGATGTGGGCGTCGGCGTTGCCGCGCTCCCACCAAACAGGTTGCATGCCGATAGCAGTAACATAAGCGATAAACAGCCAGCAATTGATAAGAAGCCTGATAGTGTCTGCTGTATTTGCAGTTTCATAAGTAAAAACTTCCTCCTGTAAATCGAAAAACTTCCCTGGTATTACGATGAGCAGGCTTTTCGTATAAGTATGTATTGTCGGTGTATTATAACAGATCGTTACCGCGCTGCCTATTCCCTGATTTTTGATGTAGGGGCTCTGTTAATCTTGATACGGTCTATTTTGGGGTCGGGACCCCGTTTACGGCCTCCAGCGATTCATCGCCGTGTACCCTTTCCACGTGTTTGTGGCCTGGGTTCACCCCTGGTACACGGCGATGAATCGCTGGACGGCATAAAATGCGGTCCCTACATGTTGTACACCTTTTCCGCGTAATCAGTGAAATTCCCAGGATAGGCTCTCACGCAACCATTCTCGTCGATCGCCACAAAAATCGTGGCGATCTTATCCAGGAAGTAGCGATCGTGCGAGACGGCCAGAATGGTGCCCTCGAACTGTTCTAGCGCCGTCTCAAGCACCTCGACCGAGGGAATATCCAGATTATTGGTGGGTTCGTCGAGCAGCAGGAAGTTTGCCTCTGTGAGCATCAGACGCGCGATTTGCAGACGGCTTTTCTCACCGCCGCTTAGATGGCGAATGGTTGTGTGCATATCGCGATAGGTGAAGAGCAGGCGTCGCAGCACACCGATCGCCTGTGGCTCGCTCAGCTGTTTGAGTCGACGCACAAAATCGATCGGCGTGCTCTCGAAGGGCAGCGTTTCCTGCTCTTGCGAGTAGTAGCCCACGACGACGCTGGCCCCGATCTTCACCGTTCCCCGGTCAGGCGGGAGGATGTCCAGCAGCGTCTTCAAGAGCGTCGTCTTCCCGCTGCCATTGGCACCCACGATGCCGACGCGCTCGCCGTACAGGATTGTCAGGTCGAAGGGCCGAAAAAGTTCACGCTCTCCGAACGACTTGCTCAGTCCCTTTACTTCAAGTACCTTCTTGCCGCTGCGCTCGGCATCGAGCTGCACTTTGATCCTGTTGCGCAGCAGCACGGGCCGCTCGGCGAGATCTTCCTTGATGCGCTCTATGCGCTTCTCCATACTATGCATGCGTCCAGAGAACTTATCGTTCAGCTTCGCCCATTCGCGCAGTTGCACCAGGCTTGCCTCTAGCCGCTTGATCTCGTCTTTCTGGGTCATATAGTATTCGTAGCGTTGCAGCAGGCGCTGCCGTCGCTCCTCGACATAATAGCTATAGTTACCCACATAGCTTTCGATTGTCCCATCTTCAAGCTGGAAGATCTTCTTGACGGTCCGGTCCAGCAGGTGTCGATCGTGCGAGATGATCAGTACGGCCCCTGGATAGTCGCGTATGTACTGTTCAAGCCATTCTTTGGCCTGCATATCCAGATGGTTATCCGGCTCATCAAGCAGCAGCAGGTCCGGCATCTGCACCAGGATGCGCGCCAGGTTGACAATCTTCTTCTCACCCCCACTGAGGGAGCCGATCGTCTGTTGGTACTGATGCGTGCCTATGCCCAGGCCTGTCAGCACTGACTTCGCCCGGTGCTCAATCATATAGCCATCCATCGCCTCGAAGCGTTCCTGGGCCGTGCCGTATTCATCCAGCAGGGCTGTCATCGCCTCCTCATCCTCCGCGTTCTCAGGCTCAGCCATGCGTGTCTCAATCTCGTGCAGGCGCGCGACCAGCGTCGCGAAGGCATCCGATACCTCCTCAACCACGGCGAAAACCGTTTTCGTGTATTGCCGCGGATCGATCTCCTGTGCCAGGTAGCCGACCGTCATGTTGCGTTTGCGCGCAATCGTTCCCTCGGTCGGAGCCTCCACATTGGCGAGCAGCTTGAACAGCGTCGATTTGCCGCAGCCATTCTCGCCCACCAGCCCGATGCGTTCCCCTTCGAGAATGTCTAGATCGATCTCATCGAAGACAGAATTGCCGCCAAAATCTTTACTTACCTTAGCAAAATTGACCAGTAACATAGCTTCTTTCCTTCTCTTATAGCTTGCAAGTCACAGACTGCCGCGCACAATCCAACAGGGAAGACAACACGGAAAAAGACCTGGCTCTGCATGCAGAGGAAAGAAGGGTGAAATGGCTGATTGGGAGTACGGAGGAGGAGAGCAGCACAAACAATAGGACCAGGCTCACAGCTCAAGGCGAGCGCAAGTTCTCCATCGTAGCGGCACCACTTTCCGCCGCATAAGCAAACGTGCCAGGCTTATGCGGCGGAGACAGGCGAAATGCGTCTATAGTGATAATAATGAAAGGCCAGCAGATGAGCAATAGTATCCTGCTCATCGCGGCGTATAATTGTTGGGCTCATATACCAATCGTAACATGATGGGATTGCTGGTGTCAAGCATAAATCGTCTAGCCTCAGATTTCCCTCTTTCGCTAATAGGGCGCTATCAAACGCCGATCCATTGATTGCGCGGAGTGAGGGGTATTGTGCTGTCTTTGATCGTAAAGACTTCGACCGATGTGCGCAATTGCAGTGCCAGTAGGGTCAGCTGTTGCATCTGCTGTGCCACCGTCCGCGTGCTGGCGCTGCTGTGCGTGGTGATCTCCGAGATCGTATTCATGGTCTCGGAGAGCGAGCGTGCAGAACGCAGCAGGTGCTCCATCATCTGGTGGATAGCCCTGATCTCGCTTGCCTGTTGCTCCACCAGACCAAAGATCGTCGCCAGCGCGGTCCCCGTCACCTGGACGCGCGCGACCCCTGTTGCCGTCTCTTTCTCGGATTCCTGAACGGCTGCTGCCACCGTAAGGATCTCTGTACGCACGCTTCTCACATTGCGCGCGACATTGATAAAAAAGAAGGCCGACGAGATTGCCCACACCAATGTAGCCCCGGCCTGACTGACATTATAGACCTCATTTACCAGATCAGACGGGTTGCCAAGATTAACAACGTACGGCGTCACGTCGAAAATGAGCAGGGTGAAGATAACGGCAGCGACAGTTTGGAAAATAATTGCATTGGTCGGAACGCGATGCTTATTCAATTTTCCAATGCTCGCGGGAAGGCGTCTGTCAATGCCGGCTACCATCAGTAAGCGCGCGAAGGTGTAGTTGTACACGACGGGTACTATCACAAAAAAAGCGATGATACAGATCGCGGTAATATTGCCAAAGGGTTTGCCCAGCACCATATCGACGTTGGTGATGAGGGAGAAGCCCCCCACACTCCCAACCGACGATCCCTGTACAACGAGCAAGGCAAATGTTGCGATGAAGTACCCTACCAGAACGAGCATAGTCCCCCAGAACAGGTGGCGGGTGACCACCTTGCGCTCAGTGATCTCACCGCCCATATTTAGTGGAACTTCCGTGCCTAAATAGGCAAGCGTGATGAGGCCAAAGAGATTAATGTTGCCCGTCGACGAAAAGTGAATTGCCCAACCATGCAAGTCACCGAAATTCGTGACGGACCGATGACCAGTCGCCAGCCAGAAGAGACTGGATAGGCCAATCAGAACGACGGCTACGCCTATGAGGCAGACCATCATTTTCACTATGTTTTGAACTATGCGCACACGCTGGACGGCCAGCAGCCCGGAGAATGCAATAACCGCGGCGATTGCCAGACCTTGCTGCCAGGGTGCGGTGAGCCAGCTGCTATTGAGTCCCGCAATCAAGCTGATAACAATATCAGCGCCAGCGACAATGACAAGAACGCCGGGGAACCAGGCACAGAAGCCGATGAAGAAACTCCAATATCCACCAAGGGCTTTGTGCGTCCAATTGTACAGAGAGCCTTCATGCGGGAACATGTGTCCAAGCTGAGCTGTAGCAATGGCACAGGGAATAAAGAATGTGACCGCACCTAAAATAAGAAAGGTGAAGGCGGAAGCTCCACCTGAAGCGGCAGTGGCAGCATTGACAATGAAGAATATAGCAACAAGATAGACAGCCGTCATATCGAATGCGCCAAGGACAGGCGGCATTGCCCTGGTAACAAATTTTTCCGAGTCAAGCGCAACCTCTCTGGTCCTTCCCTCAGTATAAGTTGCCATTTTACCCCCCGTCTCTCCGTCAGGAGAGTGTCTCTTCTAAAATATTGCGGTGATTATACAACCATACTTTGTTTAGTTATATTAAAAACCCGTAAAGATTATCCAGCAACTAAAACTTCAGACCTTTGTGGAAGTGAAGGAAAAACTAGAAACACATGTAAACTCGCATTTAGTATAATATATACTTCTTATACTATCTTGCTTCCTTGCAAGTGCGGTAGGAGATATATGCGAGTGGCTGTGGTTAGAAGATCTCCCAATTGAGTGATATCATTTCTATGTAGTTTATTTGCTCATGTTTTTTCGTATTTTAGAGAGGATAGCAAGGTGCCAACTCAATTTGATGGTAAAGTAGCAATGATTACCGGGGCCGGTTCGGGTATCGGGCGGGCAACGGCGCTGGCGTTTGCCCAGGAAGGGGCAAGGGTGGTCGTCTCGGACATCGCGGTCGAGGGCGGGCGGGAGACGGTGCGCCTGCTCAAAGATGCTGGAGGAGAGGCGATGTTTGTGCGCTGCGACGTGACGCAGCCAGAGGAAATAGAAGCCCTGATCGCCAGGACCGTTGAGACCTACGGCAGCCTGGATTGCGCCGTTAATAACGCGGGCATAGAGGGCGTGACCGCCAGCACGGTTGATTATCCGTTGGAGATGTGGAACAAGGTTCTCAGCGTCAACCTGACCGCGCCCTGGTTGTGTATGAAGTACGAGATCGTCCAGATGCTCAAGCAGGGGCGAGGCGCGATCGTCAATATGGCGTCAATCCTTGGTACCATCGCCTTCGCCGAGACGGGTGCTTACAACGCTGCCAAGCATGGCCTGATCGGCGCGACCCGCACGGCGGCGCTGGAGTTTTCGCGCCAGGGGATACGCGTCAATGCCGTCTGCCCTGGCTTCATCGAGACCTCTATGATTATGGAGCGCTCATTCATCGGCAGCGATCCACAGATGTACAAGCGCGTCAGTTCGTCGCACCCCATAGGACGGATGGGGAAGCCCGAGGAGATCGCGGCGGCGGCGCTCTGGCTGTGTTCTGATGCCGCCTCGTTTATCACCGGCGCGGCTATGATCGTCGATGGAGGGTACACAATCAAATAAGCGTGTGCCCTACGCATCTATCATCTGGCGCAGCGCTGCCAGACTTGCGCGCAAGCGCGCGAGATCGACGTGTCCTCCTTGATCGATTGCAGGTGCCTCCAGGCTGATAGTGCCAGCGAAGTTGCGTTGCTTCAGACCCGCGAAGAAACGCGCAAAATCGATCCCTCCTTCACCAGGATGGAGGTACCTGCGCCTCCCATCGGCGGAGAAGCCTTCTCCGTCGTAATCTTTAATATGCGCGTGACGGACCAGCGCCTCCTGCCACAGCCAGTCGGTCGTGAAGACCGTCTCGATCTGCTGATGTTTCGCCAGGAACTCGGTATCCAGCGCGATCCGGCTGCGCTCATCACGCTGCACGGCCCTGTATACATTGCTCAGTGGATCGGACTGTCGACATGGAATCGTCTCAATAGCGAGCTCTATTCCGTGGCGATTAGCTATATCTATGCATTCGCGAAGCCGTTCCAGATTGTTGTCGAGATTATCATCCAGTTCGGGCCAGCCCCACAGGTGTAGCACCAGCACCCGTGCCCCGATGCGGCTACCCAGCCAGCAGTTCGCGGCGAGCCAGCGTACCCCCTGCTCTCGCTCCTGCGCCCTACCCAGCGCGACGCCGATATTCTTCTCGCTATGCATAACCGGAAATTTCAGTCTCGACGCCTGCAGGTCGGCGGCGATCCGTTCAAGAGAATTATACCAGCCTGGATAAAACATCACCTCAAAGCCATCCACATCCAGTTGCGGAGCATATTCCAGTATAGCCTCGTATTGCGTATAGTCAGGAAAACGACTGAAGGTTCCTGTAGAGCAGAGTAATTGCATTAGGCAGTATCCTTGTTGTACTATTCGCGTAGAAAGAAGCTCTTAAACCAATCTTCTCGCCGCGTGCTTCAGTATATACGGGGAGGCTACGGAGGGTCAATTTCATGAGCACGAGGAGCTGGAGTTTGAGGCATGAACCTGATATCGTGTAACCTGCCGCAAACGGCAGTGGCTTGAGCCCTGACGGAAAGGCGGGTTTGCGTGGCCTGAGCCAGAAGTCCTCTGCTGTTGTCTCTTCTCTTCTTCTCTGCTATACTGCTTCTATTCCTAGCCGAAAGGAGATCGGGATGAAGAGAACGTTCAAGTTCCGCTTGTACCCAACGTCCGCGCAGGCAGCCGCGCTGGACTGGACGCTTGCCCGCTGCTGCGAACTCTATAATGCGGCCCTGCAGGAGCGCAAAGAGGCGTGGAACGCATGTAAGCGACATCCCAACTTCTACGATCCCGTGTGGCGCACAGAGCATGCGGGCGAGTATAGCGTACACTACTACGATCAGGTCAATGCGCTGCCCGACCTCAAACGTGCTCTCCGACCAGAGTACGCCACCATCGGTTCGCATGTCCTGCAAGATGTTTTGCGTCGCGTCAAGAAGACGTTTGACGACTTCTTTGGCCGAGTCCGCCGCGGGCAGACGCCGGGCTATCCGCGCTACCAGAGGTGGACGCACTACGACAGCTTTACCTTTCCCGACGCGTCTGGCTGGAAGCTCTCTGGACATCGGCTCAACATCACGGGCCTGGGCAGCATCAAGATCAAGCTGCACCGTCCCGTCGAGGGAACGATCAAAACCACCACGATCAAACGCGAGGGCGTCCACTGGTACGTCTGCTTCGTCTGTGAAGTGGTGGCGCATCCTCGCCTGCCCGTCACCTCTGAGGCGGTTGGTATTGATCTGGGCCTGTTGCACTTTGCGACCTTATCTTCGGGCCAGACCATCGAGAACCCGCGCTATCTGCGTGTCTCGGAAAAGAAACTCGCGGAGAAACAGCAAGTGCTTTCCCGTAAGAAGCGTGGGAGCCATCGGCGCAAAAAAGCGGCTCGTCTGGTGGGCGCGTGCCACCGTCATGTGCGCAAGCAGCGCCAAGACTTCCTCCACAAGCAGTCGCGCAATCTGGTCAACTGCTACGAGACGATCATCTTTGAAGACTTGAAACCCAGGAACATGAGCAGGCGTCCCAAGCCGAAGCAAGACGCCGGGACCGGCGAGTTTCTGCCCAACGGGGTAGCCGCTAAGGGGGGGTTGAACAAGTCGATCCACGATGCTGGGTGGGCGACGTTCGTCGCGATGGTGCGTGCCAAGGCTGAAAGCGCCGGGCATGTAACCATCGTGTTGGTGGACCCTCACAAGACCAGCCAGCTGTGCAGCGGGTGCAAGCGCGAAGGGCCACACAAAGATCTCAGTGAGCGCACCCATACCTGTCCTCACTGCGGTCTGGTGCTCGATCGCGATCACAACGCCGCTCTGAACATTCTTCGGCTCGGACTGAGCCGTCAGGCGGCCTGACCGCTTCCTGAGAAGCCCCTGGTTTTTCACCCATGGGGAGGAGTCACATGTTAAGTCTTGATTTCATCTGTCAACATCCCCAGGTTGTTCGTGAGGCACTGCAGCGACGGCGCGAGCCGCGTAATCTCGATGAGATACTGCGCTTAGCCGAGCAGCGGCGCAGTCTCGTTACGCGCTGCGATGCCCTCTATGTCTCCCTGAAGGGATTAAAAGAAAAGGTAAAGAGTCGAGCGCTCAAGCCAGCGTCCGATCCGGAAGTAAAGGCGCTGACGCGCGATATTCGCCAGCTGGAGATGCAGGTGAGCGATATCGGCACGCGCCTGCAACCTCTGCTGCTCAGCCTGCCCAATCTGCCCCATCAGAGCGTCCCGGAGGGCGACCAGGAGAACATCGAATTGCGTACATGGGGCGAGCCTGTCGCGTTCTATTTTGTGCCGCGCACTCACTGGGAGCTTGGTGAGCGCTCAGGACTGCTCGACGCCGAGAGCGGTGCGCGGATCGCCGGTAGTCGCTTTGTGACGTTGAAGGGTTCGGCTGCGCGCCTGGAACGCTCGCTGATCTCGTTTATGCTAGATGTGCATACACGCGAGCATGGCTACACGGAGATTATGCCGCCGCAACTGGTGAAGCGCACCGTCATGGTGGGCGCTGGTCAACTGCCGAAATTCGAGGACCAGGTCTACTCCAGTTCCGAGGACGAGCTCTATCTCAATCCCACCGCCGAGGTTCCGCTGGTTGGAATGCACATCGCGTCGATTCTCCCGCCCGCTACCCTGCCGCTGCGCTACGTCGCCTGGACCACCGCCTTCCGTCGCGAAGTAGGCTCAGCATCGCGCCATAGCAGGGGTCTGCTGCGCCTGCATCAGTTTAACAAGGTGGAGCTCTTTCAATATGTCGCTCCCCAGGATTCTTATGATGTGCTTGCGCAGATGCTAGGCCACGCCGAACGCATTCTCCAATATTTAGAGCTTCCCTATCGCGTCGTAGAGCTCTGTAGTGGCAATCTGCCCTTCACCGCCGCCAAAACCTATGACCTGGAAGTGTGGATGCCTGGTCAGGAGAGCTACATCGAGGTCTCGTCGATCAGCAACTGCGAAACGTTTCAGGCGCGCCGCGCGGACATCAAGTACCGCCCCACACAGAGCGCGCGCGCCGAATACGTGCATACGCTGAACGCCTCGGGACTGGCCGTGGGGCGCACCATGGCCGCCATCTTCGAAAGCTATCAGCAGGCCGATGGCTCTATCATCGTTCCAAAAGTACTACGCCCATATGTACAATCTTCTGTGCTTACTCCCTTGCTCTAATGCTCTGAATGAGCGTGGAGAGGCGGTTGAGACCTGAAGATCCTATAAAAAAAGAGCCATGGCTAGAAAAATGGCCTACCCCTCTTTCAAAGCTATGTAACCTATGGTATAGTGGTTATGGAGGGATGGCAGAGTGGTCTATTGCGGCTGTCTTGAAAACAGCTGGGTTAACAGCCCCAGGGGTTCGAATCCCTTTCCCTCCGTATCGGGACAACGCTGTCCTTGCCGAGTGTAGCAGCCGCTGCATCCATCTTCTGGATGCCTGACGATACGACTCTCTCGGGTGTATCCCTGGTAACGGTGATGATCAATTCCATGCGCCTGGTAGTACCGCACGCGTATTACACTTTATCGTAGAGGACTCTTGTGCTGGCAAGCGACCGTAGGGGGTGTAGGCCAGTCAACAGGAGCCGTTTTGTAGATGGACGGTGATTTACAGTGTCGCTAATAGGTACGTTAGAGCAGTTCAATCTTTCCAGCGTTTTACAAAGGGTAGAAGCGCATACGAAGACCGGATTACTAACGGTCAGGCCGGGAACGCACACGGTAGAGCTCTACCTGCGTGATGGTCGCCTGATGTGTATCGGGCCGGTGCGCACAAATGCTACGCTTGGAGAAAGATTACTACAAGACAATATTATTTCGCGCCACGCGTTGCAGGAGACCTTGCTTGCCGTTGGCAATGCCCGCTACAGCGAAACACGTATGGCGCTGACGTTAATGGACCTGGGGCACGTAAGTCACGAAGGTCTGCGCGCCTGGGCCACGGGCAAAGCCACCGAGGTGCTTCAGGTTCTGCTCGCCTGGACGAGTGGCGACGTGTATTTCGATGAGGATGTCACTCCTCCTGGCGACCGCTTGCTGGTTGCCCTTTCGATTTCGGCTCTCCTTTCCGCTATTCCGGCGTCTGCTTCAGCAGTGATCTCTAGTGGAAACGCGCAAACTTTTATGGGGCAAGAGGAGCCTGCTCAATCACAGGCCGCTTCTGCCCACCCTGTTCCCAATGTTCCGACGCTTGTCAACGCTTCCGACCTCTTGTCGGATGATGATCCTCCTCCCACGGCTGTTTTTTCCACTGATGCATTCTCGTCGCTGCGCTCTCCTGAGCGTGCTCCATCTGGCTCCCTCGTTGATGCAGCAACAATATATCCCGCCGTCGTCGCGGTACCCACACCCGCCAGGTATATCGATACTTCGTTTATGCGTCCCGATATGGTGCTCACTCCCCTTGATCTGTCAGCGGTTCGCGAACGCAATCCTCAGATCCAGTTGACGCCCGATCAGTGGCGTCTCCTGACCAGAGTGGATGGTTGCACATCTCTCCAAATGGCGTGTCTGGAGCTTTCTATGACTCCCGATATGGTACGCCAGGTCGCCGGAGAACTGATGGCGGAAAACTTAATTCAGCTCTCTTTGCCTGCACAACTGCAAACGAATGAGTTTTCTCCGGTCTCCAGAGAATTGCTCTCTTCCGGCCTGAACTATGGCCTGGGCGCTCCTGGCTACGCTACACCATCTGCACCTTTATGGTCCCCGGTCCTGCCATCATCGGATGTCTTGCCGCAGTTCGCTACTTCTGTTCCATTTGAGACGCAGTCGCAGTGGGGCAATGGCGGAAACAATGCTTCGTTCGTGCCCGGTCGCGGTTGGATCGCCTCTCCGCAGCCTTTGCAACCGTTGCCAGGCAATAGTCCGCTGGCATCTACGTATAGCGATATCTATGCCCAGGTGGGCGGCAGCCATTTGTAACGTTGAGGCATACTGTGTGGGATGGAGGTGGTAAGTGTGAGGGGACGTGATAGAGCGAATTCGCCCGTTAGTGCCAGTGAAGATGTGCTCGCTGGCATGCTTATTGGTCGCAGCCCTGCTATGCAAGAGGTCGCGACCCTTGTGCGTCAGGTGGCCCAGTACCCGACGACAACGGTGCTTTTGCAGGGCGAGAGCGGGACCGGCAAGGACGTTGTGGCGCGCGCTATTCACGAGCTAAGCAGCCGTTCCGCGTACCAGTTTGTTGCCATTAATTGCGCGGCCATCCCCGAGACGTTGCTGGAGACGGAGCTCTTTGGCGTTGAGGCCGGTGCCTATACAGATGCGCGGATCTCGCGCGAGGGCTATCTTTTGCACGCCGATGGGGGCACGCTCTTCTTCGATGAGATCGGTTCCATGCCGCTCGTGCTGCAGGCAAAACTGCTGCGTTTTCTTGAAACGCGCAGCTTCCGCCGCGTCGGCAGTAACAGGGAGATTCATGTCGATCTGCGCGTCGTCTCTGCGACGAATGTGGACCTACAGGCGGCGGTTATGCACAGAACCTTTCGCGATGACCTCTACTATCGCCTGAAGGTTATCACCATCGTTCTGCCTCCTCTGCGCGAACGCCCGGAGGATATTGAGCCGCTCGTAGAGCACTTTTTGTGGCTTCACAGCACCGATAGCGCCAGCCCGCTGCGTATCAGTCCCGAAGCGCTGGCCCTCTTGCAGCGTTATCAATGGCCCGGCAATGTGCGCGAACTGCGCAGTACCATTCAGCGTGGTCAGATCTTGAGCGACAATAATATTATCCTCCCCAGAGATCTGCCCGAAGGTATCCGCGAGGCCAGCACAAGCGCCAGTCAGCGCCTGCAAGAGCTCCGCCAACAGATGCATCTTCCGCCGGAAGGGATTGACCTGCGCGCTTTCCTCGGCAGTATCGAAGCGACCTTTATACAGGAGGCTCTGGAGCGCTGCGCCAACAACCAGGTGCAGGCGGCTGCCCTGCTCGGCATCACTCGCGACCAGTTGCGCTACCGTCTCCTCCATCAGCACTAGCGCTCTGTAATGCTCACTCTTCCGGCCAGTCCAGCATCATCGCTCGGGCGTTTCCTCCCGGAGGAATCTCTACGCCGCCCTCGGGTACGATCACCAGCGCGTTGGCACCCAGCAACGAGGTCATCATGTGCGAGCCCTGATTCCCCGTTGTGCGCGCGATAAAACGACCATCGCGCCGCTCCACGCGCGCGCGCGCATAGTGACGCCTCGTTCCATTATCACTGATGCCATCCTCTACAGTTACGTCGACCTGCGGCTTGAACAGGCACGTGTGCCCCTGCATTTTGCGTATGACCGGACGCCCGAAGAGTTCGAATGTGACGGCGCTGGAGACCGGATTTCCCGGCAGCCCCAGCAGGGGAACGTTGCCAATGTGACCAAAGGCAACTGGCTTGCCCGGACGCATGTTGATGCGCCAGAAGTTGATGTTGCCCTGCTCCTGCATGATGTTCTTCACGAGGTCGAAGTCGCCGACCGAGACGCCCCCGGTGGTGAGAATCAGGTCATATTGCACAGCCTCGCCGAACTTTTGACGCAGGCTCTCGACGGTATCGCGTGCCACCCCCAGGCGCTGCGGCTCAGCTCTGGCTTGCTTTACCGCTGCCTCTATCAGATAACTATTGCTGTTGCGAATCTTGCCCGGCTGTAAGCTCTCTCCTACATCGATCACTTCGTCGCCAGTGCCCAGGATGGCGACGCGCGGACTGCGTATGACGGGCACGTTGGCCCAGCCGAGGGTGGCTAGAATACCGATCACCCACGCGTCGATCTCGGTTCCTCGCACCAGCGCCGTCTGTCCCTTGCGCATATCTTCGCCTGCCAGTCGGATGTTATTGCCCGGCGCGACTTCTTGTAAAATCTCTACCCATGTGCTCTCAGGCCCATCGTTGCGCGTCAACTCTACCTGAATAACCGTATCTGCCCCCGGCGGAACCGGCGCACCCGTCATGATGCGCAGCGCGGTCCCTTCTTCGACCGCTATCTCGGAGACATAGCCCGCCGCAACGCCGCCCGTGACGCGCAGGCGCGGCGGCTGCCCGTTGCGTGGCTTGCTATCCTTGCTCAAGAGCGCGAAGCCGTCCATGGCGGAGTTAGCGAAAGGCGGAATATCCTCCTGGGCTACGATATCCTGGGCCAGCACGCGCCCGAGGGCGTCCGCGAGCGGCACCTGCACGACCTCCAATGGATGTATCCCGGCAAGAATGCGCTCGATCGCCTCTTCTACGCTAATCATGAGAATCTCCTCTGTCATTCCACAAGTAGGGATGGGGCTTGCCTCCATCCGGCCTGGGA
>JALYTQ010000135.1:0-1260 GCA_030854195.1 Chloroflexota bacterium
ACCGGACTAGATTGGTCGGCCAGTGGCGTGCTCGCTACCGCGGGCTTTGCTCCCCTGGATGAGAGATATGCGCTCGGAAA
This sequence comes from Chloroflexota bacterium, assembly GCA_030854195.1. Taxonomy (GTDB): domain Bacteria; phylum Chloroflexota; class Ktedonobacteria; order Ktedonobacterales; family Ktedonobacteraceae; genus JACDAE01. The sequence continues at coordinate 81 of JALYTQ010000135.1, forward strand.
TGGCTTTGTGGCGACCCTCTGGCAGCTTGAGATCGCAGAGCGCAGGGATGGGAAGCAAGCGGACCGGACGACGCCTTCCTGATACTCAGAGGTGTAGCCCCCCTTGACGATCGCCCAGGCCGCTATCCCTGGTCAGAGCGGCTCCGGGGGCAGTGACACGCAGAACTACTGCTACGACGAGCAGAACCGGCTGGTGTGGGCCGCCAACAACGGCACCATCCCTTCAGCAGGCAACGGCACCTGTGGCAGCGCCACCATGTCCAGCACACTTGGGGGCACCTATACGGCGCGCTACGCCTACACCAACCTGGGCCAACTCTGGCAGGGTCCCCAGAACGGCACCGGTCCCCAGGAGCAGTATCTCTACTGCGACAGCAGCCACCCGCACCAACTGAGCAACCTGTCCCAGGTTTCGTCGAGTCCCACCTGCGCCAGCAAGGGCACGATCGACTACACGGGCAGCTACGACGCCTGGGGCAACACCACCAGCCAGCAACGCGGCAGCACCACGAAGAGCACCACCTACGATGCCCAGGATCACTTGTTGCATTGGAGCAGCACGACCAACAGCCAGCAAGAGTGGTACCTCTACGATGCCAGTGGCGAACGCGTCCTGCGCCGCTCCTTCGACGGCACCAACACCACGCTGACCGTCTATGCCTTTGGCCTGGAGGAGCACCAGTACGCCTACTCGGGTTCGGGCAGCACCGCGACGAACACGGGCAATACGTACTACTATACGCTAGCAGGACGATTGCTGGGAACGTGGGATGGCACGTCGCCCACCACGACGTTCTTGCTGACTGATTCGCTGGGCAGTGTCGTTTCTAGCTTCAACAACCCATCGAGTGGGGCGGTGATGCAGGGTAACCAGCTCTACGGGCCGTACGGCAATCAGCGGCTCAAGCAGGGGAGTGTGAGTACCACCAAGGGCTTTACGGGGCAGTACAACGATGGGCTGACGGGGCTGGATTACTATAACGCACGGTACTATGATCCGACGATCGGGCTGTTCTTGTCGGCGGATACGGTGCAGGGCAATGCGGGGGGGATGGACCCCTATAGCTATGTGGGCGGCAACCCGGAGAGCAGGACGGACCCGACGGGCACGCGGATGCTGGGACCTAATGGGGAAACAGCCTGGATCAATCCCAATGGGACGATTTATGAGGATACGCCG
>JALYTQ010000135.1:1270-13145 GCA_030854195.1 Chloroflexota bacterium
GGTCACACGCATCCGTGGTTTTCGTCGAGTCCTGGTGGCTCATCGACAGGAGGTCATACGAATCCAAAGGTCACATCAACGGGGCACTCCAAGTCACAAGGATGTGATGCTACATGTGGGAATCGAGATAAAAAGCTCTTAGCGGATCGCATTGCAAATGAGCGAATCCATGCTCAGAATATTGTTGCTCTCATTGCCGATGGAGCTTCTCTCGTTGCGGATTTAGTAGCGGCAGGGATAGATATTGCTACCCAAACGTGGGGTGGTTTCGTCATTGATGCCATAAGCGTGATCGCTCGCTTTGGAGTGGTTGCAGCTGATTTGAGCAATCTGGGAGTTTTCCATCTAGATCCTACATTGGTATCAGTTATTGGAATACTCAAAGGTGCAATCTCCATCGTTGATGATATCAAAGGTGCTCTTGAGCTTTTTAATCCCCTGGCATTTCTTCAAAGTAAGCTCAAGCTTGTAATCGCAGCAGCCGCTCCTAGAGTCACAGATGGGATAATGGAAATCATAGCAGGTAATACTTCTTATGGAGGACAAATAGTCAACGGCATTATGGATCTTCACTCCTTTGATGCTCAGAATACCGAGGTTCAGAATTACAGTAACCAACAAGCCCACACTATGTGCTTGCAAGATCACGCATCCGAACCTGGTATCGCATGTTAAGCACATTTGAGCTGGATGGTTTTTAAGGAAACCTTCTATCAAGGCAAGAATGATGAAAGAAGTGAAAGATATTCCCTCAATTCTGAGCACATTTCTTTCACTTCTTTCGTCGTTGAAGTGGACAAGCAGAAAGGAGAGCGTATGCGACATTGGGAATATCGCACTGTGGGAATGCACCTGGCTTCAGTGAGCTCAACCAGAGTGAATGGGTGGCGGCTCAAGGAAATCAATGAACAAGAACAGCCTGATTGGAAAAAAACAGAAAGCTATCCTTCCATCGTCGACTTTTGTAACCATATGAGTCGAGAAGGCTGGGAATTGATTAGCGCGGGACATCCGCGCTATGCAGATTTGCAGGTAGTCCTTTACTTTAAACGTTCTTACCTATGACAAGGTATGAAATCATATTCTCTATTCGAGCACTGCTCAATTCACAAGAGAGGAGATCGTATGGATCAGTGGGAATATCGCACACTATTAGTACATAAAGTTCCTATAAGCTTTACTAAAACGAAGGGATGGCGACTCAAAGAAATTAATGAAAAAGAACAGCCTGATTGGAAAAAGACGGAGATCTATCCTTCCATCGCCGAACTCTGCAATCAGATGGATGAACAGGGTTGGGAGTTGACAAGCGTGGGATATCAGCTTCAAACAGAATCACCCATCATTTTATACTTTAAGCGCTCTTTACAATGAAGGAAGCATGAAATATATGCAGCGTAAAGGACGTAAACCCTGGCAGGACGGTTGCTGAGGACGTGGGATGGTAGTTCGCCCACCACGACGTTCCTGCTGACTGATTCGCTGGGGAGCGTGGTGTCCAGCTTCAACAACCCGGCCAGTGGCGCGGTGATGCAAGGCAACCAACTCTATGGGCCGTATGGCAACCAGCGGCTCAAGCAAGGGAGTTTGAGTACCAACAAAGGTTTTACGGGTCAGTACAATGATGGGCTGACGGGGCTGGATTACTACCATGCGCGGTACTATGATCCGACGATCGGGCTGTTCTTGTCGGCGGATACGGTGCAGGGCAATGCCAAGGGGATGGATCCGTATAGCTATGTGGGGGGCAACCCGGAGACCAGGACGGACCCGACGGGTACGCGGATGCTGGGTCCTGACGGCTCGTTGGGCTGGATCAATCCTTTCACCAACGAGTTGACCACCTATATTCTGCCACAGGCACATTCTGTCTATACGGCTCAGCTCCAAACACGTCCGCTGACCACCCAGGCACCCTATGATCCTCTGAAGGATCAGGCCAATAGCCCCCAGGCCAAGCTTGGACGTAGCACCGGCCTGAGCACTCTTCTGAATCCCAAAGCCAGCGCGGGAGACAAGCTCAAAGCGCTCTGGCATGGTTTGAATAACCTGCTCATGGCGGCTGGCTTTTTCATGGGAGGTCCAGAAGCTGATGCAGGTGTTGCTGCCGCTGATGGGGTCATTGAGGGGAGCGATGGACTTCTGGGAGGCATCGAAGAGGCCTTGAGGAGTTGTGAAGGAGGCTTGAGCTTTACCCCTTCTACGAAGGTGGCGACCGCGCATGGAGAGCAGGGTATTGGCACGGTTCGCCCTGGCGAGAAGGTGTGGGCGTATAACCCTAAGACTCGCAAGATGGAGTTGCAGCCGATCCTGCACGTCTGGATCAACTACGACAACGATCTAGTGGATCTGACCATCACTAGTACGCATGCATCACATGGCAAAGCCAGCAAGACGACCCAGGAAGTAATCCACACTAACAAAAAGCATCCCTTCTTGACGGTGGAGAAAGGCTTCCTGCCAGTTGGTCACATCACGCTGGGCATGCATGTGGTGGAGGCCGATGGACAGGTGGGAGTGATCACGGGGTGGAAGGTTGTTCCGGGCGTCAAGACGATGTACAATCTAGAAGTTGCGCAGGATCATACCTTCACGGTAGGTGCTGGGCAATGGGTTGTTCATAATTGTGATGGATTAGGAAAACTCACAAATCTTGACCTCAAGGTTTCGGAAGATGGTTTAAATCAAGTAATAGACCATTTGTCTAAAGATGTTTTTTCGGATCCTGAGACTGGTGGGATAGCCCCGGAAAACCAGGCAATGATTAGTAGACTTCAAAATGCTCTTGCAGCGGGAAAAACGATTTCTGGCGCAGATGCGAGTTTCTATATGCATGAGTTGTACGAGTCTACCTTGATGAATCGTGGTGTGGCTTATGATGTTGCTCATGATCTGGCTATTGGACGATATGGAGTGTCGCCCTATAGTATCTATCACCCCGATGTTATTCAGGCATTTCCTGAGTTTTTTAACAGTAATTGGTTTAGCTTCTGGGGAATGAGGTGAGACATGAAGCTACTTACCTGGGGATATAGTAAAGCGAGAATCTGGTTAGCTGAGCTACCAGATTGGAAATATGAAGCAGTAGAGATGGTTGAGCGTGAACAGATGGCAAAAGAAGGAGAAGGAACCGAACTAAGTTGTGCTGCTGTTGAATTGTTTTTACCTGTTGGACCACGGGCATACTATGGAGGATTAGGAGCAATTTTGGTACCAGAATCTACAGGAAAATTGCACGTACGAGTGACAGTTTCATCTGACAAAGGTCAACGCTTTGAAGAAGCTCTGACAGGTACATTAGACACTGTATATAAGGGACTGCCACGCGAGTATGGGCAAGGTATCCTCGAAGGGATAATGCAATTCAACGAGGTGCAGACCCTTGGATCTGGTATGCTCTCCTTTTCCTATGCTGTACATGGGGAAATTAGCTCCTCAGTCTGGTTCTTTCAACTGATAAGTCGAGTAGTCATAAGAATGCTGAAGGGAGGTACGCATGTTTCTTCAGAAGAAGATGTGAAAGGACTGCTCAGGCTTGAAATAAAACAACCTCACCTTTAATGTATTGAATCTCGCCTAGAGAGGGGGAATCACATAATTAGTCCTACTCATAGCAGGAAAGCCGCCTGTGGGATATACTGAAGGATATCCTATCCTATCCTATTCTATTCTATCCAATTTGTATCTCAACGGGGGAGAAATGGGCGTGGGTCATTTCTTACGGGCAACGGTATGAGCACCATCGGGACGGCGGGGCACGTCGATCATGGCAAGTCAACGCTGGTGCAGGCGCTTACGGGTATCGATCCCGATCGATTGGCGGAAGAGAAGGAGCGCGGCATGACGATCGATCTCGGCTTCGCCTGGCTGACGCTGCCGGGCGGACGCGAGGTCAGCATTGTCGATGTGCCGGGACATGAGAGCTTTATTAAGAATATGCTGGCCGGGGTGGGCGGTATCGATGCCGCTCTGCTAGTCGTGGCGGCTGACGAGGGCGTGATGCCACAGACGCGCGAGCACCTGGCGATTCTTGATCTGCTGCGCGTCTCCCGTGGCGTCGTGGCGCTCACGAAGGCCGATCTGGTCGACGAGGAGTGGCTGGAACTGGTGCGCGAGGAGGTGACGGATCTGCTGCGACCAACGACGCTGGCCGACGCGCCGCTGCTGCCGGTCTCGGCGCTGACGGGGCAGGGCTTGCCCGAACTTGTAGCGGCGCTTGAGCGTATTCTCGCTGAGGCGGAAGAGCGGCACAATATTGGGCGACCACGCCTGCCTATTGATCGCGTCTTTACGTTAAGTGGCTTCGGTACTGTGGTGACGGGGACGCTGCTCGATGGCACTTTCAAGCTGGGGCAGGAGGTGGAGATTCTACCGCAGGGCTTGAGAACGCGCCTGCGCGGCCTGCAGACGCATAAACAGCAGGTCGAGGTGGCACAACCGGGGAGCCGCGTGGCGCTGAATCTAGCGAATGTGCCGCGTACGGAACTGGCGCGGGGCGACGTGGTGACGCTGCCAGGACAGTTGCGCGCAACGATGCTCTTTGATGCTCGCCTGCGCCTGCTCAGCGATGCCGAGCGTCCGCTGGCACACAATACACAGGTCGATCTCTATAGCGGCGCGCAGGAGATCCCCGCGCGCGTGCGGCTCCTCGATTGCGACGAGGTGCAGCCGGGACAGAGCGCCTGGGTCCAACTGCGTTTAAGTCGTCCGGCGGTCGTGGCGCGGCGCGATGCTTTCATTCTGCGCATCCCCTCGCCGAGCATGACTATTGGGGGGGGTGAGATACTGGATGTGCAGCCGCGCTATCACCGCCGCTTCCAACCTCATATCCTGGCCTCTCTGGAGCAACTGGCACAGGGGTCGCCAGAAGAGCTCATCCTGGCAGCCCTGGCTAGAAGGCGCGTCACGCGTGCAACGACCGGGAACAAGAGCGCGCACGGCTTCGCGGGCTATGAGCTCACAGAAATTATCAAACTGTGCAATTTGTCTGAGGATGTGACTCGACAGATACTCGACACGTTTCTATCAGCAGGAAGGGTACGCAGAATAGGGAACCTCTGGTGCGCGCTCTCGACCTGGGAAGCCCTTACCGCTGAGGCTGTACGCCTGGTGGATGAGCAGCACCAGCGCTATCCATTGCGCGGGGGCCTCTCGAAAGAGGAGTGGCGCGCGCGCCTGGGACTCGCGCCAAAAATAGCGACGGAGGTATTCGCGGTTTTGCAGGCCGAGGGACGATTGGAGGTGGTCGAGGGAGCAGCTCCGGTCGCGGGATCTCCGTATGCACGTGAAGGAGCACAGCGCGTCGGAGGCTTGATCCGCCTGCCAGGCTTTGTGCCACGCTTCACGCCTTCTCAACAGCAACAGGTCGAGCGATTGTTACAACTCTTCCGCGAGCAACCATACACGCCGCCGGGACGCACTGAAGCGGAGGCACTGACCGAGCCAGAGGTCGTGGCCGCGCTCATCGAGCAAGGACGCCTGGTGAGATTAGGTGAGGGAGTACTATTTTTGCGAGAAACATACGACGAGGCATTAACACGATTAGTGACGTATCTACGCGAGCACGGCAAGATCACCGTTGCGGAGGCACGAGATATTTTAGGAGCGACGCGCAAATATATCCTGCCCCTGCTTGAACAGATGGACGCGCAGCATATCACACGACGAGTAGGCGATGAGCGCTTCCTGGTGCCAAACGCTCTGTCCCAGTCGTCGTAGAAGACCACCTGCCTACCAATTCCTGACTACTTTCCTATGAAGTGTTCCATTCTGTGGCAGAATAGGTTAAAATAGGTGGCGCGTACTGCTTTACTTTGCCTGAATCCCCTTCCCGGTATGGGAAGACAGAAATGAAAATAAGAGAGCTATGCAAATCGAAGTTTTGGGTGAGCGATACCAATTACAAGAACCTATCGGACGTGGCGGCATGGCCACGATTTACCGTGGGCGTGATATGCGCATGGATCGCATCGTCGCGATCAAAGTGCTCAGAGAAGTCTATAGCACCGACCCAAAGTTTGTGACGCGCTTCCAGCGCGAAGCGAAGGCGGCTTCGTCCTTGCAGCATCCCAATATCGTGCAGGTCTATGATTACGGGCAGAGTGATGGCAATTATTTTATCGTGATGGAGCTGGTCGAGGGGACGGATCTACGTCGCTACCTGCGCTCGCGTGGCGTGCTGGCGATCGATCGCGCCATTATTATCGCGCACGATGTCGCGCTCGGCCTGAGCGCGGCCCATCGCCGGGGCATTGTGCATCGCGACGTGAAGCCACAGAACGTGCTGGTGGGCCGCGATGGCTCGATTAAATTGACAGACTTTGGTATCGCGAGCGTCTATAAAGATATCAATGCCGAACGCCTGACGACGACGGGCATGACGCTGGGCACGGTGCAGTACTACGCGCCGGAGCAGGCCCAGGGCGAGATTGTGAACCCCGCCGCCGATGTGTACGCACTGGGCATTGTAATGTATGAGATGCTCACGGGCCGCACGCCCTTCGATGGCGATACTCCCGTCGCGGTGGCGATGCAGCACATTCAAGACCTGCCGACGCCGCCCAGTCAGCTCAATCCCAACATTCCGCCAGCGTTGGAAGAGATCATTATGCGCTGCCTGGAGAAGGTGCCGGAGATGCGCTTCCGCGATGGTGGCACATTGGCCCGCGCCCTCGAAGTGCTGGGCGAGGAGGATATGGCCGAGACAACGGTCAATACTCCTCCCAGCAATGGTCTGCCACCTCCATCGAGCGGCAAGTTTATGTATAATCAGGTTGCGCAACGCAATAGCGGCAAGGCTGCTGCCGCCAATGGCACATTGGCGCAGAGCCAGAATGGCGCGGCTGAGAGCGCCGCGACCCTTCCACAGCCCTTTGCGCCCATTTCGTCGGGCAATCATAGCACGGTGGCGGGTGCCGAGGCGAATCAGGCATATGGAGCATCAGCCGGGGCTGGTATGACACGCCCCTTCCAGAAAGGTGCAGTGCAGGAACAGCGCGACTCGCGCTTCGCCAGCATTATTACCGTGCTTATCCTACTGGCAACGCTGCTCCTGCTCGGCTTCAGTCTCTATCTGGCCGATCAGCTTGGCTTCTTGCATCTGCCCGGCTTCAATGTATCCAACTCCGCTACTCCCAATGTCTCGCAGGGTGTGACGGTTCCCAGTCTGCTGCACTTGAGCTATACCCAGGCAAAACGGCTGGCACAGAGCAATCATTTCACTATCAAGAACAACAGTCACGTTGCCGACGGTATCGTTATCAATCAATATCCAGTGCCTGGAACTAAGGCGGCTCCCGGATCGGCGATTATTGTCGACCTCGCGCCACCCGGCACGACGGCCACGGTGACGGTGCCCGATACGATCGTGGGCCAGAACCTGGCTGCGGTGGAGCAGCTACTAAATGCCGAGCATATCCCGTTTGAGGTGCGCGATGGCGGGACTGATCCGACGCTGGGCCAGAATATCGTCTTGAAGACCGATCCGCCTGCTGGCTCCGTGCTACCGAGCGGCCAGGTGCTGGTAGTCTACGTGGCGAACTACAATAGCGGCGCGCCCGGCGTGACGCCACAAACCACCCCGTCCGTGGGGACGACGCCCGCCGTAACGCCTTCAGTAGGGGTGACGCCGACCGCGACGCCGCATAAAACTAAACCGACGCCGATACCGACGGCGAAACCAACTACACCGCCAACGGTGCCACCAACAACGCCGACAACGCCGCCCCCATCGCCGACGGCAGACCCTGGACCGTAGGCAGAGAAATATCGTGGCAGAGGCACTTTATGCGAGATGCCTCTTTCTTTGCTCTCATGGAACTGGTACAAGAAGAGGAATACAAGATATAGCATATTATAGGAGCATGTGTCTATGCTGCCGCTTGTCTATGCATGGAACATATATGCACTTCTGTTCTGGACTGTTTATATCGTCTGGTTTGCGCTGGAAATAATCGGGTCCAGGGCGCAGCGTGTAGAGGCAGGTGCAGAGAAGCAGGATCGAGGTTCGATGGCGGTGCTACTCGCAGGTTTGTATATCGGGTTGTTCCTGAATTTCGCGTTTGCTGGCCTGCTTCCTGGGGCAACAATTACATGGAAGCGACCGGTCCTTTTTTTTATCGGCGTGGCCCTCATGGTGCTGGGTATCATTTTGCGCCAGTATGCTATCCGCGTATTGGGGCGCTACTTTACGCGTGAAGTGGCTACCCGTGCCGATCAGCAGGTGGTGCAGACTGGACCTTACCGCTTTATTCGTCATCCTGCATACAGTGGCACGCTGTTGACGATACTGGGCATAGGCCTGGCGATGACCAATTGGGCAAGTCTGGTGGCCATCCTGCTGTGTTGCTTTGTCGGTCATTTCTACCGTGTCCAGGTAGAAGAGCGAGCGCTACGCACATCGCTTGGTCAACCCTATGTGGAATACATGCAACATACCAAACGCTTTATTCCGTTTCTCTTGTAGGATGGTATGTGTTGGTAGAGATACAAAGCTAAATGAAAACGTTATAGGTATCTTCAGAAAAACTTATAGATGACGATAGCCGCGCACCCATAAAAAGCCCGCTTGTAATGAAGGCGCTTCAGTGGCGGCTTCACACCAGTATTTAACTAGCCACATGCATAAATAAGCCCATCTTGACGCCCTATCCTGTGTGATATACTGTCTCCTGTGTGACGTTCATAGTGAACAACATACGACACCTGAAAATAGGAAGTGTGTCGCGCCTGCCGGGCTCTTTGCTAGGGAACGGAGAAATGGCGTGTACAACGATAATCGGCATTGCAGGGGTGCGGATTTTCACACTGCAATGGGGCCTCGCGTACAACACTGCATATGCTTGACGATAGCATTATTTCGCTCGCTGTGTTGATACCAGGTGTTGCGCGCGCCGGGGTCCGCTACTCAACGATGAGTGCCAACATCTTCCCTCTTGAGCATCATTCAACTACACATTTATAAGGATTACCTGATTATGATGAGACTAGACGGAGCAATTGCGCCAGAGAACACGCTATTTGTCTTACTCTGTTTCGAGGGGCCCGATGTCTATTCCACGGCTGGTGGTTTAGGTACCCGCGTTACCGAACTGAGCGAAGCGCTGGCTACACAGGGTTATACGGCCCAGTTGATCTTCATTGGCGATCCCTACAAGCCTGCGACCGAACTGCGCGTCGATGGCAAGCTGATACTCAAACGCTGGTCGCAATGGGTCAGTAAGTACTATCCCAACGGGGTTTACGATGGTGAGGAGCAGAAGCTCTACGACTATAACGATACCGTACCATACTATATTTATAACGAGGTTGTGCGCCCGGCTGTAGCTGAGGGCAAAACCGTGGTGATTATGGGCGAGGACTGGCATACCGCCGAGGTGATGTGCCGCACCTCCGATCTGCTGAACTGGTACGGCGTGCGCGGCAAGACGCTGATGCTGTGGAATCTCAATAGCTTGATGTCGCTGCACCGCATCAACTGGGGTCGTCTCAATTTTGTGACGACGCTGTGTACGGTAAGCAAGTATATGAAGCACAAGATGTGGGAGCTGGGCGTCAATCCCCTGGTCATCCCCAACGGCATCCCGGCGCGCCACCTCGATCCTATCGACAGCGAGACGGTGAGTCGGCTGCGAGCTATCGTGCAGCGTGGCGATCCGAAGCGGCTCTTCCTGTTCAAGATCGGGCGTTTCGATCCCGATAAGCGCTGGATGATGGCTATCGAGGCCGTGGCGCGCCTGAAGGATAACGGCTATCCCGTGACGCTGCTTGTGCGCGGTGGCATTGAGCCGCACGGCGCTAATGTCCTGCGCCACGCCTATCATCGAGGTCTGCAAATCCAGGATGTCGTAGCGCAGCGCCCCAATCTTGAGCAGTGCTTCACTGCCCTTGAGCAGGCTCCTGCCGCCGATATCTATAATCTGCGCTTCTTCCTGCCCGAAGAGTTTGTGCGCGCCACCTACGCCTCCGCCGATGCGACGCTCGCCAATAGCGGACACGAGCCTTTCGGCCTGGTCGCGCTGGAGGTAATGGCCGCGCAAGGCATCGCCGTTACAGGCAGCACAGGCGAGGACTACGCTGTCTCGTTCGAGAACGCGATCGTGACCGAGACCGACGATCCCGACGAGATCGTTGGCTATCTCCTGTATCTGCGCCGCCATCCAGACGAGCAGGAGCGCATTCGCACCAACGGGTACCTGTCGGCCAAGCAGTTCTTATGGGATCGCGTGATCGAGAACCTGGTCGGCAAATTGGAGTTCCTTGCGCGCAAGCAGAATATCGTCTTTCCGCCTGCACAGGTTGCAAGTAGCGAGAGTAAGGAATTTGTGGGACAGAAGGCGGTTGGCGACCCCATACCTGGCGAACTCCCTGTCTAGCCTTGAGAGGATGATTGACATGGTTGCGGATCTGGCAATCTATACCGTCGTGCATCAACCTCGTCGTCTCAAGCTGCCTGCACAGCCGATTCCACGAGGTGCCACGATTGAGGATATTACACACTGCCTCTTTGATGAACGTATGAATGAGCGCTACTTTCGCAAGGTGGCGCAATATAGTTATTATCCAGCGGCGCGCATGTTTCTAGACCTTGTGCGCCAGGGAATGCGACTCTCTATCGGCTTTTCGATGTCTTTTTTGCGCCAGGCGGCGGCCTGGGACAAGGATCTGCTCGACCTCTTCCGCGAACTGGTCGCGGAAGAAAACGTGGAGTTGATCGGGGTCGAGCCCTATCATAGCTTCCTCTTCCTCCTCGATATGCCCGCGTTTGTGCAGCGGATGCAGGGCATGGTCGATGAGCTGGAGGGGATCTTTGGCAAGCGCCCGGTCGTGACGGATACGACGGAGATGTGCATGTCGGCGACTTTGTATAACGCGCTCGACATGGCGGGTTTTCGCGGTGCCGTGATGGATGGACGCCCCTGGGTGATGGACTGGCGCGAGAGTACGCACCTGTACCGCAACGGCGATGAAGCCCCCTACGTGGTGCCTATCGAGGGCGCTAAGCCCAAAACGCGTTCGCAAAGCAAGCCGGAACGAAACCCACCGTATCTGCTCACGCGCCACCTGGAGCTGAGCGACGATGTGGGCTATCGCTTCTCCAATCGCTCCTGGTCCGGCTACCCGCTCTTCGCCGATACCTACGCCGATTGGATCGCGCACACCTCGGGCGATCTGATGATGATCGGCTGGGACTTCGAGACCTTTGGTGAGCATCATCGCGTGGATAGCGGCATTTTCGATTTCATGCGCGCACTCCCCGAACAGCTCGCTCGCCGCGATGTGACGACCTATACGGCCAGTGCGCTGATCGACCGCCATGCCGAGCAGGCCAATCATCTGCCGCTGCCCGTTTACCCAACGACATGGGCGGGCAGCGGTGGGATGGAGTTCTTCCTGGGCAATAGCGCCCAGCAGACCATCCTGCAGCTGATGAACCATGTCTATGGCATGGCGAAGTTGACCGAGAGTCCCGAATTGATCGACCTGGCAATGTGGCTGGCGCAGTCCGACAACCTGCATCTGATCCAGTGGTACGGGCGCAGCGGTCCCGAAGCGGAGGTCTCGGCCTACTTCACGCCCTCCGAATGGTGGAACCTGGGTCCGAACGGTGTTATTCACGAGCAGCAGCAGGTCTATCTCAATGCCTTGCGCGCTATGGAGCCCTACCTGCCAGCACGCCTGGCGCGCCAGACGAAGCGCAAACCCACACGTGGCAGAACACAGCGCCCCACGCGGGAACTGGCGAGCGCGCACCGCAAGTAATGTTGTTTTAACAAGAGAGATTTTGGGAGGTAGGGACCAGCTTCAGCGCGTCCGGATTTATCATTTTCCTCTCCTATGATGACGAGAAAAACGTGCCCAAGGTGTAGGGCATGAT
>JALYTQ010000392.1 GCA_030854195.1 Chloroflexota bacterium
ACGGTCGCTGGCTCGACGTGAACTGGGTCTGGGCGGTCCAGATGACCCTCTTCCACGCGGTCTTCAGCATCGGTATTCCGGTGCTGTTCGTCAATCTGCTCTACCCACGGCTACGCGTCTATCCCCTGATTCTTGCGCGCACCTTTAACCAGCTTGTGCTCGTGCTGGCCGCTACGGTGCTGCTCGCCTTTCTGTTCGTCAGCCCTTATCGTCCGCCGCTTACCCATTATCTCCTGACATTGGTGCTCGTTGGTGCCCTGATCGGCGTCGCGGCGGTCCTGCCGGACACAATCCGCGCGCGAACCGTCCCCTATATCGCCAGCACGGTGCGCTTCGGCCTGTTGGGCTTCTGCGCGATGCTCGCCTTCTTTGCCCTGCGTCTGCTTACGCCCTACACGCCCATTCCGCCATCCATGACGATCCTGTGTACGGAGGCACTCGCGCTCCTGGTCGCCTGGATGATCCTGCGCTTCGCCAACCCCATCATCGGGGGCTGGTCCGATCTGCAGCTGCTCTCATTGGCGTCGGGCGCGCTCTCCGTCCTCATCATTCTCGCTCCCTTGCAAGAATGGTTTCCACAGGGACGCGATACGCGGGGCATGCTCGTCGTTGCCCTTGCCGCCACCGCGCTGCTGATCTGGCTCGTCTGGCATGTGCGTGCGCGCAACACTACACGCTGATCTCTTATCCCTTCCATTCGGAGGCAAGCATGCCGTATATTACCAGGTCGACGTAGCGACCGTTGAGCCATTCCGCCTGACGGATGCTTCCTTCCTGTGTGAAGCGCAGCCGCTCGGGAATGGCGCGGCTGCGCGTGTTGCCTATGGCGCAGTGGATCTCAACTTTGTTCAGGCGGTACTGCTCGAACGCGTAGGTGACGAGGGTGCGGCACGCTTTAGTGACGATGCCCTTCCCCTGCATTGCGGCATCGATCCAGTAGCCAATCTCGACTTTGGAGTCCTCCCAGTCGAGGCGAGGATAGCCAATCGCGCCGACGAGGCGGCCCTGGTGCCAGATACCCGTCTGTAAAACGCCCTTATTGGCGAACTGCATCAACATATTCCTCATGTATATACGTATATCCTCAAGCGAACTCTCATGAGCGGCCCAGGCCTGCCATTCCCGTATATGATCCCGGTTGCGCTCGATCAGCGCGAAATATTCCTCGGCGTAGCGCGATTCGTGCAGGCGGAGCTGCGTCTCGTCGTCTATCGCGATGCAGAGAATGGGCGAGCTTTGCATTATTCTTTCCTCCGTAAAAGCCTACCTGGACTTGTTGTATTGACGCTTGTTTCTCATCCGCTCTAATGTTATCATAAGGGCACGATATCTTGTCCCAGAAATTAGCCGTTTCCTGCACAGGAGGTGCCCCTATGGCAGTTTCACCGGAACAGCGTAGGACGGCAGGATCTTCTGCTTCCTCGCTTACCTTATGGCTGCGCAGAACCGGTAATTCCCTTGCTCGTCCAGTATTTGCTTTGCTCTTAGCTATTATCGCTGGCAGTATTATCATTATGATTACTTCACAGGGCTCGCTGGGGGATCGCTTTTCTACTGTTCTCAATGCCTATCAGTCTCTCTATGTCGGTTCTTTCGGGGACCCGCAAAAACTTTCTTATACGTTGGTTAAGGTCGGGCCGCTTATTCTAGCGGGTCTGTCGGTTGCTATCGCCTTTCGCGCCGGACTCTTCAATATCGGCGCGCAGGGACAGCTGGCGATGGGCGCGATGGCGGCTGGGGCTATCGGGCTATCGGAGCCGCACTGGCCCGGCTGGGTGCTCATCCCTGTGATGGTTATCGCCAGCGGACTCGCGGGAGCCGTCTGGGGCGGCATTGTGGGCGTTCTCAAGGCGTGGCGCGGCGCTCATGAGGTGGTGACGACGATCATGCTGAACTGGATTGCATTCTACTTTACCGATTACCTGATCCAGGGTCCGTACAAGGCTCCCAATCTGCCCGATCAGACGTTCTCGTTGCCACCACAGGCGACGCTTCCGCTGATCTCGACGTTGTACAATCAGACGCTGGGTTCGTTCCTGCCCAAGATTGTCTATCCCACGGCCTATTTTGTGGATGTGAGCTTCTTTGCCTGCCTGCTGGCCCTCGTCTTCTACTGGTTCATTACCAAGCGTATGGCCTTCGGCTACGAGATACGCGTGATCGGCCAGAATCCCAAGGCGGCGACCTACGCGGGTATGCCGATCAAGCGCAATGTGGTGGCGACGATGGCGATCGCGGGCGCTTTCGCTGGCCTGGCTGGCTCGCTACACCTGATGGGTCAGTCGCCCTACCAGTTGATCTCGAACGTCTTTAGCTCGGATCAGACCGGCTTTGATGCGATCGGCGTTGCCCTGCTAGGACGTACCACGGCGGTCGGTATCCTGCTGGGCGCGCTGCTCTTCGGCGGTTTGCGCCAGGGTGCCAGCTATATGCAGTTGAATGCGGGTATACCTAACGATCTCGTCCTGATTTTGCAGGCGCTGATCCTCTTCAGTATCGCCTCCGAGTTCCTGCCCGCTCTACAACGCGCACTCCCCAGTTGGATGCGCTTCAATCGCCGACCCGCGTTGGCAACGAACATCGTTGGCCCGACGTCGGTGGTTGATCTTCCAGATGACAGAAATGCGGAAGAAGACGAGCTCGTGGCACAGCAACCGCCCGGTGTCGCTCCCGTTGTGCCCAGTAGCAAGCCCGAGCGCGTAGAGGAGGAGTAACGATGTTTTTGCAATTGTTAGGACGGGTGCTGACCTCCTCCGATCTGTGGGGCGCGACCCTGCAATTCGCGGCGTTGCTCCTGCTGCCAGCACTTGGCGGGCTCATCTCGGAGCGCAGCGGCGTTACCAATATCGCGATGGAAGGCATGATGCTGACGGGCGCTTATGCTGGCGTTATGACCGCGAAGGCGAGCGGGAGCGTTGTGATTGGTGTTATAGGCGCTATTATCGCTGGTACGCTGATGGCGCTTGTACATGCCGTCGTCTCGATCAATTTTAAGGCCAATCAGATCGTAAGCGGTATAGCTATCAATATCGCCGCGCTGGGCCTGACGAACTACCTGCTTTTTATCCAGACGAGCAACCAGGGCGTCCCTTCACTGGGAAACAACCTGCGCCTGCCGAATATCGCGCTGGGACCGCTCTCCAACATTCCGTTTATCGGTCCGGTGCTCTTTCAGCAGAATGTTATCTTCTACGTGGCGGTGCTGATTCTGATCGGCGTGCAGTTTCTGCTCTTCCATACGAATATTGGTCTGCGCATTCGGGCCGTGGGCGAGCATCCACAGGCGGCTGATACGGCGGGCGTCAATGTACGTCTGGTGCGCTATCTGTGCGTGCTGAGCAGTGGCGCGCTCTCGGGGCTGGCGGGTGCCTTTCTCTCGCTTGGCATCGCGGGCATCTTCAATCCCAATATGACCGCGGGCGCTGGCTTTATTGCTCTGGCTGCGATGATCTTTGGCAAGTATATCCCGTGGGGCGCGGGCATCGCCTGCCTGATCTTCGGTCTGGGCGAAGCGCTCAGCCCGCGTTTGCAGGGTACCGGCGTCTCCGCCAGCCTGCTGAGCACCATACCTTATATTCTGACACTTGTAGCCCTCGTCGGCCTGGTTGGACGTACGACTCCACCAGCGGCGGACGGCATTCCATACGAGCCCGGCTCGGAGTAAGAGGAG
>JALYTQ010000136.1:0-2598 GCA_030854195.1 Chloroflexota bacterium
CCTCTTCCCCGTGAGGAGCTGTTGCATTGTTGCTTGCTTGATAGCGCGCTTCTTGGCGATGAGTTTGTCCAGGGACGTGATCAGGGCGTCTACGTCACTGAGGGCGGTGGCGATGGCTTGTTGCTCATCATGCGGCGGCACAGGTAAAGGGACTTCGACAAATTTTTCTCGTGTCAGATGTGCAATGCTAGTCTGTGATACATAGTTATCTAGCTTTCCGTGGTCGATCCAATATCGTAAAAACTCAAGCATCAAGCGTGGGTTAAAGTTGTTCAGCGGGCGTAGCCGATGGAGAGCCTTCTGGTAGTAGCATTCTTCGATCGGAGCTTCCCAAATCGCAGATCGTCCGACCTCACCTCCTTCACAGACAAGTAAATCACCAAAACGTAAACGGAACCGCTCCAGATCAGAACGTGACATAGCCATCGTCTGCAAATCATTAATGTTGATATAATTCCACTGGACTGCTTTATTTCCCAGGTAAGGTTTTGGCAACCCAACGTTCTTTTCTACATCAAGCATCTTGCCTAACTGAATTTCAAACTCTGCCCCGACTGTCGAAATTTTCCAATTCTCAGGTATCTCCCCAACCTCAGTCTGCTTGTACCCTGGTTTCTGATTGATATTTTGTGCCATTATTACCATACAAACCCCATCGTCTTCAAATGCGCGTCTACCCTGGCGCTCAAAACTTCGACATCTTCAATAAGCGTTGGCAACGGCGTATCATAACGTTCAGCAAGCTCATTGACGCGTCCGGTCAGGGCCTGGGAGACGCGGTTCAGTTCGCTCTGCACAGCGGAGGCAAGAGTTGCCAGCCATTTATCGTCTACCACCAGCGTCTTCACCTCGTCCTCGCTCAGGTGCTTGTATTGCGCGCTGACTTTCGCGTCGAGCGCTTTTTGCGCATCTTTACTTCTCTTCCTGGCCTCCGCCTCCTGCTCAAGCAGATCGAGAAACGTATTCAGCAGGGCGCGCTCATCCTCGGCATCGGGATCGGCGAAGATATCCTTCAGGCGAGCTTTCGCGCTGGCTTTGGTGATCTTGCCCTTCTCGTTCTTCCCCTCTTCGAGCAGACTGCCCTCGCCGCCGTGCTCCTCATCCATCTCTTCCATCTTCAGGGTGATCGCATCGCTGGCGGCCTGGAGCTGCTCAATAGCCTGCTGCTCGGCGGCGAAGTAGCGCTTGATGACAAGTTGCGGCGGGACGAGATCGCTATTGGCCTTCCAGCCATCCAGCGCGATCATATACACATCGTCCTGCATGGTATCGACCCAGTAGCTCATCAGGTGCTGATAGACATCGTATGTATCGATCAGGCTGGCCCGCGCAAATACCTGCAACATATCCTCGGAAAGCGCCTCAATCAGTTGTTTAGGCAGGCTGCCCACCGCGAGACTCCTGAGAACGGAAACAGTGTGTGCGCGCCACTGCTCAAACAGCGCGCTCACGGCCTGGGTATAGGCAAGAAACTCGGGATGCGTGAAAATAGTTTGCCTGATGTGCGCGCTCTCAACGCGGAGCTGACTGTAGCCCGGACGCGTTCCCGCCGCAAAGAGCTCTTGTTTGAGCGTGGGAAAAACCTGCCAGTAATTGTTCAACGCCTCAATATCAGCGTCAGGAATGCCACCCAGCAGGTGCGCCGCGATATCGTGCAGATCCTCCGGCTCAGAGCTATCGATGTAGCGCGGAATATTGAGGTTGTAGTCGTTCGCCTCGATCTCGGCCACGCTCACCATACGCGCATACTTCGGCACTTCGAGCTGCCTATTGAACACATCGACAATCTTATGCATATCTTGATGGCGCAAACGGTTCTTATTGCCATCCTTCACAAAGCCCTTGCTGGCATCGAGCATAAAGATACCCGTGCGGTTGGCGGCGTTTTGCTTATCAAGCACGAGAATGCAGGCGGGGATACCCGTGCCGTAGAACAGGTTCGCAGGCAGGCCGATAATGCCCTTGATATAGCCCTTGCGGATCAGCTTCGCGCGGATCTCGCCCTCGCTATTGCCACGGAAGAGGACGCCGTGCGGCAGAATGATCGCGCCTTTGCCGCTACTTTTCAGCGAGCGCAGAATATGCAGCAGAAACGCGTAGTCGCCATTTTTCGCCGGTGGCACGCCATCGGCAAAGCGCCCATACCGATCGTTGCCCGGATCAAAGCCATTGCTCCAGGCTTTATTCGAGAAGGGCGGATTGGCGACGACAAAATCGAAGGTCTTGAGGTTGCCAGAGGTATCCATAAAATGCGGACTGGAGAGCGAATTGTCCTGCCAGATCTCGGCGGTAGGATTATCGTGCAGGATCATATTCATCTTTGCCAGCGCGGCGGTCGCGTTATCCATCTCCTGCCCATAAATAGTCACGCCTCTTTCAGACTCATCAGCCGCCTTCAGCAAAAGGGAGCCGGAGCCGCAGGTCGGATCATAGATCGTCTGGCTCTGGCTACTGGCCTTATTGATGCCAATCACCTTCGCCATAATACGCGAGACCTCAGAAGGAGTATAGAACTGTCCCTTACTTTTGCCCGACTCAGTAGCGAAGTGACGCATCAAATACTCGTAGGCATCACCGAGAATATCGTCGCCCTCCGCG
>JALYTQ010000136.1:2608-12990 GCA_030854195.1 Chloroflexota bacterium
CCACCAGGTTGGTGAGGCGATCCTGCATCTCCTTGCCCTTGCCCAGCTTATCAGGATCGTTAAAATCGGCGACATCGATCACGCCCTTGAGATCATTGGCCTCGGCGAGTTTCGCGATAATCTTATTCATCTTATCGCCGATCTCTGGATTGCCCTTCAGGGCCACCATATCGGTGAAGCTGCCACCATCAGGGACATCAATTAACGCAGCGGGCTGACCGGCGTACTTATCGGAAACGTACTTGACGAAGAGAAGGACGAGAACATAATCCTTATACTGTGAGGCATCCATCCCGCCACGGAGCTCGTCACAGCTTTTCCAGAGCGAACTATACAGCTCGCTTTTCTTGATTGCCATTGCAGACCTTCTCCATCAGCTCTTTCTACGAGTCCGTATTCTGTTTTTGTGTCTGTTCTTGCTCTATACGCATCAATTGTGCATGAATACGAGCGATAAAAATATCCGGTTGCAGGTCAAGGACCCGGCAGAGCTGGAAAAATGTGGTGAGCGTAGGGCTTTTGATGCCGCGCTCAAGAAGACTGATATAGGTGCGGTCCAGGCCCGCTCTGAACGCGAGTTCTTCCTGTGTCAAGCGTGCTGCTTTTCTACTATTGCGGAGGTGCGCGCCAAAGACTTTATTGAGCTGGGACAGTGTATCCATACGATCCGCTACCAATACCTCTAGTTTTAAGCATTGTAGCGGTTTTATGTACACCCGTCTTCAGACTATAGTCGGAATATCTTTCGTCCTCAGCAAGTCATGCCTGCTGTCCTGGTTTCCAGCAAGCATGACGAAGGGAACGAAGGTCTTGAACTCTTCTACGCTCAGGAGAAAATGCAATCATTCGCGCAGGCATTCCTTGGCCGTAATATCCAACTATTCGCTAACCGAGGATATGGTGCGGAAAAAAGCCATCAATTGCGTATCCAGTAAGTGAATGTAGTCTCTGCCATACTGACCATTTTCTAACTCGTCAAAGAGATGAACGGGAAGATCCTGTGCTATCTCAGTACTACAAGAGCCTGCCGCCAGAGCAATAGCGGCTACCGTATCCACATCACCCGAAAATTGAATGCACGTCTTCAAGACATCGCTCATCGCGCTACATGCAATCAGGGCTGTAATCGCCGCTCGTACACTCATCCATCCCTGGGACTTTACCTTGCCCGTCCAGGGAAGCGCCCACGGTCCAGGCACATAAGCTTCCAGAAAGCTGCCAAGGGCTTTTTTGGGACCCAGCTTATAGAGGAAATAATGGGTCATGAGCGAGGCCGCGACCGCTGCATTGATACCATCGGGGGTGTTATGCGTCAAAGCAGCTTGAATGGTACAACGCTCGATCACGAGGGAAACGTCTGGATAGATCCCAATGGGCGCGGCGCGCATAGCTGCGCCGCTCTTCGAACTGGTTGGTTTGATCTCTTTGAGAAACTGTTCGCCGTCATGGACACGCTGCAGAAAGTGATAGAAACCGCTTGCATAGCCCTCTCTTGGATCACGCTGAAAGGCCGTCAAAAAGCGATCTGCCAGCATGACGGGCGTCCAGGCTTCTCCTGAAACAATGGCCTCCGCAATAGCCAGGCTCATCTGAGTGTCGTCTGTATAGGAACCAGGCTGGATATGATGCCTGGGATGTTTCACATATCCGGCAAGAGTGTTCTGCTGGCGAATCATCTCTGTATCTGCATATTCAAAACCAGCTCCATAGGCATCGCCAATCGCAAGTTCAAGTAACATGAGATATTCTCTCCATTCCGTTGTTCTTCTGAGAGGTTAGCTGATCGGACTTCTTCTTTTCACGTCGAAGGATCGCTACTTAGTGTTAAATATACACTATTTCTAAGGGAAATGCCACCTTGAAAGTAAAAGAGCGGTGATTCTGTAACCTTCGTATGGTCTGCACGTAAAGATGAAGAGGTTATTGTCAACGGAAAATGCCATCAGGAGACAAAAATGGGAGACAAAAACATAAGAATACAGGTCATTATTCTTTTTTTACTCATCCTGGCCAATTTCATCGCTCAGATACCATATTATTTCCACCTTTATTACAATCCCAATAACTTACTTGCTCAGGCGAAGGGAGCGCTCATTATGCTCTTTGTCCTGGGAGTATTCCTTCTAGCCTCTACTCTTCTTTTCAAACGAAGACTCCTGGGATACTGGCTCATGGTTCTGTTTTTAGCTGTAGAATTTCTTTTCTATATGTGGAATACGCTTGGCGAAGTTCTGCATGGTTATGGCCTATTTTTTCATCTCAATAACCCCGATCCGCTTCTTAGGGCGGTCTTCGCTATCGGATATATGAATTTATTTGCCTCTGGCTATTTTCTCGGATTGCTACTTCTGAAAAGAGCCCGCTTCTTCGCTTCTCAAGAAGGAGAACGCCCGCTCTCGAAATATTCTGGAACAAATTAAAGTCGGTTTGCTTTCGCAGAGACCCTTGCAAGGAATGTTTCTATGTTCTGGCTAGCCACAAAGGTGTGTCAATGGCCCGTCCAGCACACGATGGTTTCGCCGGTCAGATAGTCCGCTTGTGGACCAGCCAGGAAGTGGACAATCTTTGCCATGTCTTCGGGTTGGGCTATCCGTTGCAGCCGTGATAGCCCCTCCTGACTGTCGACGGTGCGCGTTGCCAGGAAGCGACCGGTATAGGTCGGGGCGGGCGCGATGCAATTCACATTGATAGCATATGCGCGCAGTTCTTCTGCCAGGCAGCTCGTGTAGTGGGCGACGCCTGCCTTTGCTGCCGCGTAGATACTGCCTGTTTGCACGGCTATATGACCGGCGCTTGATCCCACGTTGATGATCTTGCCGGAGCGCCGGTCGCGCATGTGGAGACCCGCGTACTTGCAGGTGTACATGGTGGTGAGCAGGTTGCGCTCAAGCACGGCGCGGATATCATCCGGCGTGATGTCCAGCGCGTTGTTCGGGTCTGGCCGGGGAGTGTACGCGCCTATATCGCCGCCCGCGTTGTTGACCAGGATATCGATGTGACCGAAGGCTTCCACTGCCTGGCGCACCAGCTGTTCTACCTGCGCCGCCTCGGTCAGATCGGCGGCGAAAAAAGCCGATCGACGACCGAGTGCGCGCATCTGCTCGGCCACAGCCGATCCCGAAGCAGCCTCACCGAAGGCTACTGCCGCGCTCTCGTTCAGATCATGAATAATGACATCGGCTCCCGCCTGCGCGAGGTGCAGGGCGTAATGACGCCCCAGCCCGCGACTCGAACCCGTCAACAACGCAACTTTCCCTATCAAATCTTCTTGCATTGACTGTTCTCCTTAGCTCCTCATATTCCCACATCTCTAGCAAGGCGTGGCTCAGGTTCAGTACGTCGGGCGGCCAGGATCGCGAGGCGGTCGAGAATGGCGCTCTCCATTCCGCGTTCGCCTGCCTCCTGTGCGTAGGCGAGCAGGGACGTATAGGCTTCGCGCGCTTTCGCCCACTCCGTGTTCATTTCATACACGCGCCCCAGGTGGATGTGGAGATGCTCGATCTCCGGCGCAGGAAGCAGGCTCAAGAGGCCGAGGCCATGCCAGCGTTCGGTCAGCAGATGCCGCGCCTGCTCGTAGAAGGTGAGGGCATCGCGCACGGCGACCACGCGCATCGCCTCATCACCTGCCGCGAGGCTCCAGTGGAAGGCTGGTTCCGCGAGTCCCGCCGCCAGAGCATGGTAGGCCAGGTCCGCCGCGGGAGCCGCCGCCTCCTGCAACGCTTGCAACGCCCGATGATGAAAGATGGAGCGCCTCGCCTCACCGGCCTCAGCGTAGACCACGGCACGGATCTTCTGATGGGCGAACACGTAGCTGCCTGCCGCCATTGACCCTCCCTCTCGCACTGACTCATGCAGGAGGTGGTTCCGCACGACTTCATCCAGGGCGGTGAGCCCGACTGATGCTTCGAGATCGGCAACTCGACACAGGTACTCAAAGGTGATTGCCTGCCCGAGGACGGCCCCTGCCGCCAACAGTGCAAAGGCGTTCGGCGTGAGCTGATCGAGCCTGGCGCAGATCACTTCGCGCACACTGGGGGGGAAAAACCCATGTACCACTGTCTCATGGCTCATGGCTGCCGTA
Source organism: Chloroflexota bacterium (assembly GCA_030854195.1). Classification (GTDB taxonomy): domain Bacteria; phylum Chloroflexota; class Ktedonobacteria; order Ktedonobacterales; family Ktedonobacteraceae; genus JACDAE01. Next base: position 6,690 of record JALYTQ010000136.1, read on the forward strand.
AAGTCAATACTCCATCCCCCCTCGTCGTTCGGGCGGGAGGCCAGGACGCCGCGTTCGAGCAAGACCTTGAGCGTCTCCATGAGATAGAACGGTTGCCCCTCCGTTTCCGCAAACAGCCACTGACTAAAGCGTTCCAGATCCGCCGTTCGCCTCCCGTCCTGGCCCCCCTAATGCCTGGAGCAAGCAGATAGTTGAACAAGCTGGAGCTACTCTAGCCTATTGCGGCATCAAGCTTCTTTAAGGCTTTCCGCACATCATCAACAAGCTCTGGCGTCAGCGTACTCTGTGTACGAGCAACGTCAGCCACGCGCCACACCCTATCCCACTCCGCTTTGGAAAGGGCGTCTTTTCTGGCGTTCTTTCCTGTATACTCCCTGAGATATGCGTCTAAGCGCATGGCCAGTCGCGTTTGCGTTATAATATCGCTCATGATTTCACCTCAATCAGAAAAACTCTTGCATCTTCTTTCTTTTCGCATACTTATATTAACCTTACAGCGTTAGATAAAGCGTTAAAAATGTTATCAGGGCTACTCCTCTCGCTAGAAGCGGGAGAATCGCCCTTTTCATAACCATCCAATTCACTTTTAATGAATGCAACAACTTTTAGTAAATTTGACAATGGTTAAATAGTATGTTATACTTTACATAAGATGAAGAACACCTACAGCGCTCTTTCATCCTCCAGGAACAGCCTCGGCACTCCCTGCTTCTGTCTTATCTTCGCAATGCCACTCGATATCTCCTCGGTCGATTGAACGAGGAGCCAGGGTTATGATCGCGATGCTTCGGCATTTCAGGGATCGTGCAATGCCCTGATTTACCGCAGATAAAGGATCATTACACTATGACAATGTCAGTAAAAAGCATGACCAACTCTACCGTTGATGTACAAGAACAGTACGTCCGCAATACCCAGGCAATGGCAAAACGTCTCGCCGCCGCCCAGGCACGCAATGTAAAGTACACCCAGAATCTCTTTGAGAGCACGATCGCGTTGCTCAAGAGCAATATGGAGGATACACATTCCTTGATGGAGCAGTGGGCACCGCAAGAGGCTTCTCAGGGCTCCGAGTCCTACATGAACCTCTTCAGCGCTCCGTTCGCCGCCTATAAGCAGATGCTTGAGGGAGTAGAAACCTCCTCAAGGCAAATGTTTGAGGGAGTGGAGAACCTCACGAAACAGAGCCTTGAGAGCTTTCAAAAGGCGACCGAGGGTTTTGAGCAGGCAAGCCATAAAATAGGGGTTGCTAAAAAGTAACACCAACAAAGAGAGGGTGAGCGTATTTGCTCACCCTCTCCCTTTTTTTGGACCCTCACACTCCGGGCGTTTGGGAGTTCATCTCGTCCGCCCTGATAGCTGGAAGCCACACTACTTCCTCATCTGCGTCCCCAGCCTCTCGACCGGGATCTCCCTCCGCCGACAGCGTGTAAGATGGCGAGGAGAATACAGGCCCCGATAAAGGCAACGATAATAGTCCCGATCAGGCCAAAGGAGCCAAGCCCCAGGAAGCCAGCCAACCATCCTCCGATGAGGGCTCCGATAATGCCCACCACAATGTCGCCGATCAGCCCATAGCCTCCTCCGCGCATTACCCGGCTGGCAAGAAAGCCAGCGATTAACCCAACAATCAGCCACCAGATTACATTTGAAAGATTCAGGTTAACGGCAACAAGAATAAATGTTGCAAGTGTCATGATAGAATCCTTTCCTTGATAGTAGTGTATCGCTCTACACACACTTTCTGCCTCCCCTCTATGCCTGCCAGACCTGAGAGGAAAGGTATGTCCTATTGTTCAGTATACCCATGGAACGTTATAAAAAGCGTTATCCCTGCGTTAAATGCATTATCAGTGGCTGACCTCGCACTTCTGCCGGGCAGGAGATCAGCAACTCGCGTTCCGCATCCACCTGGCGGTAGGAAGCCGCGTCTATTCGCTTTTTTTAACGCTTTTTTTAACGCTACATGGCTATTATTAAGATGAAGCGGTAAAAATCACCTCACTGATCGCGCACAAGAACCATCATCAGAGAAAAAAAGCTTCTATACAATCGAATGGGAGGTCAGTAGGAACGAGGCTCCAATGCAATTGTCACACAACATAGAGGTATCTCTCCCAGGTGCCACCTCTTTGCAAGACGGGCTGGACGACGCGCAACTCGTGCAGGCCAGCCAACGTGGAGACCAGGATGCCTTTGCCGTCCTTATGCAAAGGCATCAACGCCGCGTCTTCAATATGATTTTGCGTATGCTACAAGACTATGAAGAGGCAAACGAGATCACCCAGGAGGCTTTTTTAGCTGCATGGAAGGGGCTGTCAGCATTTCGCGGCGAGGCGCTTTTTTCTACCTGGCTGTATCGCATCGCCTACAATTGTTGTTTGCGGCAACTTGAAAAGCGCGAGCAGCAGAGAACCTTGCAAGTGGCTATGCGGACGGAACAGGCCATGCAGAGGGTGAACGAAGAGAACCTGGCAGAAGAGATGATAGAGCTACACGACTGGCAGATAGCGGTGCGCAAGCAACTGGAGAAACTGCCGACCAGGTATCGCCTTGTGTTGATCCTGCGCCACCTGCAGGAGATGACATATGAAGAGATGGCCGAGGTTCTCGCCATACCCGTTGGCACGATCAAGACCCATCTCTTTCGTGCCAGACATCTCCTGAAGGAACGGCTGTTGGCACAGCACATTTACAGCGCGGAGTCACGAGAGCTATCGTAATAGCCGGTCAAATGCCCGCGACCGCCGACCCCAGAATGCCCGGTACGCGCCACGGACCAGGATGGGCCTCCATACGCGCCAGCTTTGGAAAGACCTTGCTGGCCTTCTTGCCCTGCAACGCGAACCACGGCGGCGTCGGCACGCTGCGGAAAGCTGCGCGCAACACTGACTTCTGCGGCTGCGAGAACATCAGTGTATTATGCACCACGCCGTTGCCCGATTGAATATCGTTAATTGGATGGCCGGGAAACGCTCCCCAGGTGGTGGTGCCCAGGATGAAGCTGGTGCCGCCCCAGTAGTTGACGCCGATCGAGCCGTAGCGCAGCTTCGCTACCGCCCGCTCGATCGCCTCCGCAATGCATGGGTCCTTGAGCGACTCTGGATGCACGAGAAGAGTGACGTTGAGCGAACCCCAGACATGCTCGTTGGCGAAGTCTACGGCCCTGTCGATATACGCTACAACGCTCTCCGCCTCCAACGTTGTCTCCGCGAACAAGCCACAGAAGGCTTCGGTGGTGAAGCAGACATCGTTGGCCTGCGCGGGATCAACACCCGCGATCAGCGTCCAGGGCAGCTTTTTCCCATCATCAGAACCGAACTGCTCGGCCTCGGCATGGGTCGCGACGAACATGCGCTGCCGATCCTGCGCGCCTGGATAATAGGCGTCACGTGTCGGAAGCTCTCCCAATATCCTGCGTATCTCCCCCAGCAGCGTTCTTCTGCGCTCCCAGGTTGCGTATTGAATAATGGCCCGCGTGGCGTTGCAGTTGAAGCCTGCATTGTTGGTAAGCGATGTAACGATATGTTCGGCCTGATACGCCAGATCGCTCCGACTCCACGGACCCGGCACGACGATGACCGGGCTGACGTTGCCCAGTTCGCCCGTGATGCGCTTGTTCAGCAGCGGCCTGTTCTCCGCCCTGCGCTGCGCTCCCTCAGCTCCTGTGCCGAAGACGATAGCATCAAACGTCTTGTCCGATCCGGTGATATGAATCTCTTCTACACCTTCGGCATTGCAGAGATATGCTCCCTCGGCTGCTCCGCCATATAGCACACGCAGGAAGCCCGGCTCGATCAGCGCCCGGAAGCTCTCCTGAATCAACGGCCCCAGGTACGCGTTGACCGGATTCATCTTGAGCACAACGACCTGATCTTCGACGAAGAGCTTGTAGAGGATATCCAGTGGCGCGATGCTCGATACATTTCCGGCCCCCAGCACCAGCGCGACCTTGCCCGCGTGCTGCTTATCCTGGTAGATCGTTGCCTGCGTCCGCGCCAATCCATCGGCGGTGACGCCCGGCTCCATCCAGATCTCAGCCGTTAGCCCGGTGAAAAAGATACGATCGTAGGGCGTCTGTGGAAAGACCTGCGCGACGACCTGTCCATCCGCCCGCGTGGTGACTGGTCCAGGAATACGCGGCGCGCCCAGCGTCTCGATATCCAGCAGCGACTGCCGCAATTGGCGGAGTTGCTTCAGCAGCGTAAATGGTCCGCTGCCCCATTCTTCGCCCACAAACGAGGTAGCGGAGATTCCTTTGGCATCGCAACACGCCGCTACCCAGCGATCAGCAAGCGCCGCAAAATCCTGTATGAGGATATCTACGAGCGCGACCCGCGCGCGAAGCGGGACCATTACCCACGCGTTTTTGCGCTCCTGTAACACTTGTAGCGCCGCGTCCATCTCTTCGCGTGTCGATGGTTGTATGCTGTCGGCAATCGTTGGAAACTGGGGCGAACCCTGTTGGGTAGTTGTGACCATGTTACCTGCCTTTCATAATGTATCATGTTACTCTTCTGTTGCGAGACAGGCTGGTAAACCTGACTTAAATGCTGGTATCGGCGTGAGTTCTTCGGATGGCGATCCTCTTTGGAGCGGATCGTGTCTAGTCGTATAGTATACCACGGTTATTTGGACTCAGCTCAGTTCTCATCTTCGCGGAGACCCTCGTCCTACCTTCCGCTAAATTGACCATCGTTTAGCCCGACAACCCTTGACAAATGAAAGAAAATAGTGTTTAATCGAATTAGTAATTCGTATTACTAACTTTTGCCTTCTTATTACGAGGAGGAATAACGTGTGACCAGTCAACCACGCAAACGAGCAGCTACCATGTCAGATATCGCTCGTCAGGCAGGGGTTTCTCAGACGACGGTTTCTTTCGTGCTCAATAATCACCCTTCTTCTGCGAACATTGCCGCCGAAACCAGAAATCGCATCCTGGAGACGGCGAAGAAACTTGCGTACCGTCCGAACCTGGCTGCTAGAGGATTACGTACCAATCAAACGCATACCATTGGTTTTGTCGCAGATGAAATTACTACCACTCCCTATGCCGTAAATATTATTAAAGGGGCTCAAGATGTAGCCTGGGCCCATGGCAAACTCCTTTTGATTGTCAATATCGGTTCTGATGCCTCAATCAAAGAAACTGCGATTGAAATGATGCTTGAGCGGCAGGTCGAGGGCATCATCTACGCTGCAATGTATCATCGCGAAGTCGCATTACCTGCAAACATGTTTGAGGGACCGGCTGTTCTGCTCGATTGTTTTTGTGCTGATCGCTCTTTACCTTCGGTCGTACCTGATGAGGTCCAGGGAGGACGAACAGCAACTGAAGTGTTGTTGAAAAAGGGACACCGCCGTATTGGCTTTATCAACGAGCTTAATCCTATTCCAGCCTCATCTGGTCGCTTAGAGGGCTATAAGCAGGCACTACAGGCTTACGATATTCCTTTTGACGAGAGCCTTGTGCGTCTGCACCATTGTACCGCAGCGGGTGGCTACCAGGGAGCACAGGAACTAATGCACTTATCTGAGCCACCAACCGCCATATTCTGTTTTTCAGATTTCGCAGCGATGGGGGTCTACGATGCCCTGCGTACACTGGGTATTTCCATCCCTGGTGAGGTCGCTGTGATGGGATTTGATAATCATGAGTTGATTGCTGCTCAACTTACTCCTCCCCTTTCGAGCATAGAGTTGCCACATTATGGGATGGGGAAATGGGCTGTAGAATATTTGCTTGAGCATAGCGGCAAGCCTCTACCACCGGTTCAGCACGCCATTGCCTGCCCGTACATTGAGCGGCAATCAATTTAGATGTTTGCGCTGTTCCTCGGTATCATGCGCTATCACGAGGAGGTGTATCTTATGAGCTAACTTGCCCACCTGAGAGCCAGGGCGTCCCCAACGCAGCAACGCCGCTCTTCTCCCACAAACTGCGCATTTCACCACTGATTGAGGGGTTCCACACTTTTTGGCACCCATAGTTTTTTGCGTACCTTTTTGGCGCGCTGCAGCGTCAGCCGGTCCATCGACCAAAAGGAGAGGTTTATCATGACTATCAATCGTCGAGAGTTTTTGAAAAGAGCAATGGCTTCAGGGCTGAGCGCGGCGAGTGCCACGGCGCTCCTTGAAGCCTGCGGCAGCAGCGGATCATCGTCTTCCAATGGCCCGGTAACGATTAATCTGTATCACACTATCCCAACAGCAACAGAAACGTATTGGAAGCAGACCCTCCTCCCACCTTTCGAGAAACAGAACCCGAATATGAAACTGGTCACCTACCAGCTCGGCG
>JALYTQ010000137.1 GCA_030854195.1 Chloroflexota bacterium
GAGAATCTTGCGTAAGAGCACCTTAGCGCGATGGAAGTAGGTCTTAGCGGTGGCCTCCGGCATATTGAGGGTGCGCCCAATCTCAGAGAAGCTAAGCTGAGATGTGTAGCGCAGCAGGACCACGGCGCGAAACTTCGGTGGCAAGGACTGGATGGCCCGATTGAGTACCTGTTGAAGATCGTGGCGCTCGGCCAGGTCTTCGGGTAGAGGGCTACTATCGGGGATCTCATTGAGGAATGAGAGCTCGCCCTCGCTATTCTCCGTCTCCAGTTGCGAGAACTGAATTGCGTACCTGCGCCGCCGCCTCAGCTCATCGACGCAGCAATTGCGCGCCACTTGAAAGAGCCAGGGCTTGAACGGTTCACCGGTACCGAGGCGTGGGAGGGTAGTATAAAAGCGCATAAACACCTGTTGCAAAACATCGCACGCCTGGTCATAATCGCCCAGAAAACGGCAGATAAAGTTAAATAATGGTGTGCTATAGCGACGAACCATAATCTCGAATGCTTCCTGATCGCCGGCCAGCGCTTGTTGCGCCAGGAGGGCATCAGAGAGAACGGCCATATCAACATTTTGTGTAACTACTGCATGGGTTTGCACGAGTAACCTCCTCGTTAGTTGGGTGGGGAATTGTTATTTATTTGCTTCTGTTATAAGGGTATCTCTTTATGCAGGGAAATTCAATGGAATTTTCTTGGATTAGACTCTACTATAAGTGGTTGTAAGGAGATACTAAACCACATTAGAGAACGCTGAGGAAAATTTTAGCGGGAGGTTAAACAATGAGTGAACGAGGATGGAGCGTGTGCCCCATCCCGTACATATTACGCGTGTTCGAGGCGGAGCAGCTCAATCTTGCCATTGCGCGTGCGTACCGCGAAGCTGGGCTGGGCGTAGACAGCCGGGCTGTTGACGACGCTGCCATCGCGCATGCAGAAGCCAGAGTTGTGCCACGGACAATACACAACGCCATCCGTGTAGGTGCCCTCGTCGAGCGGGCCGCCCAGGTGCGAACAGGTCGCGGCAATCGCGTTGATCTCTTCGCCATCCTTAATCAAGACAGCAGAGATGCCACCGACCTCCACGCGTGTCAGCTTGCCTGCCTGCAGATCGGCCTCGTCCATAACCGGAATAAAGTCATCGGAGCCGCCCTCCCAGACCGCGTGATTCACGCCGATGCCGAGCGAGTAAGCGAGTTCGCCACCCAGGTATGCTGAGAAGGCGCTGACCGCATAGGCGGCGGTGGCGAGGCCGATGGCTGTGCGACGCTGACCCGTCAGGCGCAGTATGACGGAGGTAACGTTCAGGGCGGTAACGCCCGTGTTCAGGAGCGCGTGCAAGACGCCTGTGCGCCGCTCGGGTCCATCGGTATCGACCCAATTGGCCGCGCCAGTTGCCGCTGCACCTACCGCTGCGACCAGGCCGAGCCACAGCGTGAGGTCCGCGCTACGCTCTACGCCCTCGTCCTGATCGATGAGGGAGGCCATATCGAGCAGCAGCGTGCCCGTCCAGGCACCAATCGGAACCGTGACGAGAACGGGATGCAGGGGATGACCGAACCAGACGCCATTCAGAAAATCCTTCACCTTGTAGGCGGGCTGGCCGGGTTCGCCGCTGAGCGCGTGAATGCCTTTTTGCAGGGGATCGGCCACTTTTTCCAGCCAGGGCATACGCGCAATAAGCTGGCCGCTCAGCCTGCGTAGCGTCGGGCTGTTAGGCGGCGTATCGACCCAACTCGTCCTGTTATTTGTCGTTACCTCTGATGCCATACAAACATTTCCTTTCTCAATATGGGCAATCGCGAGCGATCAGCCCTTTGTGTGCGCCGTTAGCGGCGAGAGACGGATGAGTGTCGGGACGCATTCCTGCGGTCGTGCTGAGATTCCAGGGACGGTGTAGTTTTCTGCACTGCAAGCCAGCAATAGTCGCGCGGTGGATTGATGCCAATAACGGAAAATGGCACCTCTGGTTGCTGCTGCGACAGAAGGTAGCGCGCGACGGCCTTGTTATGGGCGTAGAAACGTTGGGCGCAGTGCAGGGCGCTCTGTAGAGAACGGAAATGCACGCACATCTCGCGTTGCACGGGCAGCGCGACGTAGTGGAAGCCGCGCGCGCTCAGCCACTCGCGATCCTCGCGGCGCGGCCAGATCAGGACGATCTTGCCGCCGGGCCGCGTCACACGCAGCATCTCGGCCAGTCCCGCCTCACCGCCCTGCTCCGGTGCTGCCGTAAAGGCCGAGCAGGAAAGAGAGAGATCGACGCTGTTATCCTGCAACGGAATGCTGGCGAAGCGCCCCGCGAGTGGCCGGATCTGTTGTTCGCCCACCCGATGGTTTAGCTTCTGCTCCATGATGCGCAGCAGGCCGGGCGAGGGTTCGACTGCGTAGACCAGATGCGCGCCGTGTCGCATGCACTCAAGCGAGGCTCGCCCGCTGCCCGCGCCCACGTCCAGCACCGTCTTACCGCGCAGATCCGGCTCCAGGCGCTGAAAGATGCCAGGATGCAGTTGTTCTCCCTCGGTCAGCTCCTCGTAGAGTTCCGGCGTCTTCCAGTACGTCAGTTCCCAGAAGAGACCATCGAGAATCTGGCGGCGCGCGCACTCCACTTCATGTTGAGTGTATGGGCGGCGCAATGCTTGCAGAAAAAGTGCGTGTTGCCCGGATGGGAGATTACGCCGAATACGTTTTAGTAAAAGAGGATTCTCCGTTCCCTGCAAGCTGCGAGCCAGAGCGCTTATCGTCAGACCAAAGCTCTCCTGGACCAGCAGCGCACGCAGCGTACTGTCATCAAAGACCTGTAGATCCTCTATCTGAAATGGATTTTCAAAGAGCGTTTCGCCCTGAACAGGAGTGGCCATCTCTAATCCTTCTCTCCGCGCTGACGTTACACATGTCACCATACAACTTCTTGCACGTCTCATACCAAAGAAAAGTTTCCACTGCAAGTAGAGAATAGAGAGAAGTTCTTACGGAGATGGAGTGAGCGCGGAGCGCACAGCGTTTATGAGCGCGTCGAGATCAAAAGGCTTGCTAAGGTAGCCAATGGCACCGATGCGCCGTGCTTTTTCGGCGGCGCGCCCATCAGCGGTCATCGTCAGGATGGTTACATTATCGCCATAGGTAGAACGGAGGCCAGCAGCCACCCCGTTGCCATCGATAATAGGCAGCCCCATATCGAGGACCACCAGAGAGGGTTTGCGTTGCGTGGCAAGGTCCAGCGCCTCTCGGCCATCGCTCGCCGTCTCCACCAGAAACCCTTCATCCTCAAGCATCCACTGAATAGTCTGGCGTAGATCAGAGTCGTCTTCAACCACGAGAACCAGCTTATCCGCAAGCGTAGCATCACTAGATATCAGGGTTGGAGTGCTATCCATGCGTCCTTTACTTTCATATCATCAATATTCCGGTGCGCTGCTTTCCATGTCGCCCTATACCTGGTAGGTCGCCAGCGACATTTGCTGCAAAGTAAGAAGCCACCAGAAGATTACAACCATGTGTATCAAAATGTATATTTAGTATACACTATAAGCCGGATGGATGGGAACAGTCAAATTTGTATTGTTCAGTCGCTCAACTGCCAGCACTCCTTAGCAATCTGCCAGTCCTCTTCGGTATGCACGACCAGGACCCGCACCGCCGAAGCGGGAGTAGCGATATCCTGGTCAACTGGGGACGCCGCGTTCTTCTCGGCATCGACTTTGAGGCCAAGGAACGCGAAGCTCTCGCAGGCCCGCGCCCGTACCTCGGCGTCATTCTCGCCGATGCCCGCCGTAAAGGTGATTGCGTCAACCCCGCCCAGCGATGCTAGCATCGCGCCCATGAAGAAGCGTAGGCGGTAGATAAACATATCGATTGCCAGCTTCGCGCGCTCGTTGCCTCGCGTCCTGGCCTGTTCGACCTGGCGTAGATCGCTTGAGACGGCGGAGATGCCTATGAAGCCGGATTGCTTGTTTAGCACTTCGTCCAGCTGGTCTGCGGTCGCGTGTTGCTCGCGCATCAGGTAGGTCAGGATGCCGGGATCGATGGAGCCGGAGCGCGTCCCCATCATCAATCCGTCGATAGGTGTAAATCCCATTGTCATGTCGATACTGTGCCCATGCTGGATCGCCGCCAGCGAGCAGCCGTTGCCCAGGTGGCAGTTGATGATGCGCAACTCATCCAGGTCGCGCCCCAGGATATGCGCCGTGCGTTCAGAGCAGTATTGATGGCTCGTGCCGTGAAAGCCGTAGCGCCGAATCCCTTGTTCATACCAGCTGTATGGCCCCGGATAGACCATCACCTCTAGAGGAATATGGCTATGAAACGCTGTATCGAAGACCGCTATCTGCGGCACAGCAGGCAAGATATGTTCGATCGTTTCGATGCCCTCAAGATTGACTGGATTATGTAGTGGAGCAAATGCGCAGAGCCGCCGAATCTCCTCCTTGACCTCCGGCGTAATCCTGACGCTCTGGCTGTAGCGCGGCCCACCATGCACGACGCGGTGCCCGACCAGCTCTATATCGTTCGGCGCTTCAATTACCTGTGTCTCTCCACTCCATATCGTTTTTAATAACTGCTCGACGATCTCAGGTCGTGAGCCCGCTGAAACCTGCTGCTTGACCGTCTTTCCGTGCGCGTGGATCGTGATCTCGGCTGCGCCCTTCTCCTTTGTCCAATCAGCATCGCCCTCCCACAATGGCTCTGGCGGCTCGACAGGGAGCGTATCTCCAATATCATACAGGCGGCTCTTCTGGCTGCTTGAGCCCGCGTTTAAGACAAGTATCTTCATGTAGGATCTCTCCTCCAATATATGGTGCCTCTTCGGCCCTTCGTTGCCATTGTATCATGATGTTTGCTTAGCGTGCCTTGCAGCAGGAACCAGTATCCTCTGGCGGCGGAGCATGTCCAGGAGGTATAGTAGGTAAGTGTTAGAGGTCAGCAGGTCGTTTCCGATATGCGAGAATAGAGCAGATAATGTCGCAAAAAAAGGTCCAGCATATACAGGTAGGAGATTGCCTGGTGCGCTACCAGGTGGTAGGCGAGGGCGATCCCGTCATCCTGGTGCATGGATTATCCGCCTCCACGCTCTGGTGGCGACGCAATATTCCCACCCTTGCTCATCACTATCGGCTTTACCTGGTTGATCTTCCCGGCTTCGGCTCTATGCACTTTCCTCGCGCGCGCTTCGATCTCGCCGACGCTGCCAGCTGGCTGCTGAAGTGGATGGAGGCCATTGGACTGAAGCGCGCTCATTTTATTGGTCACTCCATGGGCGGCTACATCTGCATGTGGCTGGCCGCGCACCACCCCGAAGCGGTGGCGCGCCTCGTCCTTGTTGCGCCCGCTGTCGTGCCTAAAGTGAAGACAATCCCCGGCTACTTCGTGCCCCTTATCGCCGCCTTACGCTATATGCCGCCCGAATTTTTGCCGATCCTGGCATACGATTTCCTGCGCGCCGGACCCATGACCCTGCTGCGCGCGATCCGTTCCCTGATCGCGCTGGATGTACGCGAGGAGATCGCCGCCGTGACCACTGCCACGCTGCTGCTCTGGGGTGAGAATGATACGCTGGTCCCACTCTCGTTGGGGTACTTTCTCCAGAAGGAGATACCCCACGCGCGCCTCATCGTCCTGCAAAAGGCCGCCCATGTCTGCATGTTTGATCGCCCACGCGACTTCGATGCCGCCGTTTTATCCTTCCTGAACGACAGACAAACAGGCACAACTACGGCGTAGAAGATGCCTGTATATCTTGAGTGACAATATATCTACAGAGATATAATTGAGATTAAGATAAGCTTTACGCATATTTTGAGCATTTCTTAACCATGTCGCAACTGTTTCATCACTCCCATTGAAGGATCTGCATGTTATCTTTTTATTGCGAGCGAAACACATCTGGCTCGCGATAAACATCGTTTAGTGGAAGGGAATAGTAAATGTCACAGACACACAATTTCGAAGTTCAACAGATGCATACGCGTGCATCTTCTCCTCTCGTCCGCGTATTTAGCAAGCGCATTGCGTGGCTCTCCATCGCTATGTGCGTGCTCTTACTCGCGGGTATTGTAGGAATCACCCAAAAGAATGTGGGCGCAGATGCCGCTTCGGCGAAGAAGGGAGTCAGTTCGCCAAAGCATGCACCCTCGCCGCATCATCCCAAAAGCCCATCTTTTAATTCCAAAACGATGCCGACGATGAATGTTTCACCTGCTAGCCTGAGTTTTACCCTGTCCCTGGCGCATCCCCAGGTTGCTCCCCAGACCTTGACGATCACAAACAACGGATCGCGCACCCTTTACTGGCAGACCTCCGTGACGACACCGCAGTCCGCGGTGGCCTGGGTCTCCTCCTATGTGCCGATGAAGGGAGAGGTGGGTGGTTATACGACGCTTCAGATAGCGTTCACTGTTAAACCAGCAGCGCAGCTGCAGGTCGGTACCTATACGGCGCAGCTCGTCCTGAGTGGAACCGATCAGGGAAAATCAATCGTTGCGGGTAGTCCGCTGACGGTCAATCTCACATTGAATGTTACCCAATAGCATGCGATAGGAGCTCTTTGCTTCTTTGAAAGAGAAGGAAGCGCTCCCGCGAGATGTGGAACAGGTTCTGGCGTGATGCTAGCTCCGCCTGCCTTATACCAGGATGCAGGCTGCTGTAAAAGGTGTACACGCTTCATATGCAAGAACCTGTTTCATCGCAAGGAATGAGTGACTCTTCTTACGCACTACCACTCCAAAAGTGAGAGGAGATGGCGTCATCGGCAATGAGCATAGGTAGTAGGGAGTTGGAAAGGTTGGTGCGTGAAGCCTGGCAGAATTGAGAGAAAGGGTAACATTGGAAACGAGCATTGGTGGTAGAAGGTTGGGATGTCAACAAGGTCACTAAGCGCCCATGATAAACATTGTTACCCTCCCCTCTCACGTTCCACTCCAGGAAACGTGAGAGAGTTATCTCTCCAATTACAGTATACAGCGCGAACAAAATGTTATCGCCGTTGACATCGTGCATGCACAAGAAATTAAACGCTGCTTGCTCATAAGCTTGAAAGGAGCTTATCATTTGCCGTGCATCTCATGTTGCATCATCAGGATGCTCATTACGAAAGGAGGGGAAGACGTATAGCTGGCAGCATCAGAAGCTTGCGTTCAAGCAAAGATAAGATTTTGCTATGAGAAAAGTGATGAGGGTGAGGGAAACTAAGTGGAAAAGGAAACGCCCTCTATCCTGAGAGGGCGTTTCCTTCGGTTAACTGGCCTGTGGAGCCCGTTTGGGATGGTAAACAAACAGAAATCAGCCGTCGAGCGTGCTGACATCGCCGACAGGCTCGCCCAGCTCCTTGGCGCGGATCACGCGGCGCATGATCTTGCCGGAGCGCGTCTTGGGCAGGCTGGGCGCGAACTCCAGTTCGTCGGGGACGGCCAGGGGACCGACACTCGTGCGCACGTGCAGCTTCAGCTCCTTCTCCAGTTCAGGCGATGCCTCAAAGCCCTGCTTGAGAATGACGAAGACCTTCACGTGCTCGCCCTTCACCTCGTCCGGCTTGCCGATCGCGGCGGCCTCCGCCACAGCGGGATGGCTCACCATGCTCGACTCGATCTCCATCGAGCCCAGGCGGTGTCCGCTTACCTTAATCACATCGTCCACGCGGCCCTGGATGCGGAAGTAACCATCCTTATCCTTGGTCGCGGCATCGCCAGCGAAGTAGACGTTGGGAATGGTGTCCCAGTAGGTCAGGTAGCGATCCGGATCGCCGTAGATGGTGCGCATCTGCGCGGGCCAGGGATGACGGACAATCAGGAAGCCGCCCTTGTCGGACCCGACGCTGACGCCGTTCTTATCCACCACGTCGGCCTCGATGGTTGGCAGCGGACGCGAGGCGCTACCAGGTTTCAAGGGAAGGCGGATCGTCGGGCTGATCAGAATCTGGCCGGTCTCCGTCTGCCACCATGTATCCATGATCGGCAGTTCGTTGCGCCCGATATTGCGATGGTACCACATCCATGCCTCGGGATTGATCGGTTCGCCCACTGTGCCCAGTAGGCGAAGGCTGGAGAGATCGTGTTTGGCCGGCCACTCCTCGCCGAAACGCATCAGGCCGCGAATGGCGGTGGGGGACGTGTAGATGATGGTCACCTTGAACTTCTCGACGACGCTCCAGAAGCGATCGGGCTGCGGATAAGTCGGGATGCTTTCGAAGAGAACGTTGGTCGCGCCGCACATCAGAGGACCGTACACGATATAGCTGTGGCCAGTCACCCAGCCGATATCGGCGGTACACCAGAAGATATCGTTATCTTTAATGTCAAAGACCAGCTTTGTCGTGGCGTAGACGCCCACGGCATGGCCGCCCTGTATATGCACAACGCCCTTGGGCTTGCCTGTGCTGCCGCTGGTATACAGGATGTAGAGAATATCCTCGCTATCCATCGGCTCGCATGGCACGACGGTATCTTCGGGGATATCCTTCAGCAACTCGTCAAAGTAAAAATCACGTCCCTCTTTCATCGCGACATCGGTGCCCAGACGCCGCACGACCAGAACCTTCTCGATCGTCGGTGTCTCTTCAATGGCCTCGTCGGCGATCTTCTTGAGCTCGATCAACTTGCCACCGCGATGATTGCCATCGGCAGTAATCAAGACCTTGACGCCCGAGTCGTTAATGCGGTCGCGCAGAGCACTGGCGGCAAACCCGCCAAAGATAACGGTGTGAATCGCGCCCAGACGCGCCACGGCCAGCAGCGCAGCGACCTGCTCCGGGATGGCGGGCATGTAGACCGCTACACGATCGCCCTTCTGCACGCCCAGATTTTGCAGCGCCTTCGCCATGCGATTGGTCAGCACATACAGATCATGGTACGTCAATGTGCGCGTCGAACCGTCGTCACCCTCCCAGTAGAAGGCCACCTTGTCGCGCGTGGGAGTGTCCATGTACCGGTCAAGGCAGTTGTAGGAAATGTTGAATTTACCGTCCACAAACCACTTGAAGAACGGCTTCTCGGTCCACTCGAACGTCTTGTTCCAGGGCGCGAACCAGTGGAGTTCCTTCGCCATATCATCCCAGAATTCAAAGTGGTTCTCCAGGGACCATTTGTAAAACGCTTCGTAGTCATCAAAGCCCTTCGACTTCATGTAGGCAGTGATGTTCGCATTCGCCACTACATCGGCAGGGGGTGTGAAAACGCGGTTCTCTGATAAAAAAGTATCGGTGTCTTCAAAGCCAAGGCTGCTCATAGTCTGGTATCCTCTTTGTCTAATCCGCTATCAGGTACTGTTTACTACAACGACGTTGTTTCTAGCTAATTGGCTCTTTGTGTATCCGACCATGACCAAATATATCACCTGGAACGTATGTGAGGCAACTATGTAACCGCTCCACGTGAGAGATGCGTTTCTGTAAGCAATCTTCACGTGGAGCACAAGTAAGCGCGCTGGTCAGTCGATCGGGAAGACCGGCAGAGAGAAGGCAGATTTGCTGGAACTGAGCAGTCCAGCCAGGGCGGTGTACCACGCCAGAATGGCAGTGATGACGCCGAGCCAGCCACCGAGCGTTCCAAATGTGCTCGAGCCTGTCAGTTCACCAAGGGTGAGACTGAGGAAAGTCAGGGCAAGGACTGCGAACACCGCGATAAGTGCAGCGTTACTTCTCAATGTACCGATGAACATGATGACGGTGAAGATCGTCCAGCCCAGGAGAAAGAGACCCAGTCCCTGATGGAGAACCCCAGCTTTAATGAGATCAGCCGCGATGCCGCTGCCTGGGAGTAAGGTAAAGCCTAAGGCGATCCAGAAGCCGCCATAGGAAGAGAAGGCTGTAGCACCGAAAGTATTGCCAGTTTTGAACTCCCACATGCCAGCGCATAACTGGACGAAACCGCCATAGAAGAGCGCGAGGCCAATGACGATGCTGGTGGCTCCAGGAAACCAGCCTGCGTTAACGCTACTGAGGACAAAGGTTGTAAGGGCGAAGGCGCTCAGGCCAAGGGGACCAGGGTTTGCGATAGCAGGTACCGCTGCTGCGGCTTGTCTTTCGGTTTCTGCTGCATATTGGGCCATGAATAATTCCCACCTTTCATTACAAGTTGTGTGATACGTGTACTCTGGTCGTACATTTCAGGTACAAACGAAACGTTGTTTAGTCCTTAAGTATCAACTTCCACAGGCTCCATGCCTGCGTGGGGTAGGTAGGATCGTCATTCACTATAATGTGTGAATGGCTTCAAAAGAACGTTCTACGGCGAGCAGATGTTATAGATGTGCTTTTCCGCCGTCTGGCGGCGTGAGGTCGCGGGAAATATCTATTCTGGTGAGCAGCCAGAGGTCCTCTGTTTGCTCAGCTATCCTCCTCTTTGAAGATACGGCTATCGGCCTTGCAAGGTCGCTTAAAGCTTCTCAGGTCTATTGTGAGCATACTTTACTGTAAGCCTTTTTGTCAAGTGAGTATCAAGTACAACTATAAATTAATGTGTTATGCTTCAAGCTGCCTGT
Source organism: Chloroflexota bacterium (assembly GCA_030854195.1). Taxonomy (GTDB): domain Bacteria; phylum Chloroflexota; class Ktedonobacteria; order Ktedonobacterales; family Ktedonobacteraceae; genus JACDAE01. Next base: position 10,470 of record JALYTQ010000137.1, read on the forward strand.
AGAGATGGCTGATAGCATCTATTCCCGTTGTAACAAAGGTTTGAGCTACAGTTGTGTGGCTTTCGTGACCGCTAGATCACAACATTGTGAGCAGCCAGTTCTATAGCCCGTTCGTGGTCATAGAACCCATTCATAAGACAAAGGTCCCGCTGTCCCCCAATAAGGTGCAAAGCTCCGGTATTTCTAGTAACTGTAACATGAGATATGATACAACCACTGTGCCAACCCGTATCGACATGTTCTCTTGCGAAAGGAGATCGATGTATGGTTATTTCTCGCTACTTTCCTGGCGCTGTAATGCCGCTATCCCCGCGCCTGCCCCGTTTGCTGCGACCTGTAATGCGTCACGCTATTGTCTTGAGTGTGCTCTTCGTTCTGGCTAGCGGAGCTATTGGCGGAACGCTGCTCTCGCGAGCTTTCGCCTCTGTATCCTGTAAAGCAACTGACCACACCTACGCGATTGCCTGGGGCGATACGCTGGGAGGGATCGCGGCGCGCTTCCATACGACGGTCGCGGGCCTGGTCTCCTATAACGGCATCGGCAATCCAAATCTTATTTTTGCCGGTCAGCACGTCTGCATTCCAGGTCATACAGCGAGAATAGCCTACAGATCAGCAAGCAATGGTATAAGCGTCGGTTTTCAGAGCGTCTATATAGCGGTAGCCCAGCAGGCCGCGCTGAACGCGGGCATCTCCCCAGATATCTTTGTGCGGCAGATCAACCAGGAGAGCGGCTTCAGGCCAGATGTTACTTCCTACGCCGGTGCCATCGGTATCGCTCAGTTTATGCCCGCGACGGCTGCCTCCCTCGGCATCAATCCCTATAATCCCACGCAGGCCTTACAGGGGGCTGCGCGCCTTATGGCGACCTACGTGCGCCAATACGGGAGTTACGCGCTGGCCCTCGCCGCCTATAACGCGGGACCAGGGACGGTGAATAACGCGCTCAGAGGCTGCGGCGGCGCGTGGCTGCAATGCGTACCCGCCGAGACCCATAGCTATGTGAACATCATTCTGGGCTGATGCCTTATTAATATATATCCTTACCCACGGGATGCGCAACGAGGTCATAGCAAGTATTGCTCTTACCTGGGTGCGAACAAGCCACTGGCCTCGTAATTGTGCACTGGTTGGACACTGATGTGTCCAGCCAGTGCGAGATCGTGGGTACGCAGATAGGGACGAGCTGTCATGTAAAACTCCCATGTGCTTTTAGAGACTTTTTTCAATGAATATCTTTCTTTCTACCACATCGAACAAGAACATTGAGCCTGAATAGGGGTCTGGTGAACCTATACGCGAGTTCTGAATGCTGCTTAGCCCTCTAGTTGGGCATTGGTGTTGTACAGTAGAAATGTGATCCAGAAAAAAGCCTGGCCAGCGCAGGATCAAAACGCATGCATACATCTGAATGGGAAAGCTCCTTCACATGATGCAACAGATGACATACTGTTGCCGACATTCGAGGGAGAAATGCGAGTGAATGACGGAGGTAACTCACATGCCTGAAGCAACATTACATGACGCAAGTACTATCGAGATCGAGATTCACGGCGCAGGGCCGACCCTACTCCTGCCAGTTAATCCACAGCCGGTGACCGGGACACAGGCTGAGGAAATGCGCAAGTATGGTGCTGATCCGGCCTTGGGCCAAGCGTTGATCAAAGGGCTGAGCGACGCCTTTCGCGTCGTTGCTTTCGACTACGAAGGACAGTGTTTTCGTACACCGAAACCGGATACGCTGACGCCTGCCAATATCGTGAGCGATTTCCTTGCTGTGGCCGATGCCGTAGAGGCAGATCGGTTCGCCTACTATGGCTACTCCTGGCTTGCGGTGGTTGGGCTTCAACTCGCTATCCAGACTGACCGTCTGTCAGCGCTCGTCATGGGGGGCTGGCCACCACTGAACGGGCCATACGAGGAAATGCTCAGTGTCACGACTGCGGCCTACGAGATGGCTGGTGCTGCTCAGACCTCGCAGGGCGCAGATGCAGATGAATGGTCGACTGCTTCTCTATCAAAAGATCAGACGAAGCAGTTTATGACGCTTTATCAGGCTCTACAGAAGTTCGATGACCAGGCAGTCCAGGCGCGGATCACCTGTCCTCGTCTCTGCTTCGTGGGTTCGACGGACGAGATTCTGTACGGCGAGAATTGGGGAAATGTGTTTGTGAGTTTAGCCAGTCCAATTGTACGGGGACAAGCACAACTCACTGATCTCGGCTGGGATGTGCGCGTGCTGGATGGGCTTGATCATATGCAAGCCATGCAGGCCAGGCAAGTGGTGCCGCTTCTACGTTCATGGTTAACTACCACACTGGGATTGTAACAGGAACGCCCTCCCTCTGACCTGTACTGGAGTACCAGGTGAGCGTTTCGTGGAGGTCGACGACGCTGCCGATG
>JALYTQ010000138.1 GCA_030854195.1 Chloroflexota bacterium
ATCCGGCTCACCATACTGCACCTTGAGCCGGATGGACGCAAGGCCCATCCCTACTAGGCTACAATCTCCTCTTGTGGAAGCTGAGAGAACTGCTCATTATACAGGCGCGCATACAGCCCATCCTGTGCAAGGAGTTCCTGGTGCGTCCCACGCTCCACAATCTCGCCCTTATCTACCACCAGAATCACATCGGCGGCCAGAATTGTCGAGAGACGGTGCGCGATCGCCAGGGTTGTGCGGCCCTGCATCAGTGGCTCCAGAGCGGCCTGGATCAGGCGCTCGGAGTGCGTATCGAGCGCGCTGGTCGCCTCGTCAAGGATCAGGACGCGCGGATTTTTAAGGATTACGCGGGCGATCGCGATGCGCTGCTTCTCGCCGCCGGAGAGTTTGTAGCCGCGCTCGCCGACGATCGTATCGTAGCCGTTTTCCAGATCTAGAATGCGCTCGTGAATGGCGGCGGCCTTCGTCGCGGCGATTATCTCTTCATCGGTTGCATCCTGGCGCGCGTAGAGCAGATTTTCGCGCACTGACGCGTGGAACAGGTAGGTCTCCTGCGTCACCACGCCGACCATCTGGCCCAGCGAACTCAGCGTCAAATCCTTGACATTATGTCCATCGATCTCAACTGCGCCGCTATCCGCCTCATAGAGACGCGGCACCAGGTAGGTGATCGTTGTCTTGCCCGCGCCGCTCGGCCCGACCAGCGCGGCCAGGTGTCCCGGCTGGATAGTAAACGAAATGTCGTTTAAGGTAGGCCGACCTCCTGTTGGCACATTGCCCATGCTCGGCAGTTCCGCCGGTTCTGGCGCGGCAGGGCGTTTTCCATTGTCGGAGTCGTTCGGTCCTTTCTTCTCAAATCCACTCGGTAGTTTGATATCGTCGCGTTTATAGGTGAAAGAGACATTTCTGAAGGCAATCTCGCCGCCTACCTCTTCTGGTTTCAGCGCGATGGCGTCGGGTTTGTCCTTGATATCGACAGGAATATCCAGGTACTCAAAAATGCGATCGAAGAGGGCCAGCGCGCCCTGGATATCGACCTGTACCTGTAGCAAGGAACCAATGGGGAAGAAGATTCTACTTTGCAATGTTGTGAAGGCGACAATGGTCCCAAAAGTCATGCCTACACCAAAGATGTCCTGATGATTGATAATCTGCATACCCGCGACAAGGTACACAATAGCAGGCATGATCGAGAAGAACGTACTGATGAACATCATAAACCAGCGCCCGATCAACTGCTGGCGCACTTCCAGGTTGGTGAGCTTCTGATTCTCATCTTCAAACTGCTGTTGCGCGTACTTCTGGCGGCCAAAAGTCTTGATGAGCAGGATGCCACTCACCGAGAGCGTTTCTTGCATCATAGCCGTCAGAGAGGCCATACTTTTCTGCGTCTCTTTGCTGGTGACGCGGCGGACATTGCCGACCTTGTATGTGAACCATACGAATAAAGGCAGCAGGCCAAGCGAGATCAGCGTCAGCAGAGGACTGAGGATAATCATCGCGATCAGCGTACTTAAAAATGTCGCTATATTCGCTACCGTGCTTGTTGCCGTATTTGTCACCACCGCCTGAACGCCGCCCACATCGTTGGAGAGGCGCGACTGAATCTCGCCGGTACGCGTTGCCGTAAAGAAGCGCAACGACATGCTCTGTAAATGCTCGTACAGCCTGTTGCGGAAATCCCGCATCACATTCTGGCCGATGATATTATTGAGGAATGTCTGGTAGACGCCGATCAGCCCTGAGATGACCGGGGTGATAAGCATGATGATTACATAGAGAATAAGTTTAGAGGTGTTATGTGGAGCGATGGCATCGTCAAAGATGCGCTGAATCAGGAGCGGATTGACCAGCCCCAGCACGCTCGTTACTATAATAGTGACCAGAACCAGGATGACCTGGAACATGTATGGTTTGAATGCCGCCGCGATGCGCCCAAGCGTGCGCGCATCGGTCTTGCGACCACGTTGTTTTTGTTCTTCGAGATAGGCGGACATGCCGCCGCCCATTCCATGAAATCCCATATACACGGGCTCCTGACTTGTATGTGAACGTATACGTTTTTGCTAAGTGTACCATATGATTGCGATATATCGCAATGAATTTAAGCAAAAATGATGAGTAACTTACCTATTTCTCTATGAGAACAATTTTTCTTGCCTTTTGCTTCCCTGGAACTGAAGAGAGTATAGAGGGAAAACCTTTGTGGGGCATCGGTCAAAGGTACGGTTCGCTAGCTGTCGATTTTGCCAGGCAGAGGCGCTGCAAAAGACCAGCCAGCAGCGCGCCGCGTTGGGGAATGGAGTCCACGTGCAGGTATTCGCGATTGAGGTTGTGCATGCCGCCGCCGATGGGGCCGAGGCTATCGAGCGTGGGGAGGCCCATTTCCATGAGCAGATTTGCGTCGGAGAGGCCACCCTTGCGCTCCGGCGTGATATGCATGCCCAGCGCCTCGCCCTCCGCCTGGGCCTGCGACACCAGGTACGTGAGGCCCGGCGTCGGCTCGTAGGGGCGGCGACTATTGGGCAGGCGCGTCAGGCGCGTATAGGTATCTGGAACATTGCTGCCCGCTGCGAGCTGTTCCAGGGCCGTCGCGGCCTGTTGAAGACCCTTATCGGAGAAGGAGCGCACCGAGACATAGCAGCGCGCCATATCGGGTACCACGTTCAGCGTTTCCGTACTGCTGATGCGCGTCACATTGAAGGTAACGCCCGGAAACAGAGAGTTCAGATTGTGAATGGCGATCATTTTGTGTGCCAGTTCGATCACCGCTGAGCGGCCCTTGAACGGTTCTGCGCCCGAATGGGCCGCCACGCCCTGTACCGCGACAATATATTTATCCGAGCCCTTGCGCGCGTGGGTCAATATGTCTGCCGAGCGCGACGACTCCAGCACCAGCCCAAAATCGAACTGGGGAGCCAGTTCGCGCAGCAGTGGTGAGCTGCCCACGGAGCTTACTTCTTCGTCATTATTAAAGACCACGCACAGCTCATCGTAGAAATCGAAGCCTTCCTCCGCCAGGGCGCGCAGCGCGTAGATGCACATCAGCACACCAGACTTCATATCGATCACGCCCGGTCCGTAAGCGATGCCATCGCGGATCGTGAAAGGCTGCGTCTCAGCCGCGCCGCGTTCGTAGACGGTATCTACATGCCCGACAAGAAGGACACGGGCGTAGCCGCTCCCTCTATGCCTTGCCATAAGATTATTGCCAAAGCCCTCCGCCGGATGCAGGGTCACAGTAAAACCGATCTCATCCAACCACTGCGCCACATACTCCATCACGCGGTTCACCCCCGCGACCTGACCGGAGCCGGTATCGATGTTCACCAGCGTCTCCAGGCGCGCGAGTAATTCATCTTGATAGGACAAGAAGCGCGACACGTAGTCCTGAGCGTACGTTGTAGAATGGTAGGGCTTGTGTGGCATGTGAGTATCCTTTGGCGTAACAAAAACAGCGTTGTGTCTTTGTATTGTAGCATAGCCCTACCTATTTTTTGCTAGATTTGTAGCAATTACGCCGCGTATTTTTTTGTTTTACCAAAGTACGTGCGTCGCAGACGTTTGTAGGCAATGCTCAGCAGCGAAGCCTGCTTGTTGCGCTCAACGATATCCAGCGTGCGCGGGCGTCGGTAATCCCGTAAATTGATGTCCAGCTTCAGGAAAGCTGTCTGGAGCTGGTTGGCCTCTTCAACAAAGTCCTCGTATTTGGCCAGATCAGTCAGGATAGCCCGGCGCTGCATCGGCGGAAATTCATTGATGATGTGAGCCAGTTCTAGAAACAGATCCTCTGACATAAGCTGTTCAAGCGCCAGTTCGGAAAAATTGGGAGTATCGCGCGCCTCTTCACACTCACATGGAGAAGAGGATGGCGTCAGGCGAACAAGCCTGCGTTGCCTGCGCGCCAGGTCGCGTACCACATTATGCGCAACCGCGAGGCTGAAATGTTCCACAGACTGAATCGCGTGAGCATCGCCGCCAAGCGCGGGGCGCAGGTAGCGCAGAATACGGATAGAGGTTTCCTGCAAGACATCATCGGCGATTTCATGCTCCTCACATTGCCAGGTGGGCAAGTGTTCCGCGAATATCCAGGAGAGCACATACGGTTTGAGCCAGTTCTGTAGCTCACTCCAAAACACATTACACTGAACTTGATTTCCACCGGAACAACGGTCGCAGGAGTGCAAAGACAGTCGCTGGGTCGTCATAGTACCGCCTCCAGATGCCTGGTATGTTCAGGGTGTAGAAGAATGTGCTACACAATGCTTTCTGCTGTGGACTCTATTCTCTATTTTTCTCAAGCTTTGCAGGAAAGCTGAGGAAAGCTGTAGGTTAACTGCCAAAATCTAAGCTCATACTAACAACAATAGTACACTGTTAGCCGTAAAATTTCAAGAAGCTTCCTGAGATAACGATATTCTCTAAGGAAAAGTGATAAATAGTTATCAATGACATAGCAAAAGCTAATATAATCTTATAGAGCGTAACATATAAGCGAAGAAAAAAACTTGCTAGCCAGAGGAAATGGCATTTTCCAACATGCAAAGCGAAAACACTTCAGAAAATGTATAGACAGACCAGCGTCAAATGAGAAAAGGCGAGCTCAAAACGCTTGAACATTGTAATAATTATGATATTATAGAGAAAGATCAGGAAACCTTTAGTTCCCTCACCTATTTTATAGGAAAGGTGAAGAATGGAAGCGCGTAATCCGCAGAGAATCCAGAACTATCTCGCAGATGAAGCAGTGCAGCGACGTGTGCAGCAAAATATCCAGCGTAGTCGTAAAGATCTCGCCGTAACCATTGGACGCGCCTCCGAGCTTTCCGGATTCAGCATCAGTCAACTGCGCGATCTCGAAAGAAAAGGGCTGCTCAACCCTTTTCGGCCCGAGCTTGCCGACGCGAAGAGTGCAACCGGGCAGCGGCAGTATCCTGTTGCCGAACTGGAGAAACTCGCCATTATTCGCGAATTGACCGATGCTGATTTCCCTACGGCTGCTATTCCCACGAATATAAGCGAGATATGGGCCGCTTTGCAAGGCTCACGTGTGGAGGGGAACGGCGCGTCTCTCGCGTCGCCAGGCGGCAGCTTTCTTCCAATTAATCAGCGTGTAGACGTGGCCTATTTTGATAGCTTTTACTGGCGTTTCTATGCCTCGCGTGCCTTACAGATGGTGCTCATGCTGGTCTCGGAAGACGTGCCGGGCACCTATTCCGGCCTGGTCCTACCTGCCAGGGAGTGGCGCTTCGAGGGCTTTGTGCCCAATGCCACCAATCTGGCGGAGGTGGGCGAAAGCCTCGTGGGCTGGCTGGGCCAGACCCGTTCATTCTGCACCTTACTCGCGCCGCAGCCAGCCCTTGAGTACCCCAGCGATTTTCGTATAGTACCACTCCTTCAGCAAGAGAATGAGCAAGCGCCCCGCCTTGAGGATCGTACGCTGGTGCTGGTGCAACGCGACGAGGCGAAAAAGCTCAACTTTGCTGAAGACGTGTTAGAGGTTGCGCGGCGGCTCCTCAGGCCAATATACGAGGATAGGGACGATTGGCAGCGCTACTTCGGTGAAGGTATGCAGGATCTACTCAGTCCCGGCATTGATTTCACTCCCCGCATTCCTGATAGAGTGCTTACCGGCCTGGCAAATATGCTTATACGCCTGGGTGGAAAAGCAAGCGATGGCGAGGACCGCTGGCGCTTCTGCTACATCCTTCTGCCAGAAAACTCGCAACTGCCATTGCAACAACGGAGCCTTGTCATAAGGGCGATGAGCCAGAATGTTCACCACAAGATAGGCGTCACAAAGCTCGCACCGGAGCGCTATCGAACCAGTCTGAGCATCCGCGCCTTCCAGAGTAGCTCCATCATCTATCGGCAGGAGTTATCGCAGGAGGATGTCACGCCCGATTTCAGAGAGATCGAAGGGCCTGTGCGCTCCAATATCGCGGTTCCAATCGGTGGCGAGACCGATGAACCACTGGGAGTATTGTACGTCGCAGCATACACGCCAGCCGCCTTCTCGCAGGTGGACTTCCAGCTCCTTAGAATTATGGCGCGCATGATCGAAGAACTGCTCAGCGGCTACCTCGCGCACAAGCAGCTCACGCGGAGCCTGACCGATCTGGTGAAGATACCTAGAAGCGTCGATACCTCATTTAAAGATCTTGGATCTGAAAATGATTTTATCGACGATATCGAGACATTGCTAAAAAGGATACAGGAGCTGACGTTTTCGCCCGAAGAGGTGGCTCGTGATATGATCGCCCCGGCCATATCCGGGCAGATCTCGTTTATCGCCATTGACATAGACGACCAGGATCGCATCGTGCGCGACCACGATGAGCAGATGTTACGTAACCTGCAACGCACCATCGGACAACGTATTCGCGATCTGCTGCCCGCGCTCTTTTCGCGCTACCTCGATTGCAAGCTCTACTATATCTACGCGGGCCGCTTCTATCTCCTTCTGCATGACTTTTCGCTGGAAGAGACGAAAAGGTACGCGCTGCGCCTGAAGAAAGCGCTGGAAGGTAACGTCGCCATCAAGCGAACGGATCTCCTGAGGGGCACGCACGTTATTCCTGATGTCAGCCTGCATCTGGCTGTCACATGGTATTCATACGAGAAATTACAGGACTTTCTTGTGATGAAACGGCAGCAAAGCATCGCTGATGTGAGCGCGATACTTTATCGGAGCCTGGATTCTGTACTCAAGCTCGGTATGGATGAGGGAGGCGATGTAGTATACGCCTGGGAGCAGGAGACCAGATCTTTTACTGCCTACCAGCCAGACGAGTTGAGAAAATGACGCGCGGGAACTACGCTATAGCAAGCTGCACTTTCTTGCGCAAGCGCTTATAAGCGACGCATAGATTGGCCGCGTGAAGACCGCGCGTAGAGGGTTCGGCAGGTAAGCGCCCACAATAGTCGCGCAATCGAATGCCTTTGGCAGCGAGAGCCTGCTCCAGCAGTGTAGGTGCATCGTTGAATTCGGAGGTATTGGCGAGGTCCAGTAACAAGGCCACGCGTTGCTGGTCAGGGAAGTTCGCCACAACCTGGGCGGCGGCTAAGATAACTGACCGGGCCAACAGGCGGTCGAGGGCGATCTCCGAGGGATCGACCAGATCGCGTGCCGTAATGTATGTTTCCGCGTTGTCAGTGCTTTGCGAAGGGCGCACAAGATACTGATCTTTGCGACGGCGGTCCCGAAAGTAGTTCTGCGCGATGACTTTGCTTAACGATTTGAGGGAGACGATCGGTTGCACTTCACCACGCCGCGCGCGCTGTCTATATTTGAGAACGCGCAGGATAGCTTCTTGCGCGATATCTTCTGCAACCTCTTTCTGTTGTCCATACCAGCACGTCACATGCGCGTAGGCGACCCACTTTTCGACCAGGGATAAGAGCCAGGTATAGAGATCATTCCAGATCTGCTCGTCGTTGTCTTCGGCGTAGCTAGAAACGGCTGTCAACATGGAAAAGAACCTCCAGGTATCTGTTAGAGTTACTGTGTAAACTGTGTAAGCTATGTACGCATCTGTCATCTACAGTAATCGTCCACATGTCTCTACTACCAGATATCTGAACTTTCTTAAGGTATAAGGGATATACTGAAAGAAACTTCACAAATTACGCAATAAATCTTGTATACTTATGAACAATAGTACCCAACAAACTTCTGTTTGTCAACATAATTCAGGAGAAATTTCTTAAAAAGCTGCGTTTCGTGAAATTATATATATGGAGGCCAGTTTTTCTCAGGGATGTGCTACTATAAGAGGGTATGAAATCCCTTACCCATGCCTCAGAGACTTCTGATGGAGGCGAGATGTACGAGCGAAGTTTGCAAAGCATTAGAGAGCATCTTCAGAAAGAGGATGCCCAGGTACGCATCCTGCACCATATTCAAAAAGGGCGCGCCGAGGCGACCGTAACAATCAGCCGGGCGGCTGAGCTATTTGAGTTTACAGAAAATAAGTTGCGTGACTGGGAGAAATTTGGCTTCCTCAATCCATTGCGTCCCGTCGGGCCTATGGGGAGACGGCTCTACACCCTGCGCGACCTGGATACCCTGGCGATTATACGCGAGCTGATTGATGCAGGCTACGCGCCCAGCGATATTCCGCCTGACATCGACGCATTATGGCAATCTCTCAGTTTTCCCGAACAGGTGTTACGAAGTTCGGAGCGTGAGAGGTTGGCAACCATGCAACGCGATAGCATGATTCCGATCAACCAGCATATAGAAAAAGCGCGCCAGGAGGCGGCGTGGCGCTACTTTGCCTCGCGTGCATTGCGTCTGGCGCTCTTGTTAATCGGCGAGGACAGGCCCAATACCGCTGCTGGCCTATTGTTGCCACTTGAGACGAGGGCAGCAGAGCCTTCTTTGCAGCGCGTGGAGGATATCGTAACGCTTGGCGAAACCCTGGTTGGCTGGCTAGATGCGGCGCATTCTTCGTACACATTTCTCACGCCAGCTCCTTTCTTTGAGTACAGTACTGATTATCGCGTGCATCCATTGCAGGTGATGAAAGCGGGTGTAGCACAGGAAGCCTTGCCAGAGGACCAGACATTAATCGTAGTACCGCGAGAAACGCGGCAACTGACGCTGGGAAGTGATATCGTCGCCACGATTCGCGCCCTCTTACGACCACTTTATGAGGATAGAGAGAGTATCCAGCAGTGCTTTGGACATGGCACGCACGATCTCTTAGAACCAGCGACCGATCTGGGGAGTAGCGCGAAGTACGAAGATAGTATACTGAATGGCCTGGCTGAGATGGTTGTGCGCCTGGGAGGGTTAACGGCAGAAGGACACGAACGCTGGCGTTTTTGCTGTATTTTTCTGCCCAATCATTCTACATCGATCCTATCGTTGCAGCAGCGCAGCCTTGTCGTGAGGGCGCAAAGCAGGCATTCTCCGCACCAGATCGGTATTACCACCCTTTCTTCCCAGTCGCCGGTCATCGGCATGTGTCTGAGCGCCTTTCAGAGTGGTCATACCATCTATCTACCCAATGTCTCAGATGCAGATGCGACGACCGTTGAGCGGGAACTTGAAAAACCCGTTGGATCAGCTCTGGCGGTTCCCATAGAGAACAACGATGGTATCTCGATCGGCGTCGTCTATGTTATCTCTGAATATCGCGACGCCTTTGCGAAAAACGATCAACGCGTACTGCGCATGGTCGGGAAGATGGTTGGAGAGCTGCTTGAGACGTACCAGGTACGGCAGGGAGCGGGTGGAAGGGTGCGTGATCTCGTCACCTATCCCGAGCACGTAGCCATGCTTTTTAAAGACTTTTTATCCGAAAACGAATTTATACGCGATATCGAGGCACTGCTTCTCGAAGCGCAGACAAGGAAAGAAGAGCTAGAAGAAGTCGTTTCATTTATTGCGGCTGACATCGACAACCAGAGTAGTGTAGCCAATAAATTTGGCGATCGTATAGCGAGAGAGCTAGCGCGGGAAGTTGGACTCCGTATGCAAGGGCAGTTGCGGGCAGTCAAGGATAATGTAGCCTGTGAGCTCTACCATATCAATGCAGACAAGTATTACATTATTTTGAAAGGGCTTAATCTTGAAGGGGCGCGCTCAAAGGCGGAACTGCTCAGGCAGGTGCTTGCAGGTCCGTATCAGCTTGACCCAATGCGTGATCCTGCCGGGCTGCCTGCTCTTCCAGAAAATAAGGTGCAGTTAACAGCTATCAGCGTGCGGCTGGGTGTAGCATGCTATTCTTACGGGAAGCTCAAAGAAGTGCTGCTGCGCTTCGCACCCGAAACGGCGGTGGCCGAATTTAGAACGCAGATTATCGGTTTTCTGGAAGAAGAGCTTAATCTAGGCAAGCGCGAGGGCGGCAATGTGGTAATGAGTTGGGACCCGATCACGCGAGGTTTTATACGCGTCTCACCTTCAAAATAAACCTCATCAGTAGGGATGGGCCTTGCGTCCATCCGGTCCACCATCGGGAGAGTCGGCACCAGGATGGACGCAAGGCCCATCCAATATGCATCAACCTAAGAACTGCTGAGGTAAAAAAGAAAGGCTCCTAAGTGATAGAATCAAACAAGTATATCTTCACTCGTATCGAAAAGGAGCCTTCTATGAGTACTATACCACAGGTGAGCGAAGCAATGAGACGGGTCTTAGAAGACTATCCCCGCGAAATTGAGCGCGAGACAAAGTTTGTGCAACGCACGACGGCGAAACTGGATGGAGCTCGTTTTGTCCAATGTCTGGTCTTTGGCTGGATGGCTGATCCCGATGCCAGTTATACCAAGCTGCGACATGTGGCCGCGACGCAGGGAACCTCCGTGAGCAATCAGGCGGTGGAGCAACGCTTCAGTGTGGCCTCGGCTAGCTTGCTCAAACGGGTGTTGCAGCAGGCAGGATGCCAACTGATCTGTAGCCAGGGAAACGTTCCCGAGCTCTTGAGCCGCTTTGCAGGGGTGTATGTGCAGGATGGCAGCATTGTCAGTTTGCCAGAGCAATTGGCAGAGCGCTATGCTGGCTGTGGAGGAAACACCATTCACGCTGGTCTGAGCAGTCTGCGCATTCAGGTACGCTGGGAAGTGGGACAGGGAGCCATGCAAGGGCCATGGCTGCAGGCGGGACGAGACGCTGAGCGCAGTGGGGAAGCGGTGGAGATCCCGATGCCGGAGGGAAGTCTCTTCATTGGGGATACGGGCTACTTCAGCCTGGCAGACATGCGCAAGCGGGGGGAGAAACACTTCTGGCTTACGCCGGCCAAATCGAGCGTCTGCCTCTATGATGCTCGCGGGATCAAAAGCACTCTGGAGACCTACCTGAAGTCTCACCAGCAGGACAGCCAGGTGGATGAGTGGGTCCAATTGGGGGCCGATGAGCGTCTGCCCGTCCGCCTGATCGCAGTGAGGACCAGTCCTCAACAAGCGCAAAAGAGGCGCGAGCGAGCCTGCGCCACCCGCTACATGCCCCGAGGGCGCAAAGGTGTTCAGCGCTGCGGAGCACGGCGGAGCACGCCAACACCCGTGCTGAAAAAGAAGAGCAAAAGTCGGCACAAGAGCATGCGCAGCAGTGCAAGCAAACTTCGGCTGGCCGACTGGACCATTCTGCTCAGCAATGTCCCTGATGCACGCCTCAGCGTGGATGAGGCGCTGGTGCTCATGCGTCTGCGGTGGCAAGAAGAACTGTTGTGGAAATTATGGAAACAGTACGGCAAGATCGATACCTGGCGCAGTGAAAAAGCCGTGCGTATTGAGACCGAGATCTATGCCAAGCTGCTGGCATTACTGATCGAACATTGGATGGATCTGCTGGGCTGTTGGCAGGACCCCAGGCGCAGCTTACGCAAAGCCCAGCAGATGAGCCAGTGGGCAGCTCCCGTATTGAGCTTTGCCCTGCTCGGAGAGATGGATCTCGACCGCACGATTACTCGCATCACGGGAGCCATGAACAAAGGCTGTCGCATCGACTCACGCTGTAGCAGGTTCAATACCTACCAACTCCTCGAGTCTCCATCACGCATCCGTTCTTCTCATAAACTCAACAGTTCTTAGGTTGATGCATATTGGATGGACGCAAGGCCCATCCCTACTAAATAGTTACCGTACTTTTGGGGTATAGTGACGCCTTCTCGTGTACTATTTTGGTGTTTCCCGGTATACTGCAAACATAGAAAAATGCTAACCATGGTCTCAGCACAAATTTCTCTTGCCGAAACTTTACAACAGATTTTGCTCAACAAAGATAGAAAAACATCACAACGTAATACAGAGCCGCTGAGCGAAAGGCTGGCCTGCTATTACATTCGTGGGGGCGCGATCCATCGCGCCCCCTCTGTTATTAGCTGATGAAGTGGTCAGGGAGCTCTATCTGTTCACCGGGTGGCGGGAAGGGAACATGCAAGCGAGAATTTTGGGGGTTAGCTTGCAGGAGTGTTCAGCGTATGAAAGTGTTTGTATTAGGGCGACCTGGAAGTGGCAAGTCAACCGCGGCTCGTCACATGAATTACTTGTTCAGACAAAGCGGGTGGCGTGTCAGGCATATCAACGATTACGAAATTTTGCGTGAGATGTTTTTAGCGGACAAGCAGCACATCCAGTTCCGAGCAACGGAGCACAATGGCTTTGATGCCATCGATTTGACCGTCATGGATAGCGCCTTGCGTGAAGTGGAGGAGAGAGCGAATAGTTTGTCGGGAGTAGACGCGGTAACGATCGAATTTGCGCGTAATGACTACCGCAAGGCACTCAAACAATTCACTCCAGCATTCCTCAAAGACGCTTATTTTCTCTTTCTCGACGCGGACATCGAGACCTGTCTGTGCCGCGTGCACGAGCGCGTCGAGTGCGCGACCTCAATTGACGATCACCCCTCCTTTTCGGACGCTATCTTCAGGGAGTACTATGCCAGGGAGAATAGAGAATATATGGCCCACTGTCTGCAAAGAGAGGCCGGTCTCTCCCGCAAGGTTAAGGTGATCAATAATATTAGTACTTTTGGCAACTTTATGGCACGCGTCGAAAAGTGCGCCGCTGAAATACTCAAGGAAGAGGCGTGGCGACAAAAGCAGCCTCTCATGCAGAAAAAGCGTGTTTCCGAGAAGCGCATTGCTGAGAAGTGCGTTTCCGAGAAGCGTGTTGCTGCTATAGTATGAGTTAGCTTGCTATCTATACGGTAGGGATGAGGCTTGCCCCGCGCGGCCTTTCTCTTACTGATACAGCTTTGCTCAATTCTGTAAACAGGGTAGGAACCAGCCTCGGCGTGTTCCTACCCTTTTCTATAAATTTGGTAGAAAAAGAGCCTGCTGTATGCAATGTAAGAAAAGTGTATAAATATGCATATTTTGTAATA
>JALYTQ010000393.1 GCA_030854195.1 Chloroflexota bacterium
GGCACCACCTGGACACGAGAACCTTTTCGTCCTGGTTAACGCGCCTTACCTGACCAGAACGAGCGATTGGCAACGCGACGCTCCCGCCTACCGCGAGCGCATCCTCGATCTGCTGGCAAGCTATCGGCAGATCGACCTGCGCGACTTGCGCGAGCATATCGTCTGCTCGTCCATACTCACGCCCGAAGACTTCAGGCGGCTCTACGGTGCCAACGCAGGCTCAATCTACGGACTCTCCTCAAATGCGCGCATGGCTCCCTTTACGCGCCCCGGCAACCGTTCACATATCCGTCACCTGTACTTCGTCGGTGGCAGCACCCATCCAGGCGGCGGTGTCCCGCTGGTAATCTTGTCGGGCAAGATCGTCGCTGGGATGGTGGAAGGAGATCCGCTGTAAATCAGGAATGCTTCATCTAATCGTGGGCGTATGTTTCCGCCTCCTCGCTATTGATCGTCGCGAGAATGAGGTTCGCAACGTGCTCGGCAGTATCGGGTGGTTGAGCACCGGTATTTCCTTGCCATGGTAAGCGTTCGCCCGGCTCTGCCCTGCGCGTGCTTACACGACCAAAATTGGTGCTGGTGATGTAAGGATACACCAGGCTGACGACGATGCCATCCTGTGCCAGTTCTGCCCGCGCCGTGAGCGTGAATCCGTTCAAGGCGCGTTTCAGGGATGAGTGCAGCAAGGACAAGCTTTGCGCCGTGCTGCGCCAGCAGCTTCGCCGTTGCCTCTCCAATGCCAGATGATGCCCCGGTTACGATCACAACTTTATCTTGAACCTGCATATTTCTCTCCATTACTCTTATGTGGACCTTGCACTGGTCCCAATTTCTTACGAGAGTAGTATATACACATTGCTTGCCAGTATGAAAGTGGAGGACTCAATGTTGTAAGGTATGAGAGCAGGGATGCGTCCTTTTGGATAGAGATCCGTCTCTATAAAAGATAACAAGAGAGGAGGAAGCATTCTCATGTCCATAACAACTGAGCACATATGGGAAGCGTTTTCCACACCTCTGCTGCAATTTATCGGCAGGCGTGTACACGATGAAGCGACTGCCGAGGATCTGCTGCAGGAGGTTTTTCTTAAGGTTCATCAGCAAATCGAGACACTCAAAGATGCCAGAAAGCTGGAAAGCTGGCTCTACCAGATCGCGCGCAACTCTATCATCGATTATTACCGCAGTGCCAGGCCCACCATCACCCTGGAGGCTTCCGACGCCTTACACTTGCCAGATGACCCGCCAGACGATGACATAATCAGCGACCTGTTCCCAGCCGTGCGAGCAATGCTCAGAAGCTTGCCAGAGCATGATCGGCAGGCGTTGCTGCTCACCGAATATCAGGGACTGACGCAGAAGGAATTAAGCGAGCGCCTGGGCCTCTCATTTTCGGGCGCGAAGTCGCGGGTGCAGCGCGCACGCGAGAAGCTCAAGCAGCAGTTGCTCGCATGCTGTCATTTTGAATTGGATCGTCGCGGGCACGTTATAAATTACCAGCCGCGCTGTCAGTGCTGTTCAACGGGCACATGTTGCTCTCAACCATCAATTGATGAGGACTGAAGCCGCACTGCTGCTTGTAGGTAGTGCGTCCTTTTTCAAGGTCTTCCGTCTACAAAGACAGAACGGCAAGTGATGAGCAACATGAGTCTCATCACAAGAACGAAAAAAAGGAAAGAAAGCCATGAATACAGTACCGACCAATGATGAACAACTGCGGGCCGAAGTGCGCGCTCGCTACGCAAAGACCGCCTTGCACGTGCTGGGAACCGAGCAAGCTTCGGCAAACGCGTGTTGTGAAACTACATGCTGCACGCCGGAAGCGGCAACGGATAGCGCCTCGCCAGCCGCCACAACGGAACCAACGCAGCAGGATGCTTGTTGCGCTACAACCTGTTGTACAACTAGCCCTGTCGAGGAGGGCTCCATCACGAGAAATCTCTACAGTCAGGCCGAGCTAGGGACTCTTCCGCTCGCGGCTGCCCTGGCATCGCTGGGCTGCGGCAACCCCACGGCTCTTGCCGAACTGAAGGCGGGCGAAAGAGTTCTGGACCTGGGCAGTGGTGGCGGCATCGATGTGCTGCTCTCGGCGCGGCGTGTCGGCCCAACCGGCTTCGCCTACGGACTGGACATGACCGACGCCATGCTCGCACTGGCTGAACGGAATAGGCTGCAAGCTGGAATTGAAAACGTTGCATTTCTCAAGGGGATTATCGAAGCTATCCCGCTGCCCGCGAACAGCGTGGACGTGGT
This sequence comes from Chloroflexota bacterium, assembly GCA_030854195.1. Lineage (GTDB taxonomy): Bacteria > Chloroflexota > Ktedonobacteria > Ktedonobacterales > Ktedonobacteraceae > JACDAE01. The sequence goes on from JALYTQ010000393.1 coordinate 2,254, forward strand.
AATCTCGAACTGTGTCATCAACCTTTCTGCGGACAAGGGCCAGGTCTTGCGCGAAGCCTACCGCGTGCTTGCTCCTGGTGGGCGCTTCGCCGTCTCCGATATCGTCTTCCAGGGCCAGATTCCGCAGGCACTACGTACGGATCTGGAGTCCTGGGCAGGATGTATCGCTGGTGCGCTTGAAGAGGATACGTATCGACAGTTGCTCACAACCGCAGGCTTTACGGAGATCGAGATAGAGGTAACGCGGCGCTACGCGCTCCAGGATATCGCCGATAGTGGAGCGCAGGCATCCATCGCCGCTCTATCGGAGAACGAGCGTGCGGAGGTCGATGGGCGATTTGTGAGCGCGTTCATTCGCGCTCGTAAGCCAGTGCAGAGTTAATATACTGGGGGTAACTATTGAGGACTCTTTAGCACCGCACCGAAGGGTCAGGAGAGTCCTCAATCGCTACCGTTTTTTTTATATCAACCCTTCACTACAAATAATCCTCGGCACCTCACCATCGGCAGCCTGTCTATTTCTATTCTCGACCCATTCGCGCATGTTATGCTGAAAGTAAATTTGCCCTAAACTTTTTAACAGATTCCTGCCATGAACGGTATTCCTACGTAAGAGATTTAGTTCCCGATTGATCGCAGTTGTGATAGGGCCACGAAATGCTTTTTCAAGCAAATTAATTTGTGCCTTTTCGTCTTCGTCGATGGCAAGCTTGAATAATTCGCGTAGCTCTCGCAAGATGTACCGCTGACTCTGGCTTAGGGAAAGCGTATGTTCTCGCTCGGCCTGGCGATGCTTTACCTCTTCTACGAAACGCCGCTTCACTCGCATTACCGCTTTGTTATAGTTTTCGGGCTGCACACCTTGTAGCGTTTCAGGTGTCGCTTTAATTGTTCCTAGTATGCGTGGCACATCACGGGAGAGAATATCGCCATTCTCGTCAACCAAAAATAACTGCTGATAGCGTCCCGCCTGACAAAACACATATATGCCCCGTTGCCCACTATATTTCGCGCTCCGAATGCCGTCTTGCAAACGAGCGATGCGTTCATATTCGGCGGGGTCTTCTTTCCGCAACTGACGTAGAATCTCCTCTGCCTCGTTCAAATCTAGAAACTCTTCGTCTTCCTCAAAAAGGCTTAACTGACCGCCATTTTTTTCATAGATAGCGTACATTGCCTCTTCGTTCAGTTGTTCCGTGCTATCGAGAATAGCGGAATCTTCACCTATCGTATTGTGAATTTCTTGAATACGATTATGCAGTTTCTGGCGTAATCCTAGATGCTTTTCGATACCTGTTTCGGGCAAGAAATTGAAGCCATAGACTTTCGCATGTTCGCTACCGATACGATC
>JALYTQ010000394.1 GCA_030854195.1 Chloroflexota bacterium
CCATTTTTTGCGCGCCAGAGCCGCCGCGCCGTACCAGACGAGCGCCAGAGCCGCCATTTCCAGATTCAAGAGAAAGGGAATGTGCAACCAGTTCTCTGCTGTGCTGCCAGAGTATGAGAGGAGAGAAAGGCTATCGCGCAGGCCAAGCATCGCTCCATAGAAAATGCCAATAGCGAGCAGCGGCCACTCCCACACAACACCCACCTTCCCTCCTGAAGCCGCGTTCGCACCTGGGATATGCCATCTCCTGGTGATGAAACGAGAGACAGCCGCCGCTGCCACTGGAAGCAGGATGCTTGCACCGGACAGAACCCACGGACGTAGAAGGAGAGCGGGAATTATCAGCGTGGCGAATATAACAGGTAGTATGAGCACGTATGCGCGGCGCTGGTAGAGCGCAACCCCGTAGAGGAGCACCGCAACGCCGAGCCACATTGCCAGCACGAGTTCCAGACGCTGATCGAAGCCCAGGAGCAGTGCCAGGACGATTTCCCCTAGAGCCAACGCATCGAGCGGGAGCGCCCATACGCTACTCACAAAGCGACGCGTGAGGATGGCGGTACACACCAGCGCCAGTGAGAGTCCCAGCAGCCACCAGACGGGCTCCGCATTGAGCATGAGCAGGAACAGAGCATACGCCGCGTTCAGCAGGAAGCCACTGAGCAACAGCAGCCAGCACCATTGCGCCTGGAGAGCCTGCGGTACCCTGCGCCATCCTGTATGACTGAAGACCACGCTGATCGTCAAAGCTAGACCGAGCAGCACAGCCGATAGGCCTGCGAGCGTCTCCCAGGAGGCGGGCAACCTCTGAAATCCACTTGTGTAGGCCCGCTCTACCAGCAAGAACGGCGACATAATGACAAATGGGACAAGAGCTACGAGAGACAATGCCAACCACTCGCTATGGCGCTTCAGCGCATGGAACGTCTGCATAACACGAGGCATAAAGCGGGTCAGTCCGAAAGAGAGTAGCGCAACGCCTGTGAGCACCAATACGTATCCGACGCGACTGAAGGACAGCGTGTACGCGCCAGATAGGGTACAGAGCAAGAATACATAGGGAAACACAACCGCCCACCTGCCACGCTTTGTTCGCCAGATCAGGAGGAAGTTCCAGCAGAACAGGAGCAGCGCCATGCAACTGAGCGCGAGGCGCACCCCCATCCGCGCGTGATTGGCAACATCGAGCAAGAGCGAATAGGCGAAGACAGAGGGGATACCCACAACACAGGCAACTACACAGGCGAACATAAACACCAACAGTGGCTCGCGCAGTATCATCCAGGGTTCCGCGAACGGACGCATATCGCTGCTAGAGCGTGGAACGGAAAGGAGTGCGGGTAGGGCCAGCAGCATCGCAACATCCGGCCACCACCAGTACCCCAACCTCAGCGCTGCGGCCAGCGCCAGCGTTGCCAGCGCCAGAGCAACGACCGCCAGGTACGCGAATGGGCTGAACTTCTGATACACGGCGAGCATCCCATAGACAAGCGCCGCGTACAGCGCTGCAATTGCGACAAGGGTAGGCGTAGAAAACTGCACCGTGCTCCCCGAGACGACCCGGTAAGCTGAGAAACCAACCAGCGGAACGAGTAATGCGAAGATTGCGGTATAAATGACTGCTACCGCGCGAAAACTGCGGTAACGGTAAGAGATTATGCCAATGGCACCAAAGAGCGCGTGTACTCCGAACACAACCAGGAAAGAGAGCAAGAGATTTGGCGTCGTCGCCACAAAACTTAAAGCACCAACCAGGATGAGAAATGCGCCCAACGCGGCAACCACAGTGATTGTCTGCTCTTCTAAAAACGATCCCAGCGAGAACGAACGCGCATCCTGGCTGGACGCGCCCTGAGCGGCCACGTTCTGCGGTTGCGGCAATCCCACGACAGAGGACGAAGGTGCGCTACTACTTTGAGCGGCTGGAGCATGAACGGGCGCAGGAGAAGCAGGAGCTACAGTGGTATTTTGCGCCTTCTGTTCAGCAGACAAAGCCTTGACTTGAGCGAGGTAGTTCAGGCGCGTGCGGTATCGTTCGATCAATTGAGCGACCGACATATTCGCTCCCCCGTATGCGGCCACGCGTTTCAATGCCAGAAGAGAGGATTGCAAAAACTGCTCTTCCTTCGCGCCATTGACCGGATAGCCACAGCGCGGACAAAAGTCTCCCATTCCCCCAACAGGAAGGCTACAGCAATCGCAGCGAGTTGTCGAAAACAGCATACACTTTTCCTTTACAGCGCTATCAGATCATGAGAATTACTCTATTTTCATGATGATTGATCTGTGAAATCTGCTGTCAGTGTAAGTGAAAGTGTAGTGCTTGAACAGTGTCAAATGTCCCATCCACAAGCATTGCAAGAGGGAGAACATCACACATAAAAAAACAGGCCCGCTTTGAAGCGGACCTGTGACAGTTATGCAACTATGCTTAGTTCCGAACGTGGGCGGTTGCCTTAGCCTCTGGACGGGTAACACGTCCTACCAGCAAGAAACCAACCACGGCGGCAATAACGCCCGTGATGAGATGGAGGATATGGTCGCCTGCATTCAAATGCGTGATGCCCAGGAACAGGCCCTGGTCATGACCATACGAACCAGCCGGGAAGTAGAGCGCGGGGATAAGCCCCAGCAGGCCTAACAGGATGAAGAGTACGCCAAACACCTTATTGAAGGTACGGAAGTACCCCGTAAACGATGAAATGATACCGAGCAGACCAACCAGCACATAGAAAATGTTGTGGATCGTGTCGGAGTCAAAGATGCCGAAGATCGCCTGTACTCCTGTGCTATTCTCCTGTGGAGTCACAAAACCAATCAGGCCAAGAATGAGAAAAATGACGCCCAATACGAGCGCACATACACGATTTACTGACCAATCACGCATAGAACTATTCCTCCTTGATACTTCTCTATGGCAAGCAGTAAGGAATTTCCACTACACATCGATAGCAGAAAGCTTTCTTATATAAACGACAGAATAAAAACTACTTTTACACTTGTATATGTGATACGTTTGCTGCACAAAAAGAGATACAAAGCACCTCTCGATGTATTTCTCATCCTTGCGTGATAGACCTTTCGTAATAGCATCCGCACATTTCTATTTCCCATTTCCAGCAGTATTTATACTTCTTTTGGTGGTTCAAATAGTAGTTTCAAACGTAAAAGCTACCTATTCTTGAACGACAATACAATTTTATGAAAGAGCTCGCACGCTCTAAAAAAAGAAAGAGGTATGTATGCAAAAATTGTGCATCAGACTCGTAGGTTGTCTTACCGCGGCATGTCTGTTTCTGGCCATTGCAGGAATTCTGCAAGTGGGAACAGCTTCTGCCCATACGAGCATTCACGTAGCGCACACGACAAAACAGTCATGGAGATATCCATATAGACACTATTATGGCAGACATATGCGTATTTATAGTGTAAATATGGATAACTGTGATTGCGGCGGTAATCAGGGCAACTATATCAATTACGTTACTGTTCCCAGCTATCCCAGCACCAGCGCCTGTGACTCTTGCAGCAGCAACAGCGCTCCCAGCTATCCCAGCACCAGCGCCTGTGACTCTTGCAGCAGCAACAGCGCTCCCAGCTATCC
>JALYTQ010000139.1 GCA_030854195.1 Chloroflexota bacterium
GGACCACGCGTCCCGCTCCCCGCCTGGCAAGCTGGTAGGCAATGCTGACACCCATCACGCCGCCACCAATAATAATGCAGTCCGCAGTCTCGTTCATGAATGGATTCTCCTGGTTTCCGCCGCTTAAACATCAGCCTTTTTTTCAGAGTACCAGCAGCGTGCGCAAATTGCAAGGCGAGGAGATGCAAACGGAATAAATGTTCGTGTACACCTTGTTCGTAATGGTAACAAACGTCTTCACAAAGGCGCTCCAACTATTAGCGAAAATTCATTGACAAGCACAAAAAGTACATGGTAAGCTTCTGTTAGTTCTTATAGAAACTAAATTGATTGACTTACTCAAGTTAACAGAGGTGATAAAACATGGGTGATGCATCCCGTGAGATTCTACGGCAGGCACGCAAGCGCGTACCGGAATGGTCGGTCGCTCAAGTACACGACGCTCTCGAACAGGAGAAAGATCAGGACTTTGCCCTGGTCGATGTGCGTGAGAAGAACGAGTGGAACGAAGGTCATATCCCTGGTGCCGTCCACGTCCCGCGTGGCTATCTTGAATTACAGATAGAAGAAGCCGTACCCGACAAGTCGAAGAAGGTTGTGTTGTATTGCGCCGGTGGCGTGCGTTCGCTCATGGCCGGAAGCACCTTGCAGCAGATGGGCTATACAGATGTCGTCTCTGTAGCAGGCGGTTTTGGACAGTGGAAGGCTGGTGGCTACAAATTTGTGCAGCCGCGCGTCATGAGCGATGCCCAGGCCAGGCGCTATAGCCGCCACACGCTGATCCCCGAAGTGGGCGAGGCTGGCCAGTTCAAGCTGCTCGACTCGCGTGTTCTGCTGATCGGAGCCGGTGGACTGGGTTCACCCGCCGCTTACTATCTTGCCGCCGCCGGAGTTGGCACGCTGGGCATTATCGATGCCGACGTGGTCGACGATAGCAACCTGCAGCGCCAGATCCTGCACAATACCGGGCGTATTGGACAGTACAAGGCCGATTCGGCGCGTGAGACCATCAATGCGCTGAACCCTGATGTCAACGTCATTACTTATATCGAGCGCCTGGACGAAAGCAACGTCAGGAATATTATCGCCGACTACGATGTCATTCTCGACGGCACCGATAACTTCCCCACGCGCTACCTGCTCAACGATGCCGCCGTGCTGGAGAACAAGCCCGTCGTGCATGGCAGCGTCTTCCGCTTCGAGGGCCAGTTGACAGTTTTCAAGCCGTATGATGGTCCCTGCTATCGCTGCCTCTATCCCGAGCCGCCCCCGCCCGCCCTGGCACCGAGCTGTGCTGAAGCTGGCGTCCTGGGTGTGCTGCCGGGCATCATCGGCATCCTACAGGCGACCGAGACGATCAAGCTGCTGCTGAACATCGGCGATCCCTTGATTGGACGCTTGCAGACATACGACGCGCTGGCTGGCGAGTTCAACGAACTGCGCCTCTATCGCGATCCCAACTGCCCGGCTTGCGGCGAACACGCCCATCCCGAAGATCTACCGACATATGCGGAGTTCTGCGCTGTACCCGCGCGCTAGTTCCAGCTCTCAGGGCGACCGCAAGGTCGCCCTTGCAAATAACACTACAAGGAGAAATTCATGGCAACCGTTCGTTTAGCACCCGTCCTGCGCGCCTACGCTGGCGGCTCAAAGCAGGTCAGCGCGCAGGGGAGCACCCTTGCAGAAGTACTGAGCGACCTCTACCAGCACTACCCATCCCTGCGCGAGCAGATTCAACCGGAGCAGGAGCTGAGCCGCTATATCAATGTCTATGTCAACGACCAGGATGTGCGTTATCTCAAGGGGCTACAGAGCAGCGTCGGCGAAACTGACACCGTCATTCTCTTACCGGCAATGGCGGGCGGACAGTAGGAGTAAGCAATGCGCTACGGCAGCATACTGGAGACCATCGGCAACACGCCCCTGGTAGAACTGAAGAGCTTCAGCCCGCGTCCAGGGGTAGAGATCTATGCCAAGCTAGAGGGCGCGAATCCGACGGGCAGCGTCAAAGATCGCATCGCCCTGCGCATGATCGAAGACGCCGAAGCGAGAGGTATGCTCAAGCCAGGCACGGTGCTGCTGGAACCGACCAGCGGCAACACGGGCATCGCGTTGGCGATGATCGCCCGCGTCAAGGGCTACCAGTTCGTAGCCGTCATGCCCGATAATGTCACCAACGAACGCCGCCAGCTGCTCGAACTGTACGGCGCGAAGATTATCTTCTCCGACGGCGCGCAAGGCAGCAACGGAGCCGTGCGGCAGGCAAAGGAACTGGCGGCGCGCAACGAGCAGTATGTGATGCTCTACCAGTACGGCAATCGCGCCAATCCAGACGCGCACTACTATGGCACCGCGCCAGAGATTATACGTGACCTGCCCGACCTGGATGTCTTTGTCGCCGGTCTCGGCACCGGCGGCACGCTCACCGGCTCGGCGCGACGCTTGAAAGAGTACAATCCAGCCATCAAGGTAGTTGCCGCCGAACCGTTGCAGGGCGAGGCCGTACAGGGCCTACGCAGCCTGCAGGATGGATTTGTGCCGCCTGTCTTCGATCGCTCGCTGCTGGATGGGAAGATTCTTGTCTCATCGCTGGACGCGCTGCGCCGCACGCGCCAACTCAAGGACCAGGAAGGCATCTTCGCCGGACCCTCCTGCGGCGCGTCTCTGCACGCCGCATTGCGCGTGGCTGATAGCATGGAGCAGGGCAAAATTGTGACCATCCTGGCCGATGGCGGCTGGAAGTACCTGAGCGAAGACCTGTGGACCCGCGACCTGCGTGAACTTGAAGATGAATTAGAGGCAAAAGTATTATGGTAGCTGAAGCAAGTTTTGTTGTGCGTATCCCCGCGTCAATCTACGACGAGATGCAGGCCCATATCGTCGCGGGCTATCCCGACGAGGCATGTGGCGCGCTCGGAAGCAAAGACGGAACAGTTCTCAAGCATTATCCCACCGCCAACGCCGCCGAGCAGCCCGACGATTTCTCGATTATCAGCGAGGCCGATATCGTCAGTATTTATAACGACATCGACGCGTATGATGGCGATATGATCTACTACCATTCGCATCCCCGCTCCGAAGCTTACCCTTCTCCACGCGACAAAGAATGGGCGAAGCGCAGTGGCTACCTGTACCTGATCTTCTCGCATCGCCACTATCCTGAGTTACCCTATTCCCGCATCTTCGCCATCGATCCTGATGGAGGCGTAACCGAGGGGCGCATAGAGCGCGTTCCGTAGAACTCTCCCTCAGTGAACCCTTTACATTCTCCAATATTTTGTGTATCATATAGTTAGATAGTCGAAATGATAAAGGGGAATACAGAGTGGAGAGTAGCAGGCAGGAGACGGCAGCGTTGGCGCGATCCCTGCTAGATGTAATGCCGAGGATAGTGCGCCGCCTGGGTGCAGATGTGCCGCTTGAGGGCGAGCCGGAGGGATTAGAAAAATTTCCTAATTGGCGCGATGTAACCGAGCTACGGGCTACACCGGGCCAGATCTCTTTGTTGCGCGTCCTCGTTGAGCGCGAGCGCTGCACCATGCAGGAACTAGCGGGACACCTGGGCGTGGCCCCTTCAACCGTCACGGCCATGGTCAAGCGTTTGCTCGCGCAGGGCTATATCGAGCGTACACGCGGCGATACGGATTGGCGCACTGTCTGGATAAAGCCGACCGAGCGTGGACGTATGGTAGTGGTGCTGTTTGACTGCGCGCAGCAGGCGTCACTGCAACGCCGCTTGAGCCAGTTGAGCGATGATGAGCGCACCAGCCTCGTTGCCGCCCTTCCCGCGTTATGTCATCTGCTAGAAGTATAGCGCGACAGGTAGCAAGCCGCGCTACTCCGTGTATCTCCTCTTGTACTATTCAAGTTGTACTGTTCGAGTATTGGTGGGAGACTGGCGCATCGCGAAGTCTCATGTATTGGATTCTCTGGAAAGGTAGCTATGCAATCGTCTCAATCATCATCTTCTCATCTCTCGACTGAAGGGACACAGCAGAATCTCGCTCCTGCGGCAGATGTTGCTCCCCATCATGATGGGTATCAATGGACAGCGCTCTCGGTCACCACCGTCGGCGCGCTCCTGGCCTCCATCCAAGGCTCAGCCCTGCTCATTGCTCTGCCCAATATATTGGCGGATCTACATATTACTTTTTTTACTGTCATGTGGGTATTGATGGGCTATCTGCTGATTACCACCGTGCTGACGCCGGTGATTGGTCGTCTGGCCGATATCTGGGGACGTAAGCGGCTCTACAACAGCGGCTTCGTCATGTTCTCGCTTGGTTCGCTGATCGCGGGTATGGCGCAGCCGCAGTTTCACGGAGCCGACCTCATCTTCGGACGTGTGGTGCAGGGCGTTGGTGGCGCGCTCATGGTAACGAACAGCACCGCCATCGTCACCGACGCGTTCCGCAAGGGGCAGGTGGGTCTTGGCCTGGGCATCAACCAGATCGCCGGAGCCGCTGGCTTTCTGCTGGGACCGATCATTGGCGGCTTGTTGACGGAGGCGTCCTGGCGCTGGGTCTTCCTCTTTAACGTTCCTATAGGCATATTCGGAGTGATCTGGGGCATTATGCGCCTGCGCGAGCCTGCGCGCCCCGTTGTCAAGCAGCATATCGACTGGTTCGGCTGCATCACACTTACCATTGGCCTGACCGGCGTTCTGCTTGCCATTACGATGGTTGCCTTCCCTATGCTTAGCGAAGCGGTAACGATTGCGATTCTCGTGGTTGGTATCGTCAGCCTGGTCCTGTTCGCGATCTTCGAGCCGCGCATCAAGGAGCCGATCATCCAACTGCATCTCTTCCAGGACCGCCTTTTTACCCTGGCGAACCTGAGCGGTCTGCTAAACGGTATCGCGCGTGGAGCCGTGCTGTTCCTCCTGATCTTCTTCCTGCAGGGACCTTACGGACAGGACCCGCTGAAGGCAGGTTTGATGCTCACGCCCTTTGGCCTGGCCTTTATGATCGTCGGCCCGATAAGCGGTCGTCTCTCTGACTACGTTGGTTCGCGCCTGCTCACACCTATAGGACTCGCGATCACCGCGCTGGGTCTTTTCGGACTTACCACGATCAGTCCGACGACGCCGTACTGGTTGCTCTCGATCTACATGGTCCTGATGGGAGGAGGATCGGGCTTCTTCACCTCGCCCAACACCAATGCCATCATGAGTTCCGTGCGCCCGAACATGCGCGGGGCTGCCGCTGGCATTCTGAGCATGCTCAACAACACGGGGCAGATGCTGAGTATCGCCATTGTCTTCCCGCTCGCGCTCAGCGCCGTCCCGATGGCGGCAATGATGCAGGTCTTCATCTACGGTGGTGGCATGAGCCAGTTCCCTGCCGCGCTCGCCTTGTTCCTGCATGGCCTGCACAACGCCTTCCTGGTCTCCTTCGTCCTGAGCGTCATCGCCATGATCGTCGCCGCGCTACGCCCCTCGCACGGGCACCTGAATGAAGCGCGTGCGAGCGCCAACGAAGCTGCGGACTAGATGCGTATAACAGAGAAGCGGATACATTGCCACTAGAGCAATGTATCCGCTTCTTTTCGTTCTATTATTTGAGCTATAGCGTTATCCGACAATCTATGCTAAGATTCTAAGGATATTTCGCGTAGAGCACACTTGTCCTTCGGGGCGAGCACGTAGACAAGGAGAGATCTATTTGGCAACGCACGACAAACGATATGTAATCATAGGCAACGGCGTAGCGGGCACGACTGCTGCCGACACGCTGCGCAAGAACGATCCGAATTGCAGCATTCACCTGCTTACCAACGAGCCTTACCCACTCTACAACCGTGTCTCCCTGCCACGCTTTTTGCAGGGCGTCATCGTCGAACAGAAGGTGATGATCCGCGACTTCGCGTGGCATGAGCAGCGCAATATTCAACTGGTCACGGAGACCATGGTCACCAGCATAGATACCGATGAGCGCGTCGTCATAACCGATAAAGGGCAGCGTCTTCCCTACGATGCCTTGCTGATTGCTACTGGCGGCTGGGCGAACCCGCTACGGGTGCCGGGCGCGCAAGATGTCAAGCATATTTATAACTTTGTCACGCTTGACGATACCAAAACCATCATCGCGCGCATGCTGGAATCGCGCACGGCGGTTGCCTACGGCGGCAGCTTTATTTCTTACGAACTCTGCGATGGCTTTGCCGTGCGTAAGCTCGATACGACCTGGATTATGCGCGGTCCCTACTGGCTGCGCAGCTCGCTGGACCCTGATGGCGGCGAGGTCATCGACAATATCGCTAAAAAGTTCGGCGTCCAGGTCATTCACGGCGATGAGATTGAGGAGGTTGTGCCCAAGAATGGCGTGCCCAGCTACATCAAGACGAGGAAGGGGCGCGAAATCCAGGCCGATGTGATCGGTATCGGATTAGGCATTACCCTCAATACGACGATCGTGGCACAAACGCCCGTAGAAGTGCGCAATGGTATCGTGGTCAACGAGTACCTTGAGACCAATGTGCCGGGCATCTACTCGGCTGGCGATGTCGCGGAATTTTTTGACCCCACCATCGATCGGCATCACACAATGGGTACCTGGGATAACGCGATGGCTCACGGACGCGTCGTTGCCGTCAATATGGCTGGCGGGCATCAGGCATATCTGGATGTGCCCACCTACACCAGCCCGCTCTTCGATGTGAATATCGCCGTCGTCGGCACCGCCGAGTCGAATAATCCCGAACTCTCGCCAATTTCACGGCGCGAACCCGGCGAGAAGGGCAACGAGAACTATCGCAAGCTTTTCTTCCGTGACAATAAGCTCGTCGGCGTGCTGATGATCGGCAGCCCCAAGGGTCGCAAGAAGCTGGTCGAGATCGTGAAGAATCAGCAGGTGTTCGAGACAGCGGCTGAGCGCGAGGCGTTGTTAACATTGAAGTAGCTTTTGCTGGCCCTTTCCCAGGAAGCCACGACGCGGCTTCCTGGCTTCCTGGGGTGGATAGCAAGGTGGCGGCTCTCCGTCACCTTGCTATCCACCCCAAATGCTTATGCAGTGCCGCAGGCGTTTCGGAGGGGTGACTGAAGACATAACTCTATTGTACTACCGATCTGTTGAGTTGCTTGACGCAATGGCCTTTTTAAGCTACTGTGAAGGCATTCTACGCTATGCTTTGAGCCGATGTAGTATACTCTAAAGGAACGAAAGAGCCTGTAGAACCATTTATTCTTTAGATGCTGCTATAGTAAAGGAAACCCAAAAGGTCAATCGAATTGGCTTCAGGAGATATGTTTGTGGCTATACAATGTCAATATTGTGGCACCGACCTGCCCAGAGATGATGCCCGCTTTTGCAATAACTGTGGAATGCTTGTTCCCTCCCATCCTTTTAGTCCCCAGTCGATATCTGCCGCGAAGATCAACGCTTCTCAATCTCCTGCCCCTGCTCAGGCGCGAGATGAAGGGAAGCCGGTTTTGCGCGAGCAGGTAGCGCATCTGCCCCCGGCTCGCCCGTCGGCCCTGCCCGCGCGCAATGCGCCCTCTTCGTGGCACGGACAATACACATTATCTGAGCAAGATGAGCAAGAGAAAAAGGGACCATCTGATACAGCGCTTGCTGAACCCCAGGAGAAGCTGCCGGAGACGCCGCAGCCTGAGATGGACGATGAGGAAGATGTGGCGGAGGAACCTGCCCAGCCGGAGCAACCACCATCTCCTGCACCCCAGCCGCGACCGCTGCCGAATGTTGCTCGTGTACGCGATGGCGCGCGCGATCGATCACCCCAGCGAAAATCCGCTGCACCGTCGCCGCGCACGCCTGTATGGCCGACAGCGATGACGCACGTGTCAGTAAATGAACCTGCCGAAGGAAAGGCTCTGCCAGAGCAACAGACACCTCCCATAGCGCCTGCGCCTGGACGAGAACTGCATGTGAGGGTGTGGGAACCAGAAGTGGAGGAATCTTCTGAGAGCGAACATGCTGACGAAAATAGACAGGATGTCGAAGATCTTCCCACCCGTGCGATAGCAGCAGTCCCCGCGGAACGAGCTAATGCACAGGAACAATCCGTTGAACTCCTGCCGACCAGCCCGCTGGACCTCTCTCACCGCGAGCCTGCTCAAGCGCGCCCGGAAGAGGAGCCACCGACCAGCCCGCTCCCCCAGCAGTCTTCTGAGCCGACGGACAGTTCTCCTTATGATATTGAAAACCAGAGCACAACTGCGCTCCCGCCGTCAAAGGGCGCGCCCTCGCAGGCTGGCAATACCATATTGGAAGCGCCAACGCAGAATGTCAATATCGATACTCGCCGATCCTCCAGGCCAGGGAACACGCCCTCGCAGGCTGGCAATACGATGTTAGAGGCACCGACGCAAAACGTCTACATCGATAAGCGCCAACCAGAAGCGGTGCAGAGGGTGCCTGCTCCCCATACGCCGCCTCCGGTGCAGGAGCCAGCTGCTGGTGTGGCACAGGATAATAGAGGCCAGGCACCTGTCAGGCCGCAGAAGCGCAGTCGCTTGCCTCTCCTGGTCGGTGCTCTCTTGCTGGTTATTCTCATCCTGGCGGGTATTGGAGCCTGGATTGCAGCGGCTCAGCCGTTCAGCGTCGCGCCAATCACGCAACCGCAACTAAGCTTCAGCAATGCTCAGCTCGGTATTGCATTGTCGTATCCGAATGGCTGGACGCAGCAGGTAACACCCGGAGCACCCGGTGCCGCTCATTTCTTCGCCAGTAACCATACCGCCGGAGTGGATATCATTGTTGCCGACGCCGGTGATGTGAACGCGGCGTTGCAACAGCAGGCAACGAAGTTGGGATTAAGCGGAACGAAGGCTGGTGCCGCTCTGTCCTTTGCAGGCACAACATGGCAGCAGTCGCAGGGAAATCTCCAGCAGAGTGGTGCCAACTATACGGTGACGCTCCTGGCGGCTGTGCATGGGAGTCATCTCTATACGATTGTGCAGCAGGCACCGCAGAGCAACTACGCGGATTGGGAGCAGACATTCTTCTCCCCTTTGCGCAGCTCGTTAAAGTTTTTGTAGGATGCTGCGCGCTGTGGTCGTCGGAGGCAAGAAGGCTGTTCAAAATGAGGGGCTGTGATATAATATGCACGGCTTCAAGGCTCGGATAGTAGTTCGAGCGAGCGGGTGTCTAAGACGAGCGCGCGCCCGCATAGATAGCGAGATGCAGACACAGAGAAAGGAGCGCGCAGCAAGGCTACGCGTGAAGAACAAAACGTATGGATGATATTCATTTTGAGCGCCACTTTCGCACTCCCTACTCTGAGGGCTATTACATTATGCAGGGCAATAGTCTTCAGAGCAACAATCGGCTGGGTACCGTTGATATTCACTTTACCACTACCGCGGTCCATGGGACGCTGATCCTGGAACGAGAGCTGGAGGAGGCCGACCTGACCAAGCTGATCGAGCAGATTGACGAGGATCTAGTGTTATCAGCGGACATGCCGCGCGATGATTTTCTCGTGAGCGTCTACGTCGGCAAGGATGTCGGTTTTTACAGCGATGAGTACTTTGCCGAAGAGAACAGCGAGGTTGCCGATTTTGAAGATGACGACGAGGGAAGGTAGCCCTCTTCTATAGACCCCACCATCTAGTTTTCTAGCAGGCCGCGTCGCATCGCATATTTCACCAACTCGGCGCGGCTGTGCAGATTGAGCTTGTCCATGATATGGGTGCGGTGGGTATCCACCGTCTTGGGACTGATCACCAGCCGTTCAGCAATCTGGTTATTGGTATAGCCCTCGGCGACCAGCTTGAGTATTTCTCGTTCCCGCTCCGTCAGGCTGCTATAGCTATCTTTCTCCTCACCCGTGCGCACGCGTTGCAGATAATCGCCGACCATCACTGATTGTGCCATTGGCGAGAGGTAAAACTGCCCGCTGCGGATCACATGCAAGGCGGTAATCAGTTCGGTGTCGGCTGCCTCCTTGAGCATGTAGCCCGATGCACCGGCGCGTAATGCCTGGAAGATGTACTCATCGTGTTCGTGCATGGTGAGTATCAGTACTCTGACATCCGGGGCGACTTTTTTGATCTCGCGTGTGGCTTCAATGCCATTGAGATCGGGCATTGTGATATCCATCAATACAATGTCTGGTTGCAGGCGTCGGGCCTCGTGAATAGCCTGGCGACCGTCCTGGGCTTCTCCAATGACCTCCATATCGGGCTGTGCGTTGAGCATCATCTTGAGTCCTGCGCGTAAAATGGTGTGATCGTCGGCCAATAAAATGCGTATTTTCATATCCTTTTGAACTCTCTTGGACGTGCGTCGGTTGTTTGAGCGGCCTGCTCGTCTGGAGAAGGAAGCTCTTGTATAGGGAGAGGTGTGAGCGGTCGCGGTATATACACGCGGACAATCGTACCACTCCCTGATTGAGAATCGATAGTCAACGAGCCATCGAGCAGGCTTGCCCGCTCGTGCATGCCTACCAATCCCCAGCCACGCTCCTGCCCCGGCCCCGGTGTTTTCTGCAACTGCTCAGCGTCAAAACCAATGCCATCGTCACCAATGGTTGCGTAGACAGCGCCTGCATCTTCTCTGAGCGCGACACTCACTTTATGTGCATGGGCATGCCTGGCGACGTTGGTCAAAGATTCCTGTATAATGCGGTAGAGTGCCGTCTCCACATCAGTTGGGAGGCGCTCTTTAAATGCTGTTGCTTGCAGATCGACATCAATAGTAAATTTTTGTTGATATTCTTTGACATACCAGCGCAGCGCTGGCAGAAGTCCTAGATCGTCGAGGGCACTGGGGCGCAGATCTATGCTCAGGTTGCGGATAGCGCGCAGCGTCTGATGGGCCAGTCTGCGTGTGTCGCCGATGCGGGCGCGCGCCTCCGGCGTGGTAATCGACTCTTCGAGAATCGCCAGGCTGATGAGCAGCGAGGTCAGAACCTGGGATGTCTCGTCGTGCAGCTCACGGGCGATGCGTTTGCGCTCCTCCTCCATTGCATTTAGGATCTGGGTTGCGCGCAGGCGGTTCGCCTCATCGATCGTTTCCAACATTTCGTTGAAGGTACGCGCGAGCTGATCGGCCTGCGGATCGACTCCTGTGAGCGGGGCGCGCAGCATCCGTTCGCCCGACTGCACGCGGTTCATCACCCTGCCCAACTCCATAAGCGGTCGAAAAGCGATCTGTAGCACAACGAAGTTCAGGGCTACGCTCACCAGCCAGCCGACAATGACAAAGATGACCAGGATGGTTGACGCGGATGGTAGCGTATTGAGCTGCGACGCCAACCAGGTGCCGCCAGTCGCGCCGACGAAGATAATGACGCTATTGGCGATTAAGACGCGATAGAATACGGGTATCCCAAGCATCGGCTTGAGCAAGCCGTTGTTATGCATGACCTCCCTGTATTTGTTGTTGGAATTGGTCATAATGAAGAATCTCTTTGCTGTTTATCTACTTTCTTTAACAAGAGTAATTGTATAGGTTCTTTACGTTTCCTGTCAAATGAGCAGAGATGCGTAAATCAGGTGTGAGACTATGAAAAATCAGGTAAGTACCTGATGTTTTCAAGCATGCAACAGGAGTACGCTATTTACATCGACACGAGCATATTTGAGACAAGAGGAGAATTTCCGCCTGTTCCTCTTCCACTCAGGCGTTGCAATTCATTATAATCTTGTCAAAAGGATGCAAACGTTGTTGCTACTCTCGACGTGAGAAAGCTGTCCCAGCCTGAATAGGAGGGGTACCGATACGAACAGATGTATGATATAATCAGCGGCGAGAACTATTTGTAACAATATTCTTTCCAACAAGTCTAGATCCTTTGAGGAGGCAAAGTGGGCTCTACTTCTAACAAAAGCTTGCTTGATGTGGCGACGCAGAAGATCGTCGAAAGCCAGGTCTGGCGCTCTGTCTTCCGTCATGGCTATCCCGATACGCCCTTAAACCAATCTCTGGTGATGATGGGGAACGTATTTCTGCACCTGCATCCCGTGAAGGTCAGTCGCCAGGCGATGAAGATTACCTATACCTGGTGTATGGGAGGTATTTCTTTCTTCCTGTTCCTGCTACTGACGATTACCGGCGTGTTTCTTATGTTTTACTACATACCCAGTACCAGCCTGGCGTACCAGAACATTAATCAATTGAATAGCGCGGTCTCATTTGGTAATCTTGTGCGTAACATGCACCGTTGGGCCGCTCACTTGATGGTGGTCTCGGTGACGCTGCATATGATCCGCGTTTTCTATCATGGTGCGTATAAGCCGCCACGCGAGTTCAACTGGGTCGTTGGCGTAATGCTGTTCTTTGTAACATTGTTCTTGAGCTTCACAGGCTATCTGCTCCCGTGGGACCAGATTGCGCTCTGGGCTATCACTGTGGGCACCAATCTCGCGCCGTATACCCCGTTGTTGGGCGATCCGGTCTATAAAGTGCTCGTCGGAGGTGGCGCGGTGGCGCAGGCCACGTTGATCCGCTTCTATGTCGGTCACGTGATCTTGCTCCCATTAGCTGGTGCATTGTTGATGGCCGTTCACTTCTGGCGTATCCGTAAGGATGGCGGTGAAGCCGGTCCTCCACCTCCCTCCCGTCGTGAATTGGAGGCCCGCGAAGCCCGTGAGCGCGCTGTAGCTGGCACAACCGGTTCATAAGAGGGATGTCTGTTCCAGTATGGCGTTCGAGACGCTCTTGAGAGGATACTTACATGTCAATTGAACAGAAGGAAC
>JALYTQ010000140.1 GCA_030854195.1 Chloroflexota bacterium
CGCTTACACCACCAGCACGCATGTCAGCGAACAGCAGGACTTCCAGCGCGAATTCACCTGGTTTGTGTGGGGGCTGCTCTTTTTCGCCGCCCTACACATGGTTATATTTCTCATTTTTTTGACGCTACCAAGATAAAGCGCGGACGTCAGTTGTAAAGGATATACAGATACGCTTCATAAGGATCATTTTCCTCTTTCTCGCCATCTTCTCGATACAACTATTTTATCTTAGCGACCTGTCCTGTTCCCTGATACCATCATATTTTGTGCTATATTAAACTTAGTTTAAACCTATAGATGATTATAATAGATGCTAAGGCCTGACATAACTTAGGAGATTGCACATGCCGCACAGCAGTGAGTCAAGCGACCCAATTGAGATCTTTTACGCTTATTCTCACAAAGATGAAAAGCTCAGAGATAGCTTAGAGATACATCTTAATATTCTAAGCAAGGAATCCTTGATAATACATTGGTGTGATCGTCAAATCAGAGCTGGAAAGGATTGGAAACAGGAAATTGCAAGTCACTTAAATACAGCTCAAATCATACTGTTGCTTATCAGCCCTGACTTTCTGGCTTCAGAATTTTGTTATAGTACTGAAATGCAAGGAGCTTTAGAGCGACAACAATGTGGAGATGCTCTTGTTATCCCCATCATACTACGCCCCACTCACTGGGAAGACACACCTATTAGAACGCTTAAAGCCCTGCCTAGAGATGCTAAACCAATTACGACATGGCACAATCGCGATGAAGCATTCTATGAGGTGGCAGAGGATATTCAAAACGCTATTTCCGAACGTTTCAATGCTCCTTTTACTAAAAATTCACACAATGACTATATTTCTTCCAGTTATAAGCACCTAAAGAAAGTACATGAAGCTACTATCCAATTTAAGCTAAGTACTCTATCGAAGGAACACACCTTAAACTATACATTCGAATGGCACGGTTTTTGGGGAGACAGATTTAGGTTATTTTGGGACGAATTATTAGTCATAGATACAGGGAGACAGTTTTTAGGAATACCACGACTTAATAAAATTTTTGAAGTGGAGAATATAAAAGGAAGCTTCTCTTACTTTCATAGCCAAAATGACTTTAGCGTAGTTATCAAGGTTGGAGAAAGAACAATCTTTGCAATAGAAGATAGTTGGAACAAATAATTGGATGCTGTTTCGATTAAGCAGATCATTAAAAAAGAAATATTGGCATGCCGAACAATAAAGGGAAGAGGATAAGCCTACTACGTACAATGTCTATCCTCTTCATATCTCTTCACAGGCCAAACGAACCGCTCACTACTCCCTGAGCCACCCCGCAACATCGGGCGCGAAGTACGTAATTATCATGTCGGCTCCGGCGCGGCGGATGCTTGTTAGTACTTCGGTGACGATGCGGCGCTCGTCGATCCAGCCGTTGTGGGCGGCGGCTTTAATCATGGAGTATTCGCCGCTCACGTTGTAGGCGGCGATGGGCAGGTCGCAGCGGTCGCGCACCTGGCGAATAACGTCGAGGTAGGAGAGGGCGGGCTTGACCATGACGATATCGGCCCCCTCGGCGATGTCCAGTTCAACTTCGCGCAGGGCTTCGCGGGCATTGGCGGGGTCCATCTGGTAGGAGCGACGGTCGCCGAACTGCGGTGTGGAACCGGCGGCCTCGCGGAAGGGTCCGTAGAAGCCCGAGGCGAACTTAGCGGAGTAGGCCATGATGGGCGTCTGCTGAAAACCTTGCTCGTCGAGCAGGGTGCGGATCGCGCCGACACGGCCATCCATCATGTCTGAGGGCGCGACGATATCCGCTCCGGCTTCGACATGCGAGAGGGACATGTTTCCCAGTAGCTGCAATGTTTCGTCGTTCTGCACGTTGCCGTTCTTGATGACGCCGCAATGCCCGTGGCTGGTGTATTCGCACAGGCAAACGTCGGTGATGACCAGCGTAGCGGGCGTCGCGGCCTTCAGACGCCGAATCGCCTGCTGGATGATGCCCTGCTCGGCGTATGCCTGCGAGCCGACCTCGTCCTTCTCGTTGGGGATGCCAAAGAGCAGTACGGCTGGTATGCCCAGGTTCGCGACACGCTCCGCTTCACGCCCCAGGTACTCCAGCGGCCATTGCATAATCCCTGGCATGGCGGAGATCTCGCGCGGCTCGTCGATGCCTTCGGCGACGAAGAGCGGGTAAATGAGCTGCTCGACGTTCAGGTGCGTCTCGCGGACCATGCCACGCAGCTTATCGTTCTGGCGCGTGCGCCGTAGACGCACGGTGGGAAAATTGTTCATAAGATGTAGCTCCTGATAGGATGAGGAAGCGCTTGCCTCAAGCTGTTATTGAGACCAATCCACCTCTAGTTTCGGTGGTGTGGTCAGCGTCTGCATCACCACGCAGTATTGTTCTGCCTTCTCGTGTAGCGCACGCAGTTGCTCCGCCGTTGCATCGGGGGCATCAATGTCAAAGTGAACGCGGATGGTTTCGAAGCCAACTGGTGCATCTTTCGCTATGCCCAGCGTGCCGCGCAAATCCAGATCGCCTTCTACCGTGACTTCAATGCGCTTCGTTGCTATGCCCATAGCTGTCGCGACCATCTGGCAGGTAATCTGCGCGCAGGCGGCAAGCGCTCCCAGTAGTAGATCGCCTGAACAAGCGGCGGTACCTGCTCCTCCCACTCCACTATGGGCTTCGGCTTGATAGAGGGCGCGTCCGATGTCGACTGAGCATGACATTGGGGTATCAGTCTGGCTGCTTTGTGCCTTGAGCGTTATCAGTGCGGTACCCGCGTCGCTACGATATTTCTCCTTGAACGGTTTTTGTATTGAGCGAAGATCCATGATTTTTGTCTCCTGGTTTTAAGCGTTTCTGGGATATTTACCAACATATTATGACAAATCGCCTAAGACTGCTGTAACCGCGCTCACAGTTTCTCCGATCATAGCGTCGTCCAGGGCCAGCGAGATGAAGCAGGCTTCGAACTGGGACGGTGGCAGATAGACATTCCGCGCCAACATTTCCCAGAAGTATTGCGCGAAACGGGCGGTGTTTGAGCGCTTAGCGGCGGCGTAGTCTCTGACGGACTCGCCGTTGAAGTAGAGGCAGAACATGGCACCGATACGCTCAACATAGGCTTCCGTGCGCGTGTCGCGAATGGCTTTGCTGATCCCTTCGGCCAGCAGCTGGCTATTATGCTCCAGCTTCTCGTATTGGCCGGGCTTGCGCATCTCTGTCAATGTGGCGATGCCAGCCGCCATTGCCAGCGGATTGCCGGAGAGCGTGCCCGCCTGGTACATGGGTCCGAGGGGCGCGACAAGTTGCATAATATCGCGCCGTCCGCCATACGCGCCAACGGGCAGGCCACCGCCGATGATCTTGCCGAAGCAGGATAGATCAGGCGTGATGCCTACCCGCGCCTGCATCCCGCCGAGCGCGACGCGAAAACCGGTCATCACCTCGTCGAAGATCAGTAACGCGCCGTAGCGTTGTGTGAGTTCGCGCAGCTTCTCCAGGAAGCCTGCGATCGGCAGAACAAGCCCCATATTGGCGGCAACCGGCTCCACGATGATCGCGGCGATGCTGTCCGGGTAGGTCGCGAAGACCTGCTCGACGGCGGCGCTATCGTTGTAGGCGATGGTGAGCGTGTTGGCCGTGGCCTCCGCCGGAACACCAGGACTATCGGGCAGGCCCAGGGTCGCGACGCCGGAGCCAGCCTGCACAAGCAACATATCGGCGTGCCCGTGATAGCAGCCGCTGAACTTGAGGATCTTGCTTCTTCCAGTATAGGCGCGGGCGAGGCGCAATGCGCTCATCGTTGCCTCGGTCCCGGAGTTGACGAAGCGCAGCATCTCGACTGAGGGGACGCTCTCGATAACCAGTTTTGCCAGTTCGCTCTCGGCCTGCGTTGGCGCGCCGAAGCTGAAGCCACGCCTGCTCGCCTCCACCACCGCGTCTACCACGGATGGGTAGGTGTGGCCCAGAATCATCGGACCCCAGGACTGGACGTAATCGAGGTAGCGGTTGCCATCCACGTCGTAGAGGTAGGCTCCCTCAGCGCGCTCGATAAAGACGGGATCGCCGCCGACGCCGCGAAAGGCGCGCACAGGACTGTTGACGCCGCCAGGGAGTAGCGTCTGAGCCTCCTCGTAGAGCGCGTGCGAACGGGACAGGTTGAGATTGTGATTTACAAACATTGTATTGTCCATTACGCTCCGATCGCCTCCAGAATGTCGGGCAGCGACTGCGCTATACAGGTGTACATAGGAGTATCGCGCAGCGTGTAGGCGCTGGCCTCGGTCTCGCGCAGCTCTTGCACCAGATCGAGGAAATCGGCCAGGTTGTCGGTCTCAAAGGCGACGACGAACTCCTGATCGTCGATACCGTATGAATAGGTCGTGTTGAGCGAGACGCTGGGATATTTCAGGCCAACGCGGATATGCTCGTTCATCATACGCTTGCGGTCCTCCCAGGGCAGGGCGTACCAGGGGCGCGTCTTGACGAATGGGTAGACGAAGAGGTACTTCCTATCTTCGGGAATGATTACCAGACGCGGATCGTGCGCACCGCGAGCGTTCTTACCAACATAGATAGAGCGCTTGGTCATTGAGAGATATGATTGCGCCTCGCGTAGATACGGTCCCATGGCGCTGCGCCGAATCTGGCTGCTCAACTTGCGCAGGTCGTCAATCTCGATAGAAGCCTGCCAGATCATAAAGTCGCAGTCGGAGCGCAGACCATAGAGGCTAAAGCTGCGAATGAGCGCGTCCTCACCATAATCGGCAAAAATCTGCGTCAGCTCCGCCTTGCCGCGCTCGCGCACATCGGCTGGCAGCAATTGCCACTGCTGATCGAGCTTATAAAAGCTAAAGCGCACCATCTGGCGTGGCTGCTTCGGCTTTGGCTGCGCGGGCGCAGACACCGTCTCGGACTGTACATTCTCGGGTTGGACGGTTACTTGTTCTGTCATTTCTCTTCCTCATATGTTACTAACGCATTTACAAGACCATCGATGGTGAACTCTTGCGCTTCGATATCTACGTGCAGACCAAGTTCACGCGCTGTCCGCGCTGTAATCGGGCCGATACAGGCGATGGTGGAATGCAGCGGTTCCATTCCACTATGCTCAGTACAGCTCTGGAGCCACGCGACAAAATTGCGCACGGTCGAAGAGCTGGTAAAAGTCAGAATATCCAGTTGACGCTCCTGCAACAGGCGCAACACAGCGCGCCCCCGCTCATCGTCACTGGCTACGGTATGCGTGTAATACGCCGCCACCTCGTCGACCTGAGCGCCCGCCTGCTGGAGGTCCGTGACCAGGACCTTGCGTGCTTCGGCGGCGCGAGCCAGCAATACATGTTGTCCGGTCAGGGAGGTCCCACGCCTGCGCGCATCCTCGATCAGGGCAGCGGAGACACCCTCGGCGATATACTCGTCGGGGATAATATCGGCATGGATGCCATAGCGAGCCAGTGCCGCGGCAGTGGCGGGACCAATCGTGGCGACGCGCACATTTTGCAGTGCAGACGGCTCGTAGCCAAGCTCCCGCAGGCGCTCGCAGCAGATATTCACGCCGTTGGCACTGGTAAATATCAGCCAGTTATAGGCAGGCTCTTTCTGAGTATAGAGGCGCAGCAAAGCCGCGTCGAGGGCGCTCCAATCCTGCGGGGGGACGATGCGAATCGTCGGGAACTCTACGGGAATGGCTCCCAGCGCGCTCAGGCGCTCGCTCAGCGCGCTGGCCTGAGCGCGGGTGCGTGTTACCAGGACGCGCCTGCCCTGTAACGGCAATCGAGTAATGCTGGACTCAGACACGTAGGTGCTCCTGTTCCCGATTTCCATTCACTTCGGCAATGATTGCGTCGGCCCCCTGGTCCAGAGCCTCTTCCGCCAGATACATACCGAGCTGCTCGGCCTGTTCAACGCTCGTCTCCTCCGTCCACAGCATCTGCTTCTGCACATGAATGCTGCGCAAACCATCGAGACTAATAACCAGGCCAGAGATGCTCAACATTCCACTGTTAATCTCAGCATAGGCGGCAACGGGCAGGTAGCAGCCAGCACCCAGGCGGCGCATAAACATACGTTCCGCGCTGGTCGTCGCCTGCACGGATGCATCGTGCAGAGGTGCCAGCAATTCCCGCAACGCGGGCTCGTCGCGTATCTCCAATCCCAACGCGCCCTGCCCAGGAGCGGGCAGCAGCACAGCGGAGGGGAAATAAGTGAGCCGCTCCGCCAGGCGCGCCTGCAGGTCTAAGCGATGCAGGCCAGCCGCGGCTAGCAGGATGCCATCGTATTCTCCGGCGTCGAGCTTGCGCAGGCGCGTATCGACGTTGCCACGCAGCGGCAAAATCGTAGCTTCTGGACATAACTGACGAAGCTGCGCGGTACGGCGCAGGCTACAGGTACCGAGCCGCAGAGGTCTCTCAGCGTCCGCAACATCTGCTTCAGCGATCAGGCGACCATCCGCGATGCGAAAAGGAGTCGTAGAGACCAGCACATCGCGCACATCCTCACGCGGACCCGCCACGATGACGCGCAGACCGTCCGGCTGGGCCGTGGGGAGATCCTTCAAGCTATGCACAGCTAGATCGATGCGCCGCTCAGCAAGGGCGCGTTCGATCTCGGTCACGAAGACCCCATCGCCGCCGATGCGCGTCAAAGGCACATCGGTAATACGGTCGCCCGTCGTATGGATCTGCTCTATGGCTACCTCAAGGTTGGGCCAGCGCTGACGTAATTGTTCGATTGCCCAATATGTTTGCGTCATCGCCAGCTTGCTTGCTCGCGTGCCTATTACTAGTCGCTTCATCATCATTTTCTTCCAGATTAAAAAGATAACGCATAGCTTCAGCGTAGATATGCCCCTGACCGGCGGCGGCGGCATCTTTGAGCCGTAACATAGGCGTATGCAACAATTTATTGATAAGGCGGGTCGTGAGCTCCTGTACAGCCGCGACCTCGCGTTCGGAGAGAGATGGCGGAAGTTGGCGCAAGGTGCGCGCCAGTTCCTGCTGCCGCAGCACGTCGGCGTGTTGGCGCAGATCGCTGATCGTGCCGACGACGCTGAGCGAGGCGAGCCAACGCTGATAGTTGGCGACCTCTTCGGCGATGATGGCGCGCACGCGCTCGACCTCCTGTAAGCGCAGAGAGATGCCGCGCTCGACCTCGGCCTGTAGATCATCGAGATTATAGAGATGGATGCCTGGAAGCGCGCTCACCGTTGGCTCGATGTCGCGTGGCAGGGCAATATCGATCAAGAGGAGGGAACGTCCGTTGCGGCGCTCAATAACGCGCTGCATCAGTTCGGTCGTGATGATGGCGCGTGGTGCCCGCGTCGAGCTGATAACGACATCGGCCTCCACCAGCGCGTCGGCGAGTTCCGTAAAGGGACGATGGGTCGCGCCGAGCGACTGCGCTAGATTCACGGCGTGCGCGTACGTGCGGTTCACAATCACCAGACGCTGCGCTCCGTTGTCGCGCAGGTTGCGCGCCGCCAACTCGCTCATCTGACCGGAGCCCACCAGCAGGACGCTGGCATCCTGAAAATTCGCGAACAGGTGCCGCGCCAGTTGTACCGCGACATGGCTGAGCGAGGCCGCGTTGCGACTGATGGCCGTCTCGCTGCGCGCGCGCTTGCCAACTGCCAGCGCCGCCCGGAACAGCGCCGATGTCACCGGACCAGCATAGCCACCGCCCTGAGCGATCTCCAGCGCGTCGCCGACCTGGCCCTGGATCTGCGGCTCACCGGGAACGAGCGAATAGAGTCCACAGGCAACACCGAAGAGATGCTCGATCGCCTGTTCATCGACATGCATATAACAGTGCGGATCAAGCTCGTCATACGTCATGCCCCGCGCTTCACCCAGTACGCGCAGGAGCTGTGTACGGTCCTGCTCACTCCCTTCACACACAGCGTACAATTCGGTACGGTTGCAGGTGGAGAGCAGGACGCATTCTTGCATTACCTGTCTGGTTGCGGTGAGCACCTGTGGAATCTGGCGCGGTGAGCAGGCAAGACGCTCACGCACTGCGATGGTGGCAGTTGTGTGATCGACGCCGACAACGATGATGTGCATGTAAACCTCATAAATCTCCAGAATTTAAGTGACCTATAGAGATTTTAGCGTTTTTTTTGTTTTAGTCAAGCCCTAAAAACATTGATACTGCTCAATTTAGCACCCTATATTTTGTCAGGCTCTTACCTTACGGTGCATTATCGTGCAATTTCTTACCTCTCATAGACGCGTAGAGCAACGATAATTTACACCCTTCTATTCTTCCCGCCCGAAACATTGTATGATTAAGCAGGTAATTGTTCAGTAGAGAGATGCGGCGGAAGGTGAAAAATGACTTATTCTTTTTTCTGAGGAGCGTGCATATATGCCAAACTTTGATCCGCGTTTAATCGCGATATTTTGTCTACTCTTCATCGGCCTGGGTGCTTTCAGCATCGTCACAGGTATGCGCCGCATGCAAGAGGCACGCGCGCGCGGGCAGCGAATCGTCTGGTACAAGCAGATCGGGATACTGACCGGAGTTGAATATATTCTGCTGGCATTTACGTTCCTGTTCAGCATCAGCATCAACGCTGGCTGGCTTCCCAAAATCTGGGGCCAGTTTCTTGTTCCTATCTACATCGTAATCCTGCTCGCCTCGTTGCTGCTGACTGGCCTCGTGCTCTTCCAGGGATTCACAGCTTCGCGTCGCAACCGCCAGGCGGCACCGGCGCGTAGAGCCAATGTACCGGCAAGGACGAGCCCTCCCGTGGAGAGACCGCAGCCCGTCATGTCCGCCGAAGAGCGAGCGATCCAGACGCAAAAACGCCGCGAGCGCCGCCAGAAAGCGGCGGAGGCGCGGCGACGACGAGCAGGCAAGGCGTAAGCAAAGCTACATCCCCTCAAGCTCCAGTTGCAGTTCGTCCAGCGCGCTCTGCGCATCATAGCGCGCCATTACCTGGATGATGCGACAGGTCGCGCTCTGCCCGCTACCACGCGGCGCGACGCTATCGGTAAGCGTGATGCCGTCGAGCAGCTGTAGCGCGGGATTGAGCGGAACAGTGACGGTATGCTTGACCTGGACGCGTACCTCTTGCGCGAGCAGGAAAGCCGCCTTCTGGCTGCATTGCGTCGCGCTCGTCAGTTTTGGGTCGACGTGATAGAGCAGGCGCTCAAGTCCCAACAGGTGCAGGTACGCGTCATCGAATGCCTCAGCGGTCGTCAGCGAGCCTGCCGCGCCGCCCACTGGTGGCTTGCCGCTGACAATGATGTGGTTCGCCCGCTGGTCAGCGCTGCCAAAGGTGACTGCTTCGATCTCGGGCTGATAGCTCCAGACGGATGCATCGCTTGCAGCCAATTCCCGCATCTGCAACGTCTCGTTCTGATCAAGGAAGTACGCAAGGCCATAGATGGAGCAGAGCTCATCGAGGGCGTGCCTGTACGTCTGGCCCGCCTGCACGACAAAAGATGCGATCGTCTGACTGATCTGCGCTGTTGTGGGCAATACGACCGAGAACAGGCCAGCAAGCGCGCACATCTCGCTCAGTAGATAGCCCAGCGTCTGGTTGGTATAGGTATTCTGGTAGCGCGCAACAAGATCGAGGTTGCGCGAGAGATCCCGACCAATCAGCAGCAGTTGATTCTCCTGTGGTGCACGCACAAAGCGTATCTGCTCAAGATGATAGACGCCCACCTTCACCACATCCGGTGCGCCCGTTTTATAGCCCTCGCTCAGCACCAGCGACGCGTTCAAGCCGATCGGTTGATAGCTGCTGGCGCTTGTCACCAATGCGTTATAGGCTCCTTGAGCGTTGTCAAGCACGACTTCGAGGCGCGCTGGCTGCCCGACCTGCTCGTGGCGCTGGTAGGATAGGACGGAGGCGGAGACATCCAGGTACTGCGTAGTATTGCTATTCTGGAAGGCGGGCGCGCTATAGATCGCTGGTATAGCGGCCAGGTAGTAGCGGGCACCGGACGTTCCGCTCACCGGCGCGGACAGCTTGAGGACGAGCGCGCCATAGGTACAGGTGAGATCATGCACAATCGTACCTTGCGACCAGTGGAGCAGATCGGCTGACTGGCGCAGGCGCGGATAGCTATACACAACGCCTGTGAGCACGCCCGCGTCGGACTCGGTACACGTCAGGGTGTAGAGCCCGTCGGCAAATGAGAGGTGTGGAGCGATGCGCTGAATGGCGTCGCTGGTCGTCGCGGCAATCGTCGTTCCGCTGCTCCACGTGCCCCCCGCCGGATTGAAGAGGCACGAAGCAAGACTATAGCCATCCGAGTAGACAACCGTGTACGTGGTACCGCTCCAGGCCACGGCGAGTCCCGTGCCATAAAAAACCGGTGTCAGCGTCCATGTATTGAGCGCGGACCAGGTGCCAACTGCGTAAAAAGAGCAGCCAACGGCATCGCCGCCCGACACATCATAGAAAAAGAATACATCGTTATTACCAGCACTGGTAACGCCCTTCAACAGCGCTCCTCCAGGAGGCGACAGGACGCTTACGGGTCCGCTCCACGAGGCACCATTGTTCGTCGAGGTCCAGACCCACAGGTTATTGCCGCCCGTGCCGCGCTGGGCAAAGGCGCGCAACGTACCAGCCGAGTTGGAGACGGCGCAACCGCCATCCTGGAACATGACTCCCGTCGAGCCCGGCAGCGCCGTCCAGGACGCCCACTGCGCCGCCTGCGTGGGATCGGTGATGCGCTGCACCATAAAATTGGAGACAAAACCAGTTCCGCTGCTCGTCACCTGCACGCGAATGATGCTGTTGTCGCTGGCGATACAACCATCGTTCCACACATCGGTTGAACTGCCAGTTTGATAGGGAGCGTAGTGGATGACATGATCCTCGATCGTCAACGCGAGCGCGGGCCTGCGCGTCGTCGCATTGAGCGCGCCCAATAGAGCGCTATCAAGAGTACGAACCATAGGGAGGATGCCTTTCTGCTAGAGAACGAGGAGAAAAAGAGGGAATGTAAGGGGAATATCATCTCTTGTATGAGACATAGCTCGCTTGATGTGAGTATAGCGGATGGGTTGCTGCTGTTGCAAGAGGGAGGATCAGTTCCACGCAAACAACAGGCTTCTCACTGAGTATCAGCTTTATAAACAACGTCGTTAGCCTATATACGGTTGCTAGCGATGCTCTAAATAGTGTTTGATGCGGAGACGAATAGAAGGATGCATATTCAAGTGCTCAAAGTCCTGCGGAGAGATGAACGCGACCTCAAAAGACTCATCACTCACGCTCATTGTCCCACCAACAAGAGAGCACGCAAAACAGAGGGAAAATTCTTGCCGTACTTCCCCATTAGAAAACGCAAGAACGTGGTGATGATCAGTATAAATACCTACAATGTACTCTGGCTTTACATCGAGCCCCGTTTCCTCTTTCACCTCGCGTCTAGCAGTTTCAGCGATACTCTCACCTATCTCCATTGCTCCCCCTGGTAAAGCCCAGAGATCATTGTCGCTCCGCCGATGTAACAGGATGTTCCCCTCATCATTCACTACAATGGCTGATGCTGCTGGTACAATACTGTTTGCTTCTGGTGCATGTGGGTCATTGGAATAGTCAGTTCGGGCCATAACCTACCTTATAGTTTACCCGAGTCAAGGAGCTTCGCTCGCTCAGACGCTATCATTTGTCCAATATTATGAAAGTAAGCATTGGTTATGCCCTTTGTTGCTGGATGTCTGGTGATCACAAAGATGATGTCTTCATGCACAGCTATATGTATACCGTTTGTCATATCATAAGAGAATGGAGTACCTGCAATCTGCTTCCACCAGTTTACATATTCTATTCCTATACCATAGAAAACAACCACTTTTGGTTTATACTGTTTAATACATTCCTTAATGTGTTTTGCTCGCAGATGCATAAAGTGTTTTTTATATATCTCGCGGTTGGCGTAGTAAGGAAGCGCCGATTGCTCTGCATACAGCCAGTCTTTGTCTTTGGTTGATCGTGAAGGGAGCGGAAGCAATTCTATCAAGCAGCTTTGCCCTTGCGTGCGACCGAGCGAGGTTCGCTGATATTCACGGACTAGTTCCGTTCGTGCTTCGTCTTCTTTGTCGCTCAGTAGTCTGCCTTCAGCACTCAAGAGTATCCGGATGAGTTTGTTCCATGTCGGTTGTAGCTTTGGTGTCGCTGGTCGATTTAGCTGTTTCTCAAAGAAGCCTCCGTACCCAATTTCGTTGTGAAATAAGGCTACATCCTCTAATTCCTGCCTTCCATGACTATCCCATACAGACAGGCGCGTCTCAATCTCCTGTAGAGAAGAGCCACCCCCCTCCTCCATCCCAATAAACCAGTACGCACCTTCATAATTCCCGTATCCATAAAAAGTGTGGGCGAAAGAATCGAGTAGTTCGTCAAAATGGTTCACGCTTTCCTCCTTTTCGTTTTCTTGTACTCTACCTCCCACTACCCAATGCCTCCCTTAAATCACGCATACGAGGATGGGTACCTAGAGAAGTGACACTCAGTCGATCGTACAT
Organism: Chloroflexota bacterium; assembly: GCA_030854195.1. Lineage (GTDB taxonomy): Bacteria > Chloroflexota > Ktedonobacteria > Ktedonobacterales > Ktedonobacteraceae > JACDAE01. The sequence continues at coordinate 12,496 of JALYTQ010000140.1, forward strand.
CCCTTGGACTCTGCTCACATGTCGCTTTGAGCCATGTCTAAGGAAAAAAGCCATGTTATGACCGCGCAATCCCCTGCGAGTCCTGCGCGCGCCCGCCGATCTGCAGCCAGGCGGCCTCTACGCATTGCTTCAGGAGCAGCACATTGGTCAGGGGTCCTACGC
>JALYTQ010000395.1 GCA_030854195.1 Chloroflexota bacterium
GCGCCATCCCTACTGAAGGGATGCGAATGAACAGCGCGCTACTAGCCTTTCAAAACATACCCCACGCTGCGCACGGTCTGGATCAGGCGCGGCGTGCTTGGCGAATCCTCGATTTTTTCGCGCAGGTAGCGGACGTAGACCTCGATGATATTGGTCTCGCCGAGGAAGTCGTAGCCCCAGACGCGATTGAGAATAGTCTGTCGATCGAGCACCTGGCGCGGGTGGCTCATAAAGAGATGCAAGAGATTGTATTCGGTCGCCGTCAACTCGATCAAGCGACCGCCACGCGTCACCTCGCGTGTAGACGTATTCAGGCGCAGATCTCCGAACTGGAGTACCTGTCCATCGGCCTCGCCATCGTTCGAACCGCTCGCTTTCGCCCTATTATTACGGCGCAGGATAGCGCGGATGCGTTCGAGCAGTTCGTCGAAATCGAACGGTTTCGTCAGGTAGTCATCGGCACCAGTTTTCAGACCGATGATGCGGTCCCTGACTTCATCTTTCGCCGTCAACATCAGTATAGGGACATCCCGTGTAGTCGGGTTCGCGCGTAGGCGGCGACACACCTCTAACCCATCGATGCCCGGCATCATCACATCAAGAATAACCAGGTCTGGATTGATACGCTGTGCCGCTGTTACCCCTAGCTCTCCGTCTGACGCCGATTCTACCTGAAAGCCCTCGTAGCGCAACCCCAGACGAATAAATTCTATGATGTTTTCCTCGTCATCAATTACGAGCACCTTCGAGAGTGGCTGTTTTTCCTGGTTAGCTTGCCAGGAAGTGCTCTGTTGCATAATTTCTCTCCCTTAGAACAGCGGATGGTATGGCGAATATAAAAAATATCTCCAAAATCGTTCAGCTTGTCACCCTCATTATAGATATTCCCAGCATCTTCCCGCAAGTGTAGTAGGTAGTATTCTTCCCCATGAGCAGCCAAAATTACTATCTTTCTTATATCTGGTACGTAAAAGCCGTCCTTTGCGATGCGCTTTTCCAGAAAAGTCATATCTCAGTGCGACCCATTGACAGAGGTTTATTGCTGATATATCCTAACACTAGTTGCAGTATCCTTAAATGGATTTTCACGGTATGCCCTGCGGAAAGGCTCCCAGCGATGAAGCTAACAATGAAAGGGGACTACGGCCTGCGAGCAATGCTTGACATGGCCGCTTATTATGGGCAGGGCCCAATCGAAAGCTCTGATATAGCGAGAAGGCAGTATGTTCCCGAGCAGTATCTCGACCAGATCCTCATGGTTTTACGTAAAGAGGGTCTGATTAAGAGCGTGCGTGGGCCAAAGGGTGGGCATATGTTGGCGAAGCATCCGGGCCAGATCACCATGGCCCAGGTGATGCAGGCGCTGGAGGGATATGTGCCGCCGATGGAATGTTTACCGAATCCAGACTTTTGTAAGCTTTCTCCTGGCTGTGCCTTGCGCGAGGTCTGGCAGAAAATTGATGCCATGACGCAGCAGATTCTCACCTCTACAACAATAGAGGAACTTGCACAGCGTCATAGGACCGAAGAGACCGAGACGATGTATTACATTTAGTGTGTTGGAAGGGTGCGGAGGGAAGCGCGGTGAGGAGATTAAGAGGGCTGGTAGCACGTGGTTGAAGCAGTAGAGAAGCGCAAATTGATCGCCGTCGTGGAAGACGATCCACATCTGGCCGATTTGTTTTACAATATTCTAGAGTATCTTGGCTCGTGGAAGATACAGATTTTTCCCGATGGGCAATCTGCTAAAGACCATTTGCCGGAGATAGACGCGCAACTCATCTTGTTGGATATAGGATTGCCGATTCTAGATGGTGTGTCGCTCTATAAAATTCTTCGTGGGCATAGCAGCACGAAAGATATCCCCGTCGTTTTCATTACCGGGAGCTACGAATGGGAGCTGCACCGGATGGGGTTACAAACAGGACTTCTCCTGCGCAAGCCTTTTAATGTACAAGAACTGCTCAGTATTGTCAGGGCATTGCTACCGGAGGAGCAGGAAGGCTAGCGAGATATGGCCCCGTGGGCAAAAGATCTAACTGATTTGGTCGGTCGCACCCCTCTGGTCGAGTTGAAGCGCTTCGCCGCTGGCGCAGAAGCAACCGTCCTGGCTAAACTGGAGATGTTCAGTCCAGGCGGCAGTTCGAAGGATCGCGTGGCCTTGCAGATGATCTGCGAGGCGGAATCCCAGGGGTTGTTGCGACCGGGCAGTACTATTACGGAGCCGACCAGCGGCAATATGGGCGTCTCGCTCGCCTGCATCGCCGCCGCGCGTGGGTACCATTGCATCCTTACCATGCCTGACACCATCAGCCTGGAGCGCCGCCTGCTCCTGCAGCGTTTCGGCGCGCAAGTGCTTCTGACACCGGGCGGTAAGGGCATGCGCGGAGCCATCAACAAGGTCATCGAACTGCGCACGACGCTTCCGCACGCCTGGTATCCCCAGCAATTCTACAATCAGGCCAATCCCCGCGCCCATCGCGAGGGAACCGCCGTCGAGATATGGGAGGAGACCGCCTGTGAGGTCGATATCGTCGTGATAGGCGTTGGTACTGGTGGCACGCTGACAGGTGTCGCCGAAGGATTGCGCGCCCACAATCCCGCGCTGGAGGTCGTTGCCGTCGAGCCCGCCTCCTGCGCCCTGCTCTCCGGCGGACGGCCCGGTCCCCACCGCATCGAGGGGCTGGGACCCGGCTTTCTGCCCGACACCCTGCGCGTTGACCTCATCGACCGGGTCATCGCTGTCAGCGACACTGACGCCGTAGCCACCGCCATCAGCGTCATGGAGAAAGAAGGACTCTCGATCGGCATCAGCAGCGGCGCGGTCGCCTGGGCCGCCTTGCAAGAGGCGCACAAAGAGCAGAATCGCGGCAAAGTCATCGTCACTATCTTTCCAAGCGCCGCCGAGCGCTACCTGCAAACCCTCCTGTTTGATGACCTCAGAAGCCGCAATCCGCATAAATAGCACCTGAATTTGTCACTCTTCCGCGCCGTTTATGCCGGAAGCAGCCTGGCAGCCATAAAAACACCACTTGTGGCCAAATAGCGAAAATTGCCCCGCCAGATGGAATAAAGGGGGAGGCAGGAGCGTTATATGTAGTGTACGACTGGCGTTATTTTGTTCGCTAGCCGTGAAAAGTTCGTCCAAGAAGTGTTGACAAGCCTATGTGGAAGTAGTATAATTATCACTTGCCAACGTATGTATACTAATAACGGGGCGTTGTGGAGGGCTCACAATACAGAGAACGAGCAAGAGAAGAGTTGTTTAACGGCAGCGCATCACTCTCCTCGGTATACCGCAAAAGGATACTGCAAAAATTAGTAATATACAACAGTAGTAATATACAAGAGGTTATTGCTATAAGCCACAAGAGATACAACCCTCGATCCGTTGTTGGGAGCTGTGAGGCGCAGGAAACTCCAATGACTTCGAGAAATGCGAGCGAACACTACACTATTTACTTTGTTCCTTTGTGAGCAGAGGGGAGAGTGTGGCTCTTTGTGTTGTTTGTGTTTTTCTCAGTTTCGTTTCTGTTGCGGGGAGATAGAGAGGTATGTTGCACACATCTGGAACCAGTAAGC
>JALYTQ010000141.1 GCA_030854195.1 Chloroflexota bacterium
CTATACAACGTCTACCAGGACCGGGCAAGCTTGTACGCCCATCTCAAGCGGCATCACGAAGCCATCGCCGATTATAACCGCATGCTCGCCACTGTTGTTGGCGATGTCGACGCGCTCCTCAGCCGAGGCATACAATATATCGCTCTCGATGAGTTAGAGCTCGCCATGCGGGACTTCAACGCTGCAATCGAGCTGAACAAGGATTTCTCCTGCGCCTATTCCTATCGCGGAGAGGTCCACCTGCGCCTCTACGATCTGGAGCAGGCCAGGGATGATTGCGCCGGAAGCTGGCAACTCGACGCGACCCATCTAGAGCATGGCTGGATGACACAGTGGATCGCTATGTGCATAGACGAACCCGCTATCGACATGGCGCAACGGCTAGAAGCCATAGCCGCGCGCGAGCCAGAGAACTACACTGCCTATCTGTGTCGTGGCACAGCATACTGGCTGCGTGACGATACCGAGCAGGCGCTGGAAGAATTCAGGTACGCTATCAGCTTGATAAGGGATAGATGGGACGCCTATTTCTGGAAGGCTATGGCCTGCATCTCGCTGCGGCGCGACAATGAGGCGCGTTTAGCATTGGAACAGGCGTTGGACGCGCATATGCCACCGGCCCTGCTGGCCCCTCTACGCCTGCACACCCAGGATCGACCGGACTTTTATGTGGAGTACGCGCTGCCCCTCCTGGCACGCTACACGCCAACGTTGCGCGAGTGAGAAAACATGAGGAGTTTGCTATGCAGCGACAAAATATCTCAACAGGGACGCCGTGGGAGCCGATCGTGGGATACTCGCGGGCGGTGCGTGTGGGCAATACGGTTCACGTGGCGGGCACGACTGCCACCGATGAGCAAGGGAATATAGTTGGGACTGGCGATCCCTACGCGCAGACGGTGCAGGTGCTCAAGAATATCGAGCAGGCGCTGACCAGGGCGGGAGCCAGTATGCGGGATGTCGTGCGCACGCGCATGTTTGTAATCAATATCGACGATTGGGAGCAGATCGGCAGGGCACACGGCGAGTTCTTTCGCGCTATCCGCCCCGCCGCGACGATGGTGCAGGTGTGCCGCCTGATCTCGCCTGAGCTGCTGGTAGAGATCGAAGCGGAGGCCATTATCAGCGAACAGGTAGGCGAGGCGTCCCAACTATAGGAGCAGCATGGCATCGCCGAAGCTGAAGAAGCGGTAGCGCTCGCGTATGGCTTCTTGATAGGTTGCCTCCATTAAGGGTTTGCCCATGAAGGCGCTGACCAGCAGGAGCAGGGTGGAGCGCGGCAAGTGGAAATTGGTAATCATGGCGTCCACCACTTTGAACGGGTAGCCGGGCGTGATGAAGAGGCGCGTGTGACCATGATACGGCTCGATACGCCCACCATGCACACTCGCGACGCCCTCCAATACGCGTACAGAGGTAGTGCCAACGGCGACGACGCGACCGCCCGCGCTCCGCGTTTCGTTGATTAATGAGGCAGTCAGCGCGTCCAGCTCGATCTCTTCGCTGTGCATCTTGTGGTCGCGTACCTCCTCGACTTCGACGGGACGAAAGGTGTCCAGGCCCACATGAAGCGTGACAAAACCGACGCGCACCCCCTGCTGGCGCAACTTATCCAGCAGGCGGGGAGTGAAGTGCAGGCCAGCGGTCGGCGCGGCGGCTGAGCCGCTGATGCGCGCGTAGACCGTCTGGTAGCGCTCGGGATCGTTCAGGGTCTCGTGAATATAGGGCGGTAGCGGCATGCGGCCCAGCTCGTCGATCAGCTGGCGCACGGTCAGCAGGTTGTAAGGATTGTTGCTAGCGGCTGGACCCTGGCCGGGCATAGTGAAATGCACGACGCGTCCGCCGACATCGGTGCGCTGCAACACCTCGGCGTGCAGCGCGTCATCACCGAAGATAATGCGCGCACCCTCGCGCAGCCTGCGACCGGGACGGACCAGGGTCTCCCAATAATCGCGTCCAAGGTCCGAGCGCTCGGAAAGCAGCAGCACCTCGACCGCGCCACCCGTCTCAGCACGACGACCGAGCAAACGCGCCGGGATAACGCGGCTCTGATTCGCGATGAGCAGATCGCCTGGACGCAGATAGTCGCCGATGTCGCGGAAATGCCGATGGAGCAGCGCGCCGGATGAACGTTGCACCACGAGCAGGCGCGAGGCATCGCGTGGCTCCAGCGGCGTCTGCGCGATCAGTTCCGTCGGCAAATCATAATCGAAATCGCTGATCTTCAAGGAGTCGTCGACCACAGTCCCCCACCTTCTTCACCCGGAGGAGTCAGGCCCAGGTGCTGATATGCCGAGCGCATCGCGATACGCCCGCGTGGCGTGCGCGCAATGAAGCCCAGTTGCAGCAGATAGGGCTCGTACACATCCTCAATCGTCTCCGAATCCTCGCTCGTACTGGCGGCCAGCGTATCGAGACCCACCGGACCCCCGTTGAACTTCTGGATAATCGTCAGCAGCATGTTGCGGTCAGTCTGATCGAGACCAATCTCGTCGACCTCCATTGCATCGAGGGCGGACTTCGCCACATCCCTGGTAATCACGCCATCCGCTCTGACCTGTGCGTAGTCGCGCACGCGCTTCAGCAGCCGGTTGACGATACGCGGCGTCCCACGGGCGCGGCTGGAAATCTCCTCGATGCCGCCCTCCTCCGCTGGCACCCTTAGAATACGGGCCGAGCGGATCAAGATTTCTTTGAGCGCCTGCGTATCGTAGTATTCCATGCGGTAGATCGCGCCGAAGCGGTCGCGCAGGGGAGCCGTGAGCGAACCGACGCGGGTGGTCGCGCCGACGACCGTGAAGGGCGGCAGCGAGAGGCGTAGCGATTTCGCGCCAGGTCCCTTGCCGATCATCACATCGAGGGCGAAATCTTCCATGGCTGAATAGAGGCGCTCCTCAACGGCGCGGGCAAGGCGGTGAATCTCGTCGATAAAAAGCACTTCGCCCGGCTGCAAGCCCGTCAGAATCGAAGCCAGGTCGCCAGCGTGTTCGATCGCCGGACCCGAGGTGGTTTTCATACTCACACCCATCTCGACGGCGATGATATTGCAGAGCGTTGTCTTGCCCAGGCCGGGAGGTCCATACAACAGAACGTGATCGACCGGCTCGTTGCGACGACGAGCGGCCTCCAACAGAATACTGAGGTTGTCTTTAATCTTCTCTTGACCGATATACTCCGCCAGGCGGTGAGGGCGCAGGCTACCCTCGATAATCTGTTCCTCTTCGCTCAACTGGGGCGAAACGAGGCGCTCCTTCATAGCACACTCCAACCTGAAACTATGTTCTACAACTGTGCGCCCTCATTATATCAGACTTACACGCGGGCGTCGAGAGGAAAAATGCGTTATTGGTTGGACTCGATTTTCACCGCCAGCGTCTCGTTCTGTCCCTGCACGCGGGCTTTGCGCTTCTCCGCGTAGGCCAGCAGGCGCGCTTTGATGGTGAGATCAGCAATGGCCAGTTCTTTGGCGGCATGAATCGCGGCGTTGACGGCACCCGCCTCGCCGATTGCCATCACAGCAACGGGCGCGCCCTCGGGCATCTGCACCATCGAGAGGAGCGCGTCGACGCCCTTGAGCGTGCCCAGGTCGCGTGGCACCCCGATCACAGGCAGATCGGCGCGCAGATCGGCGATATTGCCAGGCAGGTGAGCAGCGCCGCCCGCGCACGCAATAATGACCTGCACCGACTCCGGCAGGTTCTCGATATGGCGCACGACTGAGCGCAGGTCGCGATGCACGGAATTGATCTGCACCAGGCACGCAATGCCGAACTCGAATCTGAGCGTGTCGATGGTCCGCATCATCAGGGGCAGATCGGAATCGCTCCCCATCGTCACCAGCACGCGGGGCGCTCCCTGGGCGACTGGACCGACGCCTTCGGGAGAGACGAGGACGCCGGTCTCTGCATCGGTTGTATGGAGGATAGCTTCATTCTGTGTCATGCATTAAATCGAGAGCGCGGCTCTCACCTCCTGTGCGTGTTCATAGACCTGGGCAAGCTCGTCGCCGACGACCGTGATATGGCCCATCTTGCGGTCGATCCTTGTCTCTTGCTTGCCATAGAGATGCACAAACGCAGACTCGGGATCGTAGTCGTCGAGCCAGTACGGATCTGCGGGACCGTCGTGGTCGCCAAGAATGTTGATCATCGCGGCAGCCGGATAGAGCATCTCGGTCGGTCCCAACGGCAGATTGGTGATGGCGCGCAGGTGCTGGGTGAACTGCGAGGTCTTGCACGCCTCGATCGTAAAATGGCCCAGGTTGTGCGGGCGGGGCGCGATCTCATTCAGCCAGATTTTGCCGTCAGTATCTAGAAAGAACTCGAAGCCGAAGATACCTATACCTTGTAAAAGACCCATCGTGCGACAGGCGATCGCGCGTGCCTCATCCCGCAGAGAGCTATCTATCGAAGCTGGAGCGAGGACAACCTGGCAGATATTGCGTGCGTGAATCATCTGCACCACGGGATGCGTTGCCATCTCGCCGCGCTCGTTACGGGCAATCATCAGGCCAAGCTCCTTATCCAGAGCGAGACACTTCTCTACATACAGCTCGCGACCGGCTAACTTCTCCATAGCGGGCGCGATCTCTTCAGCATCGTCAATGCGCGCATTGCCCCGTCCATCATAGGCATCCCTCTGCGCCTTCAGCATTAAGGGATAGCCCCACAACTGGGCGGCATGCTCGATATCAGCCGCTGTATCAACCGCGAGAAACGGCGCGACCGGAATGGAGTGTTGCGCCAGAAACTCCTTCTGCTGATATTTATTCTGGATGATAGCCAGCAGATCAGGGGAGGGATGGATGCGCGCACCCTCCGTCCGCAAGGTCCGCAGGGCCTCGGTATTGATATGCTCTATCTCGTATGTCAGAATATCCGAGCGTGCAGCCAGTTGACGAAGCGCCTGGGGATCTTTCAAGCTGCCGACAATCTGCTCCGCCACCAGCGACGCGGGGCATTGCGGAGTAGGATCGAGCACGGTCACGCCCGCGTAGTTCATAGCACGCGCCGCCTCCGCCGTCATAAGCCCGAGCTGGCCTCCGCCGATAATGCCAACGCGGGTCGACGCGGTAAGCGCCGCTTCCTGTTCACTTCCCATAAATTCAGTAGATACTCCTTTATTTCTCGCGCTTCCATTGTAACCAGAAGCGTAGAGCAGTGTCAAACCTGCCATAGTGCCTTGCGTATCAGGGCGAACTCCACTAAAATAGGAGGCAAGAACCTATTCATCTTGTTGGAAAGGGGGGATTGCTGTATGCCACGGATACCAGTGAATGACGCCGCGCAGATGCCTCAGACGACAGGCGCGAGCGACGGCACAATGTCAACGCTGTTCGGAGTGATGGCGCACCGACCTGAAATTATGCAGAACGCCGTGCAGCTATTGGATATCGCCATGCGCACGGGAACCGTCGATGCGAAGCTCAAAGAGTTGCTGGCAATTCGCGTCTCGCAAGTCAACTCCTGCCTCTACTGAATGGAGGCGCATACTGCCCTGGCAGGGCAGCTGGGAGTAAGCGCGGAGACGCTTGACGCAATGTACCATATCGACGAGCATCGCGACATGTTCACGGCTCGCGAGCTGGCGGCGTTGCGCTACGCCGAGATAGTAACGACGAGCGCGCGCGACGTAGATGAGAATCTATGGGACGAACTGCAGGTACACTTTGACGATGGCGAACTGGTGGAGATCACCACCGTCATTGGCCTGTTCAACTTCTTCAACCGTTTCGCGGACGCCCTACAGATCGATCCTCCGTCAAAAAAGAAGCAAGGATAAAGACAATGCCTGGCAGCGAAGAGAAACTGGACGCGCTCTTAAGCGATCTGCGGGAGCTGACAACCTACCTGCACGGTCGCGGTGAAAAGACGCTGACGCTCTCGAAGCAGTTCGAAGAGCACGCGAAGAAAGACGCGACAAGCAGAGATTTCGATCTCAATCAAGCCAAGATGCTTGATTATCAGCACTACATATGGCACGAAATTGCCAATCTCGTCGAAAAGCTGGTTAAACAGTACGACAGGTAGAACCTCTTCAGGTCTTCCTCAGTGCCGAGGAAGACCTGAAAAGTTACGGATTTCTATAGATTGCCTGATTTTGCCTTGCTATAGCGATCGGTCAGATCATCCTTCGTGCGTGAGTACAGTTCGCGGCCCTGGGTCATAGCATCGTTCGCGCGCGCGCGGATCTGGTCATTCAGGTTGCCTGAGCGCAGTTGCACACCCTGCTCGCGTATTAGCGCGAGGGTATCCTCGCCCGTCTGCGGAGCAACAAGCAGACCAATAATCACGCCAAGACCTAATCCCAGAAGTAATCCCCAAACGAATTTCATACCTTGACTCCCTTCTTCCTATAAAATAATAGGTAAGATAGATAACGACATAAATGGCCGGAAAGCTCTCCGGTCGGAATAATAATATCTCCAGGCTTTTTCAGCGTCCAGATTTGTCCAGCAGTTCCTCGACCTTATCCAGTAAGGAGTTCAGCTCAAAGGGCTTGCGGAGCAGATATACGCTATGATAGCGCTGAGGATTCTCCTCGATCAGGCTGGACACTTCGTCAGCCTCAAGCACAGCTGCGGTATAGACAATTACAGGAATATCAGCCGTCACGGTATCGTTCTTCAGTTGTTTGAGCACGTCCTGTCCGGATATATCGCCCAGCTTCAAGTCGAGAATAAGCAGGTCCGGCAGGGAGCTTTTGACGCGCGCGAAGGCATCTCTACCCTCCTGTAAGATAGAGACCTGGTATTGTTCATCTTCCAACACCCTGCGCATCAGGTGAAGAAGTTCATTCCTATCGTCGACAACAAGTATTCGCTTTGCCAAATTGTACCGGTGCGCTTGCGGAAAAGGCACCGCCTCCTGTTTTGGTCATCTGACGCGGTCTTCATTACAAGCTCTACATGTCGGGGTCCCGTAACCGCTTCAGGTCGTGACTGATGCCAGTAGTGTATCACGTTACCGATAATCTAACAAGACTATTAGCAAGAAGGTTTTGCCAATTTTCCCTTGGAATTTCTCCTGCCTTCAACGTCCCTCAACTCCCTGGTTAGCATCCTATAAGCTGGTGAATGCCACTTACCCGTTTTGCTTTCATCGCGTAGTACAAACGGATGTTCTAGACAACGCTGGTATAATGAAATATAGAAGTAATGCATAGAATAAGAGATATATCATACAAGACATAATTATCAGGGTACCAATAACATTAATAACGAAAGTAGAGGAGGATACGATGGAACCAATGAAACCAAAGCAAAACCATAAAGCCATCGGGGAACTGAGCGAGGTTATTCTCATAGCAAGGCTTTTAGAGGTTGGCTATGGCATCCTTACTCCTTTAGGAGATAACCTGAGATACGATCTTGTAATTGAAGACGCTGAGGAGAAGTTCTGGCGCATTCAGTGTAAAACAGGGAGATCAAATGGCGAATATATAGAATTTGCACCAGCAAGCCTTTACTATCATACACGTGCGGGAAGGACTACTCATGGTAGTAAGAGTTACAACAATCCGATTGATTACTTCGCGGTATACTGTCCCGAAAACAGGGCAGTATATCTGATACCTGTTACTCATGCAGGTGTATCATAAATGAATTTGCGTCTAGTACCAACGAAGAATAAACAAGAGCAAGGAGTAAAATGGGCAAAGGATTACGAGTTGTAATGTCCGCGGTGGGACTCGAACCCACGGCCAATCAATTAAAAGTCGATTGCTCTACCACTGAGCTACGCGGACACTTTGGTGATCGGTATAGAGAACGCTTTTTAAGCTTAGCTATGCCGACGCGCTTGACAGGTTATACGCCCATCGCGCTTGACCGTTGCTATTGTAGCGCATTTCGTGGCGCGATGCAATAGGGTAATTTGTAACCAGGACTATTTGCTGCTTTCAGTGTTTTTCGTCGCTGTCTACTTCTGGAAGAGGCGGGAGAGCGCTCGGACGCGTGGCTCCTGTCCCCAGAGGGCGAGCATATGCTCGTAGAGGGCGTAGACCTCGCTGAAGGCAAGGTCGCTCTCGATGCCTTGCGCGGCCCTGGCGGCGGCTTCCAGGTAGATGCAGCTCTGGACCATGTTGCCGAGCACGCAGGAGGTGTAGGCTTTTTGTTGCAGGAACTCGGCGCGCACACGCTCGGACGGAGCAAGCTCATCGACCTGGGCGAAGGCGTTCCAGGCCAGGCGCGGCTGACCGAGGCGCAGGAAGACAAGTCCCTCGTACAGGTAGAGCATGGAGCGATCGCAGCGCGCATAGGTGAAACAGGGATCGTCTTCGGGCTGCGCGGGGAAGACCGCGAAGGCAAGTTGCAGGAATTGTAGCGCCTCCTTCTCTCTGCCCATCGTCGCCTGAATCTCGGCCAGGCCCGCGAATATCCAGCTATGGAGGATAGGAGAGATATCGTCGCTGGTCTCCGTAACGCGGCGCAGCGCATCGTTATAGGCATTCAGGGCCGAGCCGACGCGCTTGCGGGCGGTAAAGATAGCGGCCAGGCGTATCTGTGAAGCGATATAGAGATTCCAATCCCGAGAGAGCTGGCTATATACCAGCGCCTGCGTGCCATCCTTTTGCGCGGCTATAAAATCACCACGCTGCAGCTCAAGCAGGGCGATCAACTGATAGACCTGGGCGGTCAGGCGGGCGGCGATCCTCTGGTCTGGATTTGGATAGAGCGTCGGCCTGCTTAGATTGGTCAGGTAAGTGGAGAGCATTGGCTCCAGCTTGGCCTGACCTCCATCCATGTACAACTGCCAGCAAGAGGTAATACCCGCTGACCAGAGCGCGAGGGTCTCCGGTTGCGCGGGCGGCTCGGCGGTAGCGAAGTCAGGCGCGTGGGCCTCCTCATCCACCAGCAGATGGTCTCTGTCTCTTCCGCCATGAGGCAGGTCAGCAAAGCCTAGCTCTTCCGCTGACAATGCAAAGATCTTGCAGAGGGCAGCGAGGGAGGCACGGCGCGGCAACTGGCTGCCTGCCTCCCAGCGCTGATAGGTTTTGAGACTTACGCCTATTTGTGCACAGACGTATTCCGGGGTCCAGCTTTTCTGCATGCGAGCAGACATCAACATGCTATTGCGCTTTTTCACTTAGCCACCTCACATATAAGCGCGTAGTGTTTTTATGCCAGCAATTCCTCTTCGCTCAAAGGACCGAGCGCCGTGAGCACCTGCTTATCGCGCATGGGGAAGCGGTGAAGAGCACGCATTACATCTTCCTTCGTGATCTTCTCTACCCGCTCAATCTCTTCTTCAATGCTTACCAGACGACCTTCCGTTACCCAATCACTGGCAAGCGAGCGCATACGCACAAAGGTCGATTCGCTGCTGAGCACGATGCCGCTGATCCATTTATCTTTGGCGCGGCGCAACTCATCCTCGAATATACCCACGTCCAGCAGGCTATCAAGCTCGGAGCAGAGCAGCTTGAGCACGCGTGGAGCGTCTTCCGGCGTCGAGTTCGCCTCCATCAACAGAATGCCCGTACCCTCCATAGCCCAGACACCAGCGCTCGCGGATTCGGCGAGGCCGCGCTGATGAATATTCCAGTAGAGGCGCGAGCCATCGGTATCGCCCAGGATACTGCCACCAAGCACAGCGGCGTAGTAATCAGGGTCCTTGACATCGACGGTCGGCATGGCGATAATCATAATCTCCTGCTTAAGCTTTTTATCGACCATCACATTGTTTATGGCGTGAGCAGGCTCGTAATGCGCTACATCGCGTCCACTATCGCCAGTGCGCCAGTTGTTGGCATGCTGCTCGGCCAGTTCTATGATGTGGTTCCAATCGAAGTTGCCAGCCACCGAGAGGATCAGATTGTTGGCGGCATAGCGACGACGCCAGTATTCCCGCATCTGCTCGACATGCATGCCGCGAATACTCTCACGCGACCCCAGCACGTCGTGTCCCAGCGGATGATCGCCGAAATAGGTCTGCATCATGCGGCGATAGGTGATGTTATAGGGCTGGTCCTCGGAGCGCGCAATCTCGTTGACGATAACTTCCTTCTCCGTCTCGAAATCGCTCTCGGCGAGGCGTGGATACATCATATCGCTGAGCAACTCCACGGCACGGTCCAGGTACTCGCCCAGCACGCGGGCATAGTAGACGGTGGACTCGTGGGAGGTGAAGGCGTTGAGTTCCGCACCGATCTTATTGAAAGCCAGGGTGATCTCCTGCCAATCGAGCGACTTTGTGCCCTTAAAGACCATGTGCTCCAGGAAATGCGAGACGCCAGCGATCGTCGGGTCCTTCTCGTCGCGCGAGCCGGTGTGTACATAATACGACACGGCCACCGATTCAAAGTCGGGCATCGGCTGACCAACAATCTGTAAGCCGTTATTGAGACGATGAGTATAAAACACAGTTCCGTTGGCTGTGGATTCTGACATGTAGTTGCTCCTCTAATTTCACAAGCGTTGGTGGCCTGCTCGCTACTCTATTACAGGCATAGTTTGTGTCTATCATGATAGCTCTAGAGCATAGGCGATGTCAAATCAAGGGAGAATTGTATTGGGCCTATTTGCAATTACAGAGGCTATGGTATACTAAAAAGAAAAAGGATATGAAAGATGAGTAACTACCGCTATACTATTATCTTGCAGCCAGATGAGGAAGAGGGAGGCTTTACCGTTACTGTTCCAGCGCTGCCAGGTTGTATAACCCAGGGAGAGACGATGGATGAAGCTATTGAGATGGCAAAAGACGCCATACGTCTCCATATCAAGTCTCTTATCGCGGAAGGGCAGCCTGTACCTAAAGAGGACAAGCATCCACAGGCCATTACCATTGATGTCGCGGCTTGAACTCAATCGATGTTAAATCGATTATAATAAAACAAGTGTACGAGAGTGGGGTTTTGTACCCCTCTTTTTCTGAGAACCCGTTATTTCCTCTACTTGTTTGTTTCAGGAAACAAACACAGCATTCTGCACAATATCCCGCGCCACATTACGAGCGTAATCATCGGCCAGCGGCAGGTTCGGCCAGAGACGATGAGCGGTATCGTTAGCAGCCATGAGAACGCCGAAGCGCTGCAGGACGTAGGCGGCGGACGTTTGCGCGGGTGCCACTTGCAGGTTATCCCCATCGTGGAGCGTCGCGGTCGCCAGGCAGCCAGTCGAGCGGTTGGAGATCGAGGAGAAGGTCCAGATGACGCGTTGCTGCGGAGTAGAATTATAGGCCGGTTTTGTCATAATGCTGCCCATTGTTGAGAGGCAGTTGGGATCGTCGAAAGAGCTGGTCCCCTGCGGATGAAACGTCACATGCCATTGACCGGCCTGCCAGGTGATATGCAGCATCACGAATTGCTGATCGCCACTGGCGTCTACCCCTTGCGGAGGAGCAATGACACGTCCGGCAGCATCGGTGTAAGTCCAGGTCGGACGAACGATAGCGGCGGCATGCCATCCCGCGTTAACCGCATCGCTTGCCTGAGGCCAGGGCAGCGTGCAGAAGCTCCGGCAGTCGTTTCCGGCATACGAGCATGCAGGTCCAAAGCGTAAGCCATTGCATTGCGCGGGCCGCGAGGTATCGCTATCCAGTACAAAGCGGACCCGCGCGGTGAGAGGCTTTGTTGCCTGACGAGGTTGCATGCCCTGGTTATACGTATAAAATTCGCTGGGCTGGACGGTGGTCGAGGATTGCAGCGTGTCAAGGAGGCTTTGTGCCGCCTTGAGCAGGGCTGCGCGCTGTGAGGATGTGAGCTGATTGAGCGAGAGCGTCTGTGGAAACGAAACGAGAGAGGCGCTACGCACATACGCGTTCGATCCGCTGAAGCGAACGGTGCAGGTCTGCTGTTCTGGGTCGGATGGCACCAGGAGGGTACAGCTCATCGTCTGGAACGGCGTTGCGCGCCACTCCAACACATGCTTCCCAGCCGGTAATCTGACGGGAGGATCATCGTTGAGCGCGGGCATATGCATAAGCGGCTTGCCATCGAAAAAGAACGTCCCCCAGGAGGGAAGGTTTTGAAAGTAAAAGTAGTCCGATGAAGGAGCGGTCGCCGTATCCGACGCTCCAGATACCCTGGAGGCAATTAACTGCTGGATCTGGGGCAGGCTTCCTAGCAACGCCAGCAACGCCAGCAACACAACGCCCGTTGTAATAATCACCTGCCTGCGTCTCTGCTGAAAAGAATAGCGAGCTTGCAATGATATCCGTTTTACCGGTGGGATGCTATCCTCAGCGCCCGGTAGATCGCTTATCTCTATCTCTTTTGTATCATCGTGTATATCATCGTGATGAAAATCGTTATTCTCTTGCATCTTACTACTTCTAGTTGGTCATACATCCAATCAAGCTGTTGCGCCGCCACAGCTGGAACCCAGGCCAGCCGTGCAGCCGTAACAGTGTTGTCCCACCTGGATAACGCGTGTAGCCAGGCTCTCGATGGTCGCATCAAAGATGGTCTGAGGCGCTTGTGGTCCCAGGCCCAGGTCGAGCATCTGATTGAAATCGCAGTCATAGAGGCGACCATCCCAGCCGACCGAAAGGGTCGAGCGGCACATCAAGCCATCGACCGTTGCGGGATTGAAGGCCGTGACTAGCTTCTCGATGTAGGC
>JALYTQ010000142.1 GCA_030854195.1 Chloroflexota bacterium
CACCAGACAGGGTCCAAACGAGGTAGCGAAATCTTTGCCCTTGCCGGGACCAAGATTGAGCTTCATATCCTTGCGCTGCAGGTCGCGCGCGCTCCAATCGTTCATAATGGTATAGCCCGCGATATAATCTGCGGCCTCCTCGACCGGAATGTCCTTCCCCTCGCGACCAATCACGCAGGCGATCTCAAGCTCAAAATCGAGCTCCACGCTTCCTTCGGGATAAGGGACATCGCTATCATGTCCATAGAGCTCGCTGGTATTGCTGAAGTAGAACGTCGGAATCTCGTACCATTCTGGAATCATCTCCGCGTTACGCAGCAAGCGGGCGGCCCGGACGTGCTGCTCGAAGGCGTAGAAGTCGCGCAGCGTGGGCGGCTCAGGGATGGGCGGCAGGAAGCGAATCTCGTTTAGCGCGTAGCCCTTCGCTTCCTCGCCCCATAATGGCTGCACGCTATCCAGAATGGACGCGGGCTTCTTCTCAGTCTCGGGAACATAGAGGTAAGAGCCACCCTGCGGCTCCTGCATCAGAGCGGCCCGCGCATGTTCCGGACCGACGGGATCGCGCAACAGTTCAAGCAGAGTCGGATACTCAAGTCCGGCCACGTACTGCTCGTGCAACGCGCCCGCGTGCGTCAGGCCATCGCCTGCTTTAAAGCTTACCAGTTTCATACTACAGATTACCTCTTAGCTCCTGCTCGCGCTCCAGCGCCTCGAAGAGCGCCTTGAAGTTACCCTCGCCGAAGCCACGGGCACCCTTGCGCTCGATAATCTCAAAGAAGACCGTGGGACGATTGACGACCGGCTTGGAGAAGATCTGCAGGAGATAGCCCTCGTCATCGTGATCGAGCAGGATGCCCAGTTCTGAGAGCTGCTGAATATCTTCCTCGAT
Organism: Chloroflexota bacterium; assembly: GCA_030854195.1. Classification (GTDB taxonomy): domain Bacteria; phylum Chloroflexota; class Ktedonobacteria; order Ktedonobacterales; family Ktedonobacteraceae; genus JACDAE01. The sequence goes on from JALYTQ010000142.1 coordinate 890, forward strand.
ATTGCCAACGCGATCGAGCACCGTCTCATAGTACGACGTGGGCGTGGCGAGGAACTCCACGCCGCGCTCCTTCAAATTGCGCACGGTCGCGATAATATCGTCGGTAATCAGCGCGATATGCTGCGCGCCGGGGCCACGATAGAAATCCAGGTACTCCTCGATCTGGGATTTGCGTTTGCCCTGCGCCGGTTCGTTGATGGGAAACTTGATGCGCCCACTGCCATTCTGCATCACTTTTGACATAAGCGCGGAATACTCTGTACTGATAGCGCGATCGTCAAAGTGGATCAGTTGCGTAAAGCCCATCACGCGCTCGTAGAAGGAGACCCACTCGTTCATCTTACCGAGCTCCACATTGCCCACAACATGATCGATGCCCGCCAGACCAGCGGGGCGAGCGCGGCGCGGCGTTGAGCCAGTCAGAGCCTTGTAGCCGGGCAAGAACGTGCCATTGTAGTCCTGCCGCTCGACAAAGGTATGGATCGTATCACCGTAGATGGCGATCGAGGAGAGCTGCACCGTGCCGGAGTCGTCCCGCAGCGTCTCAGGTTCCGCGATGCCGCGCGCGCCGCGACTCGTCGCCTCGCGATAGGCACGAGCGGCATCCTCGACGCGCAAGGCAATGACCTTCACCCCATCACCATGCAGCTTCACATGCTCAGCAATTTCTCCTTCGGGACCCAGCGGCGAGGTCAGGACGAGGCGCACATTGCCCTGCTCCAGCACGTAGCTGCTGCGGTCGCGCACGCCCGTTTCCAGACCAGCATACGCAATGGGAGTAAAGCCCCAGGCGTTGCTAAAATAATAGGCTGCTTGCATCGCATTCCCTACATAAAACTCCATGTGATCAAAGTTCTGGATAGGCATAAAATCTTGTTCGGACATAGATGTAATCCCTTCATTCATCCCTCATCTGGCAACAGCGCCAGAGGTGTACAAGCGCAAGATGCGGAGTTCGAGGAGCAGGCAGGCAGGAGCACAGGGAGAACGGACGGATCATCTCCAGCGGTGCTAACAGCTCCGAAACCCCTTTGTTTCGCTGCGTCGCAACAATATGCAGAGAACATTCTCTTGCCATTATACGCAGTCAACATATCCTGGCGCAAGTTCTTTATTGTAAAGGCATATTCGTTATTTGGAATGCATATATACATAAAGCCAGGAATTAAGCATCTGCGTGAAATAGACAAAGAATCCGCTTCGTGCTATGATGGAACAGGTAACCTCGTCATGTTCTCACCATAGTTGCTTATAGAGTTAGGAGCAGAGCATGTCTCAAGACGCCAATCAGAACTACGATAACACGCCTTCACAGCCGCCATCGGGGCAACCTCCTTATGGCGCTTCACAGGATCCTTACGAGCCTCAGCCGCCCACGGGGTACGGCACGACGCCACAGAATCCTTATGGAGCGCCGCCTCCGCAGAATCCTTACGAGCAACCCTCACAACCGAGTGGTTACGGAGCGCAGCAATCTCCCTACGAAGCGCCTCCGGGCTATGGGGCGCAGCAACCTCCTTACGGCGGGCAGCAATCCCCTTATGGAGCACCGCAGCCTCCTTATGGAGCGCCACAATCCCCTTATGGAGCACCTCCAGGATACGGAGCGCCACCAGAGGGAGGCGAACCGGCGTTCTCTGGCCCGGCTGGCTTCCAGGAACGCTTAAGACCACTGCCGCTCAACCAGGCCGTTCGGCAATTGCCCAATCAATACAGGCGGGTCTTGACGAAACCATCAGCCTCAACGTTCGCGGAAGAACTGCGCAAATCAAGCTGGGATATCACCCTCGTCCAGTTGCTGATTATGATCGGCGTGGGCGTTGTGCTTGGGCTCATTACAGCGTTGCTCTCCAGCGCGGCAGCAAATGCGTATATTGCGAATAGCGACCTCACCGGCTCATCATTGCAAGCATACAGGTCTTTTGTGGTCGCCGGTTCAGTCGGAGGTGCTTTTTCCAGAATCATCTCAGTCCCACTCTCGTTTTTCATCGGGGTAGGCATCCAGTTCCTGATCGCTAAAGCGTTTAAAGGAGAGGGAACTTTTCTGACGCAAAGCTATACCACGCTGCTCTATCAGGTGCCACTCTACGTCATCAGTAGCCTGCTCGGTCTGTTAGCCATCATTCCAATTGCGGGTGCAATCATCGCCGGTATCATTGGGCTGGCTCTCTTCGTGTATAGCATTGTACTCAATGTCTACCAGATTATGGCAACCCATCGCCTCTCCGGCGGAAAAGCGACAGCGGTGGTGCTTATTCCCTACGCAGTAGGGGTGCTCCTGGTTGTGCTGTGTGGCATCGCCTTTAGCGCGCTCATTATTGCCGCGCTACACAATGTACATTAGATTATTACAGTGGTCACTTGATGTCGGTCCCACGCGGGCCGACATTTTTTACGCTTCATTTCTCAGTAGGGATGGGCCTTGCGTCCATCCGGTTCCCCAGTATACGATCTTGGGCCAGATGGACACAAGGCCCATCCCTACTGATTGAAGAGGTACATGCTGCATTTCTCAAAAGTTTCTCAAGATCGCCGCGAGGCACCCGCGCGGGCTTCATTTTCGTAGACAGGCCCACGAACTCATGCTATCATCATAGTGGTTGCGAGTGTAAAGAGCGAGCAGAGGAGATTCGATTCTAGTGGAGACGCTTGTTGGTACGCAGCTTGGTGGCTATACGCTGACCCGTTTATTGGGCAGCGGTGGCATGGGGAGCGTTTACCTTGCAGAGGACAGGACTATCGGTCAACAGGTAGCCATCAAGGTAATCCGCAACGATGAAGAGGATTTCTCCGACTCTGCGAGCGCGGGCCGGGCCGAGGAGCGTTTCAAGCAAGAGGCCCGCGCGGTCGCCAGCCTCGATCACCTGCACATCCTGCCCCTATATCGTTATGGCGAGGAGGAGACCGCGAGCGGAACCCGCGCCTACATGGTGATGCAGTACCGCCCGGAGGGTTCTCTGGGCGATTGGCTGCGTCGGCGCGCTGGCACAATCAGCAGCACGTCTCTGAGTATGGCTCCGAAGTTACCGCACGACCTACCGAATACATGGCCGCTGAGCGTCGAAGAGGCGGGCGACTACCTGCTACAGGCCGCCTCCGCGCTGCAATACGCGCACGAGCAAGGCATCATTCACCGCGATGTGAAGCCTGCGAACTTCTTACTGCGCTATGATACCAGGGCGGCAAGCGGTACGGGCAAGATCTTCTTACTGCTCTCCGACTTCGGCCTAGCGCGCTTCTTCTCAGCCGTTTCGGGAACCAGCCACGTGCTGGGAACACCAACGTACATGGCACCGGAGCAGTTCGACGGCATAGCGGGTCCCGAGAGCGACCAGTACGCCCTCGCAATTATGGTCTACTACCTCCTCGCCGGTCGCCCGCCATTCCAGGGTGATCCGTTGCACCTGATGCACCAGCATCTCAGCGCGGAGCCGCCGCCCATACGCGCCGCCAATCCCGCCATAGCCAGCGGCGTAGAGAACGTCCTGGCACGCGCGCTCGCCAAAAAACCCGCGCAACGCTACCCTTCTATCGCGGCCTTCGCGGAGGATTTCACCAGGCGCATGTACGAAGGGACAGCGCCACGCCGCCTCACGCTTTCGGCAGCGCCCAATAACAGCAGACCATCGTTTCCCGCGACGAGAGCGCCACTGATGAACGGCGTTCCCACCGTTTCGGCACCGTCAGGTGGCATAACGCATAACACGCCCGCACAGGTGATCGCGCCCACGGTAAACGTGCACGCGGATGCCCAATCCCTCCACACTCAGCGTCCCTTATCGCTCCTGCAGCCAATGCAAGCAGCCACGCCGCCCATCGCGCTACAGGCCAACCAGGACACCCCAAAGAAACAGCGCGTGAGCCGCAGGAACGCGTTGGCATGGATTATCGGAGGTACAGCGGTCGCCACCTTTTGCATCGGCAGCGGTATATATTTCTATGTAAACCAGCAGCCAGCGCAGGTAAAATCCGTCCTCACAGGCCATAGCGACGAAGTTACGGCGCTCGCCTGGTCGCCGAGCGGGGCGCAGCTTGCCTCCAGTTCCCGCGACCACACCGTGCGCCTATGGAACGTCAACAATCAGAGCGCCCTTGTTTATAAGGGACACGCGGCGGCAGTACAGGCGGTGGCCTGGAATCCGCAAGGCACCCTCCTGGCCTCGGGCGGACGAGACAACCAGGTACTGATCTGGAATCCAGCAGGCAATACACTGTATCGCTCGTCTCTATTCAGGTCAGCAGTCAGCGCGCTCGCCTGGAGCACGAACGGAGACGAACTCTATATCGGCACATCTGGCAACGGTGTGCACAGGTTTACCCTCGCGAGCAGCAAAACATCGCTGGAAGCAAACCGAGCGATCATCCGCGCCGTCGCCATATCCCCCGACGGCAACTTTATCGCAACGGGCACAGACGGCGGACGCATGACCATCGTTCCCCTGAAAGCTAGCGGAACAAGTCAGGTACAGAACTACGAAAATCATCTTGAAGCGATTCTCTCGCTCGCCTGGTCGCCAGATAGCACAAAAATCGCTTTTAGCAGGTCAGACAAGACAGTAGGCGTCGTCTCTCTAACCACGGCGAGCATTACGTCAACCCTGTCACTAACGAGCGCGGTCAATGGCCTTGCCTGGGAGCCTGTGTCGGGCGAACGTCTGGCAACGGTAGCGAGCGATGGCACGCTGCATATCTGGACACCAGAGAACAACAAGTACACCAGTTATGACGCGCACGCGGGCGCGCTCACATCAGCAGCCTGGGGAGGACATGGGCTGGCGACCGGATCGACGGATGCAAAGATTCTCATCTGGAAGGTATGATTGTTTCAGTATCCTCAAGCGGAGCGAGAAAGGATAGGAGTTCCAGTCGCCCCCAGTGGACAAAGTATACTCATGAAAACCTACCAGAGTCACGTGGAGATACAATAGGAAAACATGGTCCAACTAGTACTTAACTCCCCACAACGTTGAGCTATACACAAGCATAGCCTATAATAAGTATCAATCCAGATTCTTCTCAGAGAAGGATACCTGTGCTTTGACTCATACTTAAACATCCAATATCTATGTGATAGGTAGTACTTTGTTAAATGTGATTTGAACCTATTCTCTAACCAGGCAAGTGGCCCCTACCGCTGAACAGGTCACATAACGTTTGACAGAGCCGTAGTATGAGAATAATTACTATAAGAAAAGGATAATACTAACAATGGATTTTTCAGGAAACCAGAAAATTAAAGCACCCCGTCAGCAAGTATTTCAGGCGCTTTTAAACCCGGAAGTTCTCAAGAACAGCGTTCCAAACTGCGAGAAGGCGGAGTTCGTAGACCTGCCCATAGGACGACACCTTGAATTGATCGTCTCACCTGACATTCCCGGACTCAGAGGACCCTACGCCATCTACCTGCGCACGGAAGATGTCGTAGAGCCATCCCACGTTGTCCTGGTCGCGGAGCCAAGCAGCTCACTCGGTTCCGTCAAAGCAAGATGCGCCGTTACCCTCGCCGAGATCGCTGAAAGGACCGACCTCAGCTACGACGCGCACGCGGAGATGGAGGGCAAGATCGCCGCGATTCCCGATATCATCCTCAAAGGTGCCGTCAAAGGCGCGGTAGATCGCTTCTTCAAGAACTTCGAGAAGCAGGTCACAAGCATTCCCGCATAATATATAGATAAATTCACATAAGCCATCCCAAACAATGAATCGTCACGCAGCGCATGACGGTTCATTGTTTACTTATGCTGTTTCACGGCGTATCGTAAGCGCGCTCAGTACGATCATCAACAGAGCGAATACGAGCAGAGCACCTAATTGTCCCGCAATGTCGCCAACACTGTTCCCCTTCAGCATCACGCCGCGCAGGGCATCGTTGGCGTAGGTAAGAGGCAGGATGTAAGAGATAGGGCGCAACGCCTGGGGCAATTGCGCGATCGGCCAGAAGATGCCCGAGAGGAAGATCTGGATGCCAAAAACCAGAGGAATAAACTGCACAATCTGGAATTCGTTGCGCGCAAAGGTCGAAAGGAAGATGCCCAGGTTGACGCTTCCCACGGTGAGCAGGGCCGAGATCAGGAAGACCAGGGCGAGATTGCCGCTGTAGTGAACGCGCAGGGCAAAGACAACAAAGAGCAGCGTTACCAGGGATTGCACCAGCGCGAAGAGCGTAAAGCCAAACACGTAGCCAATCACCAACTCTGTGCGCTTGAGCGGAGAGACCAATACGCGTTCTATGGTTCCCTGCGCTCGCTCGCGCAAGAAAGCGACCGAGGTCAGCAAGAAGACAAAAAAGAATGAGAAGACGCCGATGAATACCGGCGCGAGCGAATCGGTCGAGGTATATTCAGGGCCACCATACAGGTAATGCGGGTCCTGTATAAGAAATGGCGCAGCATTGGGCGCGAATCCTTGACTTTGTGGCTGCTTGAGCGCGCTAAGTGCAATGCCTAATTGGCGCAGAAGACCCGTCGTTTGATCGCGCAGCGCGCTCGCGACATTTGGATCAGAGCCTTCCAGAACCGTCTGCACGGTTGGATTTCCGCCAGTAGCTACCTGTTGCGCAAAATCCGCTGGAAAGACGAGCGCGGCATCGGCATCGCCATTTTTGAGAGTCGTGTCCACCTGATCTGCAGAAATAGAGATAATCTTTAGCTTATCAGCTGTGGGAAGCAATTTATCAAGCAGCATATTGACATTCTCGCTCCCTGGTCCGGTTGGGCGCACTATTGCGAGCGTATGTGTTGTGCTGCTCGCGCTCAGCACGAGGTAGAGCAGCGTCATAATCACGACAGGTACTACAAAGATCAGGACGAGCGTGCGCCGATCGCGCAAAACCTGGCGTATAATACGCGCGGCCAGGGCCAGAATACGTGCGAAGCTCACAGCTGCTCCTCCTTCCGACTGGCGAAAAAGAGAAAGGCATCCTCCATGTTGTCTTTCCCCGAGAGACGTAGCAGTGCGCGTGGATCATCCTGTGCAAGGAGTTTGCCGGAGCGCAACAGACCAAGACGGCTACAGCGTACAGCTTCGTCAAGATGGTGCGTCGAGACAATAATTGTTACCCCTTCTCGATTCAGTTGCGCGAAGTAGTCCCAGAACGAACGACGCAATTCAGGATCAACGCCAACCGTTGGCTCGTCGAGCACAGCCAGGCGCGGCTGATGAACAAGGGCACAGGCAAGCGAAAGGCGCTGCTTCATGCCACCGCTGAAATTGCCCACGATATCATTGCTGCGATCGGCCAGATCGACGCGTGCGAGCATCTCCTGGATGCGTTGACGCTGCTCTCTTCCACGTAGACCGTATATGCTACAGAAAAACTCCAGGTTCTCCCTTGCAGTAAGATCATTGTAGAGGGCACTCAACTGCGTCATATATCCTAAGAGCGGCGCAACCCTCGCATCGGGCACACGTTTGCCCAGCACGGTTATAGTGCCGTTTGTGGGTCGCAGCAAGCCAACGAGCATACGGATCAACGTGGTCTTGCCAGAACCGTTGGGACCAATCAAGCCAAAGGTCTCGCCAGTGTTGATGGTCATGGTAAGATTGTCGATCGCTCGCAATGTGCCGAATTGCTTGACCAGCTGATTGATCACAACCATTGGCTCGTCGCGGTGAACGTTTTGTTGCTCATCCTGAACATCTGTCTCGGTCATCATGCACCTCCAATTCATATTAACTAACCAGCCAATTAATAAGGCAAACAAAAAAATTAGCGCGGCAGCAGGCCATTCAGGACGCTATCTACAATTGCGGTGACGATCTGCTCCTGAGTAAGTTGCAAGGCCACCGGGTCGCGTAGAAGCTGGCGGCGCAGCACAAAGCCCATGATGCTCCCTAATAAGACCTGAGCGCTAAGGATAGCGTCCCCCTGGCGGAGCTGACCGCTCTCCATATGGGAGCGCAGATAGTCGCTGAGAAAACCGAGTGCCTGCTGAAGCACGCTCGCGCCGAGTGGCGATAGATCAGGACTATGGATAATCTCTGGCAGAAACACGCGGATCAGGCGCACAAAATCGTCGCTCTCCAGTATCTCAAGCGTTCTTTGCAGTGCAAATGGCAAAAAGACGGAGGGTGGCTGCTCCAGTATCTCGGGTGGCAAAGTATGCAGCATTCCGATGGGAGAGCGCGTCTCGATGATCGCTTTAAAGACGGCCTCCTTGCTCTCGAAGTAGTGATAGATCAGGCCAGGCGTGATGCCAGCCTCGCGCGCGATATCTTTGTTGGTCGCGCGCGTAAAGCCCTTCTGCGCGAAGACGTGTATGGCCGCAGCAAGGATCTGTTCGCGGCGATCTTCTACCACTTTCGGCGTTCTTGCCATACTATGCCAGCGCTTCCTCTGATATTAATTGACTGATCGATTAATGGAAGTATAAACACTTATTGGTCAGAAGTCAAGGAGGAATGGTGAGATTGGGTGAGATATGGGTGAGGAAAAATAGTTAGCAGGGCATCGTTGAGGATGCCCTTTAAGGTGAACAGACGGATCAAAGATGCGCGTCATCGAACATCTATGAGCGAGTGTTCTTATGAAACGAGATCGAAGGTTGCGACTTCGAGTACACGTGCCAATAGGCGTACGTGATAGGGTTGTGGGTCCAGGCGTCCGTTCTCCAGGTGTGTGATGGTATCGCGGCGTAGCCCGGTCATATCCGCCAGTTGCCCAAGGCTCAAGCCTTTGCGCTGGCGAAGATGGCGTAAGTTGGGAAGACCATGAGGTCTCACGGCTTTTTCCTGTGTCACTGATTGTTTCATCCGCCTCTCCTTTGAGGTTTGCTTCTGTCAGTTCGTCCTCCCTAGCGACGTTGCTAGAGAAGCGCCATGTGCCTGGTTGTTAAGCACGCATCTGGCTTTCCTACATCATGTAGCATATCAGATGGAACAAGTTGTTGTCCAGTACCACAAGGATCATTTAAGATGAGTAGGCGCTCTTGGAGAAGACGCGGGCCACTGCCCGACATCGCTCCACGAGCCGCCATTGGGACCATCCTGATAGACCACATCGCCGGTGAAGAGCCAACGAGAATCATCGTAGGCCACCAGCGCGTTGAGGCCATCCCCCATATGAAGTGCGCGGCTCATATTGAAAGGTCTCATCGAAGAAGCGATATTTTGCAGGACGGCGTTATTGATACTATCGCGCTGATCGCCCACGATCCAGAAGACAATGCCGTCGTGCTCATAGATCAGCTCGCTGCGCGTGCCAAAGACCCAGGCTTGCGAGACTTTCGTCGTCTGGCCCCACTGTCCATCGACGTAGATAGCGACCTGCCCCTGACCATTACTATTGATCTCTATCTGGTGCGCGGCACCCGGCTGCACAACCTGGAGCACCCGCCCGGTAGGCTTGAACTCGCGAATAGCGATGCGCCCATTCCCGTGCGGCTTCACGCCGGGCAGCATATATTCATAGCTGAGCTGCACAATAGGACCCTGCGCCCAGAGCTGATCTGGATCATTGAAGAGCGAGACGCCGGAGAGAGCATAATTATCAGGCAACGACTGCGGCCAGTACATAGAGAACGCGAGTTGCTGCTCAACATCCAGCAGGCTGATCTGCTTCGTCTGTGGATCAGGCGTTTTCTGCACAGCGCGCGAGGAAGAGGCTAGCGACTGAGGATAGCTCGCGACCTGGAGCACACCGCTGTGCGAACCAGACAGGAGAATCGCCATGCCTTCGGCGAATGAGTTACCCGTCGCGACCATCGTCGCGAACATAAAGAGCAGACACGCGGCAACAACTGCCAGCATCGAGCGACGCAGCGGTTTTGAAGAGCGAAAAAGACGGCGGCGCAATTTCAAGCGGCGGAAGACACGAGCATACGTCTTCTGCTCAAATCCCCGTTCGACCGGCTGGAAGCGCGGATTCTCCGGCTCTAGCAAGGTCTGGGCGAAATAGGGAGGGATCTCCTCGTCGTGCAAGGTAAAAAGACTCCCCAGTTCCTGTGCAAAGGCCACGTCTTCATGAGAGAAATCATCCGGCAGGTCCCTAGCTTGTAAAGAAAGGGCCTTCTCATCTTCTAGCCCGTCAAATTCGCTCGTACTCATGTATATGCTCCTTGAGCGCTTCACGTAAGCTTTTCCGCGCCCGCCACAATCGCGTATCGACAGCGTGGCGGGTCAGGCCCGTCTTTGCTGCCAATTCCTCTGTGCTGGCGAACTTGAAATAACGCTGATAGATCAGGTAGCGGTCAAGCTCAGGCAACGTCGCCAAGGCGAGGCGCAATTCTTCGCGCCTCTCGCTTTGCTCTAACAAACTTTCCATGCTTGCCTCTGGATGAGGTGGCAGAGTCACGCGATTATCGTATTCGTAGCCCCAACCAGCGGACTTGCGCCCTCCGGCGCTCTCAGCCGAGTTCCATGCTCGACTTTCATCAGCCGACTGCAAATTATGCGTCTGGCGGCGACACAACTGGCGTCGCCGATCGAGGGCGATATACTTTGACCGCATCGTGAGCCAGGTGCGCAGTGTGCCACGCCCGGCATCAAAGCTATCGATCTCTTGCCAGACAGCTACGAAGAGGTCGTTAACGCACTCTTCGGCGTCCTGGGCAACACCAATACCGTCCAGAACTAATCTGATGAAATAAAATATTTCACGAGAATACCGGGAGATGAGTGTTTCCAGCGCCTCGGGGTCACGCTCGCGCAACCGCAGAGCAAGGTCATCATCTGACCAGTCGTGTCGAACCATCCATCGCTCCTTGAAGATCTACGCATACCTCTTTTAAAAAATATAGCCGCGAGGCACCCCGCGTGTGGCATTGCAGGCAAACGACTATGTGTGCGGAGAAGAGATACACCTGATCGCTGGTATACTCGCCATCACCATGAATACATATACGTCGCGACAGATGTATATCTCTCATATTGCTGGCTTCTTACAATTGTGCTTAAAACAACGCGAAAAGTCAAGCACTTCTCGTCTATGGATAATTTCGCTGCTTATCTCAATACGACGTTTGGCAAGCTCGACCAGTCACAACGAAAACGCGCACCTCTGGCCCGAAGTGCTATAATAGCACCTGCGAACGATTTTGAGACGGAGGAGAACTGATGACCTTTTCTATTGTAGCGCGCGATCCCGCGAAAGGTGAGTTGGGAATCGCCGTGCAATCAAAATTTCTGGCTGTGGGCGCGGTAGTGCCGTGGGCGCGCGCGGGTATCGGCGCGATCGCGACGCAGGCATGGGCGAATACCAGCTATGGTCCTCGTGGCCTGGAGTTATTGGCAAGCGGGCTGTCGCCCTCAGAGGTGGTAGAAAAGTTGATCCAGGCCGATGGAGGCCACGAGGATCGCCAGCTTGGCATTGTGGGGGCCGATGGCGCGCCCGCCACATATACTGGGAAGCAGTGTTTTCCCTGGGCGGGAGGCCACACAGGCGAGCACTACACGTGCCAGGGCAACCTTCTGACGGGCGAGGATACCGTCCTGGCGATGGCCTATACCTTTGAAAACACCGCTGGCCTGCTCTGTGACCGCCTTCTCGCCGCGTTGGCCGCCGGACAGGCAGCCGGTGGCGATAGTCGGGGACAGCAAGCAGCGGCGCTACTGGTCGTACGCGAGCATGGTGGCTACGCTGGCTTCAACGATCGCTTCATTGATCTACGCGTCGATGACCATGTGAAGCCTATCGACG
>JALYTQ010000396.1 GCA_030854195.1 Chloroflexota bacterium
GGCGTATCAGCGGACAGCTTCTGAACGGCTCTCACAAGAACGCGCCCGTGGCGGGACAGGCTGTGACTTTGCAAATGGCGCAGGATGGCGGCGCGCGCGATCTGGCGACCACGAAGACCGACGCGCATGGCTCGTATACGTTCTCTAACCTGGCGACCGATAGCGCCATCAGTTACGCGACCTATATCAACTACCAGGGTGCGGGGTACACTTCCGCTGTGGTCACGCTCGCTAAAAAGCCTACACAACAGGTGAACCTGACCGTCTACGACGCTACCAGCAGCACACACAATCTGGCAATTCTGCGCTCCACCGTGCTCATCCAGGAGCCGGACGCCAAGAAATCAACCTTCACAGTCTCCGAGCTGTTCGTCTTCCAGAATCTGGGCCTGCAAGCGTATGTTGGTTCGCTGGATGCCAGCCAGGGCAAGCCCAACGCGCTGCTCTTCTCGTTACCAAAAAACGCGCGCGCCATCAGCCTCGATTCGGGCTTCGCAGGCTACCGCTCAATCCAGGTAACGGGCGGCTTCGCGACCAACGCAGCCGTGCTGCCGGGCACGAACGAGTACGCCTTCTCGTTTGAGGTTCCCTACACTTCGTCGGTCTACGATTTTCAATATAGCGCGCAGTATCCGACGGTGGACCTCTCTTTCATGGTTGCGCCCTCTATACACGCCAGCTCCGGCTCTCTAACCGCGCAGGGCATCCAGATGGCGAATGACCATCCCTATCAACTCTTCAGCGGCAACCAGCTCCTGCCCAACCAGGAGCTGCACGTCAACTTCGAGGGACTGCCTTCCCCGACCAGTTCTTCGTCGTCGCTCAATCTCAAACTTATCTGGCTGGTAGTGGGCCTGCTCATCCTGCTGGCGATCATTGCCACAGTCTCGGTGCTCTCGCGCCTGCAAGATCGCAAGAAGCGCCGCCCAAGCAGCAAACATAGCGGCAAAGGTAAGCCAACGGAGAAGCGAACCGCTAAAGAACCCCGTCCCGAAGAGCGCAAACAGGAACTGATGCAAGAACTACTAGATCTGGACAAGGCATATGAGGCTGGCAAACTCAATAAAGCAACCTACCAGGAACGTCGCGCCCGCGCCAAGGCCCGCCTGCGCACCTTTATGAGCGAGCAGGAGGCGACCCGCCGATGAACAGCCAATTCCTGCCCTCCATGAATGAAAAACTCCCCAACCCCGTAGGGACCCGATTTATCGCGTCCAGCGCTTCATCGCCCGTCCCTCCAACATCAAACCACAACCAACCATTGCCCGTCGTGTCAGATGCCGCCACATCACGCGATATCACCGACAAGGGCCATATGGTCGAGATCCGCAACCTCAAGAAAAGCTACACCCTGAAACCAGTCCTGCGCGGCATCAACCTCGACGTGCAGCAGGGTGAGCGCGTGGCCCTGCTGGGAGCCAACGGAGCTGGCAAGACAACCCTGCTGCGCATCCTCGCCTGCCTGACGCGTCCTGGTATGGGAACGGTCTCTATCCTGGGCCTCGATAGCGTGCAGCAGGCCCAACAGGTGCGCGCCCTGATCGGCTTCGTCGCCCACCAGCCCTATCTCTACCCGGAACTGACTGCGCTGGAAAATCTGCTCTTCTTCGCCCGCATGTACGCCGTAAAGCAAGGACGCGAGCGCGCCGTTGCCCTCTTGCAGCGCGTGGGCCTGGAGCGGCGCATGCACGAGCGCGTCGGCACCTTCTCGCGTGGACAGGTGCAGCGCCTCGCCTGGGCGCGTGCCCTGCTACACTCACCGCGCCTGCTCCTGCTCGATGAGCCCGATACCGGCCTTGACCAGCAGGGACACGAGCTTGTCAACGCGCTTCTGACTGAGCATAGCGAGCGAGGTGGCAGCGTGCTATTCACAACGCACCAGCTTGAGCGCGTCCTGCCGCTTGCCGAGCGCGTGGTCATGCTGAGCGCGGGCCGCGTCGTCTTTACGGGCGAGACCGCGAACGTAGATCTGGACACTCTGCAGCGCACCTATCAGAGGGTAACAACATGAGTACAGCGCGTACCTTTTTTACCCAGATTGTAGCGATTCTGGCGAAAGATATACGCAGCGAGCTGCGCAGCAAGCAGACCTGGATCAGCATGGGCATGTTTGCCTTATTGGTGCTGGTCATCTTCAACTTTGCCTTCGATCTGCGCGTGGACAACAAGGCCGCCGTGGTGCCGGGCGCGCTGTGGGTGGCCTTTATCTTCGCCAGTTTGCTGGGACTGGGACGCACGATAGCCGCCGAGCAGGATGGTGGCTCGCTGGATCGCCTGTTGCTCTGCCCGGTCGATCGCAAGGCAATCTACCTTGCAAAACTGCTGGGAAATTTGCTATTTATCGGAGTAGTAGAAATCGTGGCCCTGCCCATCTTTGCCGCGCTCTTCGACGTACCGCTCGTTGTGGGACAGCTGATCCCCATCGTGCTGCTAGGTACGCTGGGCGTCGCCACGATCGGGACGTTATTCTCGGTGATGGCCGCCGCGACGCGCGCGCGCGAACTGCTGCTGCCGCTGCTGGTCTTCCCTTTGATCGTACCCATTGTCATCGCGGCGGTGCGCGCCACCGGCTCCCTGCTTGTGCCGGGAGCAGCGAACGAGCCGCCGTGGCTGGGACTTATTATCGCGTTTGATATAATTTTCTTGAGCCTTTCAACGCTCTTGTTCCAATACGTTATTGAGGAATAATAAGGAGAAATATGTTATGGCCCTGGCGAAGCGCGAGACGCGCATCGAGCCGCAGAGCACCAAAGCGCCGCCACGAGCGGGCGTGCCGGTTGCATCCCTGATACTGGGCGGGCTTTCATTTATCGGCATGATGATCTCCATCTGGATGATCTTTCTATACGCGCCGACCGAGGCTGTGCAGGGGGACGTGCAGCGCATCTTCTACTTCCACGTCCCGATGGCCTGGATCGGCATGCTCGCCTTTGGCATTGTGGCCGTGGGCGGCATCGGCTATCTAATCAAAAAGGACGAACGCTGGGACTGGGTTGCGCGCGCCGCCGCCGAATCCGGCGCAGTCTTTATCACATTAGCAATCATCCTGGGCTCTATCTGGGGCAAGCAGACCTGGGGTACGTGGTGGACGTGGGACCCCAAGCTGACGGCGGTGCTGGTGCTGTGGTTTATGTACATTGCCTATCTCATGCTGCGCAGCTATATGGGGCGCAGCGCCAGTAGCGCCTACGCCGGTGCCGTGCTGGCGATCATTGGCGTCATCGACGTGCCCATCATCTATATGTCGGTGCAGTGGTGGCGCACGCTCCATCCCGGACCCGAGGTGGCCGATGGCGACCTGCCCGCGTCCGTCGTGCTGACCCTGATGGTCGCGCTGGTCACATTCACCCTGTTCTACAGCTTCCTGATGGTGCAGCTCTACAATTTACAGAAGCTACAGGCCCAGGCCCAGCGCCTGCGTGCCCATGTCGAATACGGACTTGACGAATAACGGAAAAGGATAGATTTATGCAAGGAGTTACTTATCTCGTCGTTGCCTACGCGATAGCGTGGGTGGGCCTGTTCGTCTATCTCGCGTTTCTTTCCATG
>JALYTQ010000143.1 GCA_030854195.1 Chloroflexota bacterium
CCCTACACCTTGGGCACGTTTTTCTCGTCATCATAGGAGAGGAAAATGATAAATCCGGACGCGCTGAAGCTGGTCCCTACACCGATCGTATTGTATTATGCTGTATTAGATTCTACCCCGATCGTAATATACTAATTTGTATCACCACGGCTCACTCAGCTCTACCATTTGTCAGGAAGCAGGTTGAGATAGTAGGAATAGAACATTACTTTTAACCCCCTTATACCCCAATCATTTGACGTTTCCGGTCTATTTAGATAGACTCAAGACAAAGCAGTCCAATGTAGATCAGGTAATGAGGTAGGTATATGTCACGTTACAACTCTCCATCGTCGTCCCGCTATAATGATTCCGAGCCGCTGATGGAGCGCTATTCCGACTTTACTCCCGTCTTCCCCCCCATTACGGCACCGTCGTCAGGCGTACTTATAGAAAATTTTCCCACAACCGAGCAATTATCTTTTCCAGCGCCGATTCCGACGACCGAGCAGTTGCAGCCTCTATCGGGCCAGTTGCACGATGTGGCAACAACGCAATCGCTGATCGTCGCCTTGCAGTCGACGATGGCCCCTAACGTCGCCAGGACACCAGTGGTTATCCCTGGCGCGAAGAAGCGCAGGAAGCAGACGACAGAAGAGCTGGCCGCAGCACGCCGCATGTCTCTGCGCCTGCGTCACGGTATCGTACTGGGCGCGATTGTCGCCGTTATGATTACTACACTGGTCTCGCTGGCCCCGTTGAAGGGTGGGCAGACCTCGGTTCCGCTCTTTGCAGGAGCCGCCGACTGGGTCCAGGCACAGCAGCAAGGGATGGATGTGAGCGCGCACACCTTTGTGACGCTCGCGCAGGCGAATACGAAGCAGGGCAATGCCCCCGTCGCTCCTGTCGCTCCTGTCGCCCCCGTTACCAATCCGGTGCTACCACCGCTCACCCTCTCGACAAGCGCGTATGTCGCCATTGCGCGCCAGGACGCGGTCGCTAACGGTATCAATCCCGATTATTTCGTACGACAGATCCAGGTTGAGAGCGGCTTCAATCCTAATGCAGCTTCGCCCGCCGGTGCCGTTGGCATCGCCCAGTTCGAGCCTGCGACAGCCGCGGCCCTGGGCGTCGATCCATATAATCCACAGTCCGCGCTCGCTGGCGCAGCCCGCTATATGGCTAACTTTGCCAAACAGTACGATGGCGATTATGCCAAGGCGCTGGCCGCTTATAACGCTGGCTCCGGCACGGTACAATACGCGGTTGCCGCTGGCGGCGCGAACTGGATGAACTTCCTCCCCGGCGAGACGCAGCAGTATATCGCGAAGATTATGGGCATCTAGCCCTTCAACATGAGCTGGCATTTCTGAGAAGAAAGCCAGCTCGCTCTGACATGTTATATACTATCTATTAATGGCCTACCGGGCACTCGTAGATGCTGTGATGATGATGACTATGAGAAACACTACGAAGTAGAGGATAGTAGACATGTCAGATGTTCACGTGCGACTGCACAAAGATCTTCTCTGGCTGCTCCTTGATCGACAACCCCTGAACTCCCTGACCACTGAGATGGTCGATAAGCTGACGACCGCTCTACGCCAGGCGGTGACGCGTTCTCCTCACCTTATCGTAATTACAGGCGTGGGGGAGCAGGCGTTTTGCGCCGGTGTGGACCTCCCCGATGACTCGGATAAGCATCGTGAGGAGCTGCTACAGGCCGCGAGAAACGCGGAGCTTGCCTTTGACGAGCTCCATATACACGCTATTCCTACGGTCGCTCTGGTCAAGGGCAGCGCGTTCGGCGCGGGCTGCGAACTGGCCGCGCTCTGCGATACGGTGATCGCGCGCGATGATGCCCGCTTTCGCCTGCCCGCAATCAACGCGAAGATCTTTCCTGGCGTGCTCTCCATACGCCTGCCCGCCGCAATAGGTCGCGAGATGACGACGCACTATTCCGCGTCAGGCGTGACGCTCAATGCACAGGAGGCACTGCGGCTCGGACTCGTGCAGCAGGTGATCCCCACGCGCCGCTTCGTCCTCGATACTGAGGAGCTCCTGGTCATGCTCGCTTCTACCAGCCGATCCCAACCAGAACAGTAGGGATGGGCCTTGCGTCCATCCGCTCGTCAAGCGCGATCAGGCCAGGGACAGCGTTCTCGGTCATTGAGCCGGATGGACGCAAGGCCCATCCCTACTCAAGAGATACTATGCAGGGAACTTTTTTGATGCTGCCTTCGTCTTGATAATGACATAGTGATACGCTCTGTGTAGAGAATAGCGAAGAAGGAGTTCAGATCATGCGTACTGTTTCTACCATACACAAACAAGCATTTGTATATATCAGCTTACTTGCCCTGCTGGCCCTCGCGTTGGCGCTTAGCGCCTGCGGTGCCGCCAGCCAGACGGGTGGCGCGGGCTCAACTGGCAGCACGCCAACATCTGCTCCAACGTCTGCTCCAACAGCGGCCCCTACGCCGGTAAAGGGCTATGGAACGTCGCACGGCTGCCCCAGCGATATGGTCGTGAGCAGCGCGCCGACGGCGGCGAACGTGGTCATCAGACCGGCCAATTCCACCAGCACCGTCACGGCCCACGTGGGCGATGTGATTGAGGTACGGCTGCCCTTCGGCCACAAATGGGGCGGACCCAATTCGTCCCCTAGCAACCTTCAGCTTCAATCACCTGCCGGCTACGCCTCGCCCGCCAATAGCGTGTGCGTGTGGCGCTTCACCGCTACAGGAACCGGGAGCACGGCGATCGATTTCATCAGCCAACCGCTCTGTAAAGCCGGCCAGATGTGCCCAATGTATATTCTCAACATAGCTTTCAAGGTCGATGTGAAATAGCAATTCCACGTATCCCTCATGATATATGAGCGAGGTTCACCGGCCCTTATGTTGGCCTGCAGAGCGCCACTGGCCGGTGAACCTCGCTCATATATTTGTCTGTTCCATCCAAAACAATTTCGCAGCCCGCACACAAGTTGACAAACAGTGGCATCACTCTGTATCATAGCAGAAAGTCGCGTTGCGTAGAGATAGTCGCATAAGGATAAGATCCTGTAACCTCGGCAGGTTGCTTAAGTGATGGAAAGGGTGTGTATTATGATGAGTGATCTTTTGTACGAGGTTGGCTTATGTACAGATACGGGTCGCAGGCGCGCTAATAACGAAGATAATATGATCTCGGTCGTGCCAGAAGATCCCGCTGTGCTGGCCCGCAAGGGCGTTTTGCTGATCGTCGCGGACGGCCTGGGCGGGCACGATAAGGGAGAAGTAGCCAGCGAGATGGTGGTCAATGAGGTCAACAAACGCTACTACGAGGATGAAGAGAACGACGACGTTGTAGCCTCTCTCTTACAAGCAATCCAGCAGGCCAATAAAGCGGTATATACGGGCAGTAAAGCGAGTGGAATGGCAGAACGGGTGATGGGGACGACCTGCACCGCCGCCGTGCTGTTGGGCGATCAGGCCCACATTATGAATGTGGGTGATAGCCGCGCTTACCTTGTGCGCCAGGACGAGGTACGCCAGGTGTCGCAGGATCACTCCTGGGTGGCCGAACAGGTGCGGGCGGGCATCTTGACGGCGGAACAGGCGCGCAGCCATGTGCAGCGGAACGTGATTACGCGCTGCATGGGCGCGCATATAAATGTTGAAGTCGATGTGTTCAAGGAGATGCTACAGCCGGGCGATACACTGGTCCTCTGCTCCGATGGACTCTCGAATATGGTGAGCGATGAGGAGATCGGCGCTCTTGTCCAGCAGCACACGCCGCAGGAGAGCGCGACGCACCTGGTTACACTTGCTAATGAGCACGGCGGATCCGATAATATCACTGTCGTTGTCGCGCGCGTCTCTCCTAATGATCAAAAAGTCAGTGACGCGTAAAGGCGTAGATGTTTCCATTGTGCGCCCCGACGAATAGCCAGGCAGCGAGTACCGCTGGCGATGAGTTGGTTGTACTGCGTAAATCCATATATTGAATTTGATGCCCGCTTGCTGTGTTGAGCACCTCGATGCCTCCAGTGCCCGGCCCAAAGCCATTGCCGATCGGAATATAGAGCGCCTGGCCGCTGACGACAGGCGAGGCGTAGACCATGGTGGCTAGCGCGTAGTGCCAGCGTCGGGAGCCACTCTGCCCATCTAGCGCCCAGACTGTAGCGCTTCTACCACCCGTGGTTCCCAACGCGTAGATAGTTCCGTTGGCGAATGCAGGGGAACTGAATACCTGCCCTCCGACTTGCGTCTGCCATAGGACGCGTCCACTACTGGCATCGAGGCTATACATAGAGCCGTTTTTCCCACCCACGACGACGCGCTCCTTGCCCTGCCGATCGGTATAGAGCATGGGACCCGCGCCGATATCGGTATCTGCAACGTCTCGCATGATCGAGCGCCAGTGCCAGAGCAGATGCCCATTGCGCAACGCTAGCGCCTGCACGCCATCGTCAGGATCGCCGGTTGCTACATAAACGATACCCTTTTGCTCGTCGACAGCAGGCGAACTCCATACACCCGCTCCTGGTGCGCCCCTGGACGATGTGTAGGTCCGCCAGCGCACCTTCCCCGTCTTTGCGTCGAAGGCCAGTACCCTGCCCGCTATCTTCGGCTTCTCGTTGAGGTTGGAGGCCAGCCCGATGATAACCAGTCCATGCGTCACTGCGGGCGATGACCAGAACTTGCCATTCTCTGTCTCGACGTGCTCAGACCAGTGAACAAAGCCGGTCCTGGCGTCGATGGCGTAGAGTTCGCTTAACGACGCGGCATACACAACCCCGTTGACAATGGCAGGCGTACTGTAAAATTGATCGTCCGCTTGCACCTGCCACAGCATCTTGCCGCTGCGTATGTCCAACGCTGTCAGCGTCTCATCAAGCGAGCCGATATAGACGATGCCAGCGTGTACAACCGGCGAGGAAGAGATCGGCGCTCCCGTGCAGTACGACCATGCCAGAGCTAGCTTGCTCGCCGAGGCGTTGACAGCGGCTCCGCTGCGCCTTATATCGCCGTGGAACATGGACCAGTCCCCTTGCACCGCTGGCCCTCGCGCTGGTGCTGACACGGTACGCGTGCTTCCTGCAGGTGTACACGCGTCGGTTATCGACGTTTTCCTGGCATCCTTTGGCAGCGGCGTATTAGTAGCGCATGCGCTCAGCAGGCTGATACATACAATAAGCAAAAGAGCGAAATGAGATATTTTCATTGTATTACTAATACTAGCATACGTAACCTAAACGATGCGTCTGAACATATCCATGCTCCTTGCTAGCTATCTCAAAGGGAACAACACGGGGGAGTGCAGAGACAGCGAATAGCAAAGGTGCCAGTGACGAGGCTCCTTGCCCGATTGCAAAGAATAGCGCAATCGCCAGGGCGCGTACCTCCAACGGGAAGACCTCGCTGACCGTTAGATAGGCCGAGCTCGCTCCCGCTGAAGCAAAGATGATGATGATCGACCAGCAGATGGTCTGCGTAACCGCGTTGAGGACTCCCTGTAAGAAAAGCCAGCCGGTAATAGCCAGCAGGATGCCCGAAAAGATGTAGGTGAAGCTAATCATCTGGTGTCGCCCGATAGTATCAAAGAGGCGTCCAATAGTCAACGGCCCAAGGATGTTGCCGATGGCAAACGGAATAATGTACAGACCGACAGTGCTACTGGGAATGTGATAGAACGTTGTGAGCACCAGGCCATAGGTGAAGAAGATCGCATTGTAGAGGAAGGGTCGCAATCAGGTAGACGCCCAGCGTCACCATGAAGAGCATTTTGCGTCCGAAGCGATCGGTCATGCGCCCAAAGAAGAGCGCTCCTACTACGGCCCCTATGAGATACGCGGTGCCCGCCGAAGAGACTTCTACCGTGGAGAGTGCAGTGTTTGCGGACTCTGTAGCACGGAACCGATGACGCCGACGATAGTTACCTCAAGCCCGTCAAGAATCCAGGTGATACCCAGCGAGATGACTACGAGCCAGTGCCAGCGACTCCAGGGAAGACGATCCATTCTGGTGGGAACATCGGTTTTTACGACCTTTGCGTTGGCTCCTACGGTGGTACCTGTAGCTTCCATAGCTTTGAGACTCCTTTGCTATTCCAACATAGCACTCAATAGACACGCCTCATGTTTTCTACTAGTGATGCCTTCCTGCACATCAATGTGCAGAGCAAGGCCATACGCTAAAACTACCCGAAAGCCTTTGCATTGTTTATCCGCCTACGCTAGAGCAGGTATTCTCATCCTTAATTACCTGCTAATTAATGAAATACACGCGTATCAATACATAAACGTAGACAAAATACCTGAACCTTATCAGTAGGGATGGGCCTTGCGCCCATCCGGCCCGGCGAGCGTGCTGGGCATCCGGATGGACGCAAGGCCCATCCCTACTGAGGCGGTGAGGAAGTACGGAAGAGAACAACAATTCTGTTGCAGCATTTATGCATATCTATGCTCTTCAAACCAAAATTTGTTACGTGTAATATACAGAAACGTGATTATAAGGACAAAGAAATTTACAAAGATTTTACAGATCTTTATTTATTTCCTTCATAAATTTAGCTTATCCTTGTTCTGGGGATACTAATTCAAGAATTGAGGAATGTACCATGCTAACCCGCTACCCACGCTTCTTACGCGCCCTTGCTTTTCCGCTGCTCGTCCTTGTTCTCGATCTCGCGGTGGTCGAAGCCCTGAGCCAGGTGGCCGCACTGCTCACCACCCAGCTGTTTGGAGCGAATGGACCCGCTTTTCAAGATGTAGCTTACTACTCAAAGGTACTCTTCGTCATTCCAGTTTTGCTGCTAGGGGCCAGACTTTTCGAGAAACGCTCTTTCGCCGAAGTAGGCTTTGCGCCGCGCCATATCTGGCAGAATATTTTGCTTGGCCTGACCATCAGCGCTACGGTGATGAGCCTTACAGCGCTTATTTTAGCGTTGGCAGGCTGGTATCACGTGCAGAGCGTACCGGCTGACATCAGCGGCATAGTAGTAACTCTACTGAGCGGCCTGCTGCTGTACTGTGTGATTGCGATTCAGGAAGAGGTGATCTTCCGTGGCATCCTCTTCCGCCTGCTGGAGCGCGGCCTCGGCTCCTGGGTAGCGCTTGGCATTAGCGCGCTGACCTTTGGCTGGTTCCACATCGCCAATCCCGGCGCGAGCTGGATCAGCTCGTTGGCGATCGCGCTGGAGGCTGGCATCACCCTCGCCGCCGCGTATATGCTAACGCGCAACCTCTGGCTCTGCATCGGCCTGCATTGGGGCTGGAACTTCTTCGAAGGGACCGTCTTCGGCTTCAACGTCTCCGGCAATTCATCCCCGGTTCTGGTGCAGAGCTATACGACGGGTCCATCCCTGTGGACGGGCGGCCAATTCGGACCCGAGGCCGGACTCGTGACAGTGACACTCTCGATCGTGCTCTTCTCGGTCCTGCTCTACCTGGCTGCGAAGCGCGGACGCATCTGCGCGCCAGCATTCCTGGCCTATATTCATGGTGGACGCGCTACAAACAAATTGACTATGTAGCTGCTTTGTTTCTACTAAATTGCTCATTGAATCAATTATGCATTCTTTATGTTTTGTATTGTTTATAACCGTGATGACCGCATTTATGCCGTCCCTACCGGAAAAGGATCATCATGAATGCCAAAGTCCCTATGACGTTTGACAAAACTCTGCCCGTGTCATCCTACTGTAAAGGATCGGATGATATAATAAGCTGGTTAATTACCTCCCTATGCTGATCACCACGGAAGGATGTATTATATGACGACGGATAGCGGGTCCGGCACCGCAGCTGCGGCCCCACAAAAGGCGTATCGTTCGCGCATTGGTTTTGTCGCTGACTCCCCGAATTTTCCAGGCGAGTGGAACGCGGTAGTTGAAAAGGTCAAACTGGCCGACGAGCTTGGCTTCGATTCGGTCTGGTTGGGGGAGTCGTGGGGCTATGAGCTCTTTACCTCAATGACCGACCTGGTGCGCTCCACGAAGCGCATCAAGATCGGCGCGGGCATCGCCAATATCTATTCGCGCACACCCGCCCTGATTGCCAGCTCGGCTGCCACCCTGGACGAGCGTTCAGGAGGGCGCATCGTACTCGGCCTCGGTCCCTCGGGCGCTAATGTGATCGAGCACTGGCACGGCGTCCCTTTTCAGAAGCCGGTGCGGCGCACACGCGAGTATGTCGAGATCATCAGGATGATTCTGCGCGGTGAGAAGCTGGTCTATCAAGGCGAGTTCTTCCACCTGGAGCGCGGCTTCAAATTGCGCTTTACCCCCCTGCGCGCTGACCTGCCTATTTATGTCGCGGCGATGGGACCCAAAAATGTGCTGCAGTCGGGCGAGATCGCCGATGGCGTGCTCCCTGTCTACTGGCCCGCTAATAAGTGGGGCGAACTGCGCGAGCAGCTCGACGAGGGCGCAAAGCTTGCCGGACGCCCACCGCATAGCGCGGCGATCGCGCCCTACATCACCAGCGTCATTCTCAGCGAAAACGCCAGCGAACAAGAGGTGCAAACTGCCCGTTTCCACGCTGGATCGCCGCTCGCCTACTATATCGGCAAAATGGGCGTCTATTACGCGCAGATGCTGACCCGCAACGGCTTCGGCGAGGAAGTGCAGGCGGTGATCAAGGGCTGGAAGCAGGGGATGAAGGCGGCGGTCGAGGCGATAAGTCCACGCCTGCTCGACGCCGTTACCATAATCGGGACGCCTGCCCAGGTCGCGGCGAAGATCGATCAGTGGGGCGAGCTGGGCGTAGATGAGCCTCTGCTCTCGATGCCTTCCGGCACAGTCGACGAGGCGGCGGCTCAGCTGGGCGCGCTCACCGACGCGTTGAAGGTGTAGCCGCGCCTCTGCGCGAACTCGTCGGCGTGTCTGAGGCGCTTGCCGATCGAGGGATGCGAGTAGAAGAGAAATTCGACAATGGGCGATGGCTCGATCTCCGAAAGGTTCTGGTTGGCGAGACGAGTCATCGCACTTTTGAATTGCTCGACCTTCCCGGTAGCTTGCAGCGCGTACTCGTCTGCCTGATATTCGATAAGCCGACTGTAGCCGTTGCTGATGGGCATAACGACGAGGCCAAAGACTCCCATGAGCAGGAAAAGAACGGGGAGCGTGGCGGGATCGGTGAGCGAGGTGTAGAAGCCCCGCGCGACAAGACCATGCAGCAGCAGATTAGCGATGTAGAGTCCGCCCAGCGTCAAAATCGCCTGGCTGACGATGAGCTTCCAGATGTCGCGATGGACGTGATGCCCCAGTTCGTGCGCGAGGACGACCTCGATCTCGTCTACTGTGTAGCGATCGAGCATGGTGTCGCCCAGTACGACGCGGCGCGTGTTGCCCAGGCCCATGAGCGCGGCGTTGGCGGCGGTCGTTTTATTGCTCATCTGCATAGTATAGACGCCGCGTACCCGCGTGTGGGCGCGCTGCATCAACGCCAGCAAGCGCCGCGTCAGTTCGCCCTCCGGTAAGGGCGTGAACTTGTAGAAGAGCGGGAAGATAAGGATGGGTGCTAGATTGGCCATGATGACGGAGAAGAAAAGCATTACGACCGCGACCCATATCCACCACGTGAGCGGCTGATAGGCGAGCAGACTGTAGATCAGCGTCACGGCGGCGGCCTCCAGCACAAGGCCGAGCACGAAGCCTTTGAGAAAGTCTCGCGCCCAGCCTCGTACTGATTGGGTCGACATGCCGTAACGGTGTGGCAGGACGTAGCCACTATAGTAGACAATTGGCATGGTGATAAGCTGGTAAGCAAGCACTGCCAACAGGAAATAGAGCAGGATTTGCAGAGGAGACCAGCCATGCACGGGCTGCCAGCTCAGGAACGCGATGCCCTGTATGACGTTGCGCAGCCATTTATCCAGTCCGAGCACAAAAACGAGCAGCAGGCCCACTGCCGCGATACCCATATTTACAAATGAGAGTCGTCGGCGCACCCTTGCGTACTCACGCGCCTTCTGCTGACGCCCGGCATCGATCTCCATAAACGTTCCCTCCCGCGACTACCCCAGTATCTTGCTAAGATTAGCGAACGAGCGGCGCGCACTCTCCAGCGAAGGGATCGTCGGCGCGTCGTTCTCGACTACGTACCATTCCGTACCGCTCTCAGCGGCGGCGCGACAGATGCCGCCAATATCAAGTGTGCCAGCGCCCACCTCGGTAAAGGTGCGTTCAGGCGTCATATCCTTGACGTGTATCAGTGGAACGCGTCCGGCTCTTGTATGCAGGTAAGCGATCGGATCGGCACCGGCGAACGCGGCCCAGTAGGTGTCCAGTTCGAGCTTGACCAGCGCCGGATCGGTGCTATCGAGCAGCGCGTCGAGCAGGTAGCGCCCGTCGTCGCCCTTTGCGAATTCGTGGCTATGGTTATGGTAAGAGAGGGTCAGTCCCTGCTCCTGGGCCACGCGCCCGATGGCGTTCAGGCGCAGCGCCAGCGCCGGGAGCCGATCTGCCTCGAACCACTCTTTGCCCAGAAAAGGGATGGTTATATTGCGGCAACCTATCTGCACGCAGTAATGAATCTCATGCGTGGGATCATCCTCCAGCGTCTCCCATTTCACATGCGTTCCCGCCGCCTGCAGCTTCGTGCTGGCGAGCAACTCGGCCAGTTCTTTCTCCGCGAGACCGCCGTAGCCCGCGAACTCTACACCCTTATAGCCGATCTTTGCCACCTCGCGTACCATGCCGGGAAAGTCGCGCACCGTCGCATCGCGTATCGTGTACAACTGCAGCGCTATTGATGTGTTGCTCATTTAAGATCTCCCTGGAACTTGTACATACCCCATTGTAACGCTCATTTCTTGCGCACAATTAGTAGTATATCACCTGCCAGCGAGAGAAGATTTCGTGCTAAGCACAACTGGAAGCTAGTCGGCCTCATCGAGCTGGTAAAGCATCTCCCGACACCTTAACCGCTGCAAGGTACTTTCCTACCACCCTCCAACCTGCACCCATGAGGATGACGCCAATTCCCACTAATATGACCGGGTATAGACATCTTTTTACCGGACATGCTACCGGACGCGGCACTAAAACCACTCTGGCTGCCCGGTGGATGCTGAAGGAACAGGAATGTAAACATGAAACACGCGCATAAGCAACGCCTCTATTACGCTGTCCCGCTGATTATTATGTTGACAATTGTGCTGCTGGCGGGAACATTTTTCTACCTGCAAAATGTTACAAAGACATCTGCCCACGCGGCACAGAATAATTTCGCGCTGCGCCTGACAAGACCTGTCTACTGGATGGCAGGTCAGGCAACAATGGGAATGCAGCTCGTCTGTCAGAACGCGAACGCGCAGGGTCGCTGCTACACGCCACAGCAGATACAGAATGCCTACAATATCACGCCGCTTTACAAGAGCCGCACCACCGGGGTAGGCCATACCATTGTGCTCATCGATGCTTTCCAGAGTCCCACGCTTCGGCACGACCTGGCCCTTTTCGATCGCATCTTCGGGCTTAAAGATCCAAAGTTGCAGATCTTTGCGCCCGATGGCCTGGTGCCGTTTAATCCCAAAGATGCCGCGCAGGTGGGCTGGGCGGGCGAGATTACGCTCGACGTAGAGTGGGCGCACGCGGTCGCGCCGGGTGCCAATATAGCCCTGGTGCTTGCCAATCCCCTCAAGGTGCAGAGCAATACCTTCTCCGGCTTCTTGCTCAACATCCTGCGCGCGACGCAGTTTGCCGTCAAGAACAACCTGGGCGATGTGATCTCGCAGAGCTTCGGCGGCAACGAGAACTGCGCGACGCCGGAGGTATTGCAGATCCAGCATCAGGTCTTCGCGGCGGCAACGGCGAAGAAGATATCGCTGGTTGCTTCGTCCGGCGATATGGGAGCCGCGCAGATCAATTGCGCCTCCACCAGTTTCGTCAAGGCCGTCTCCACACCCGCCAGCGATCCGCTGGTGACGGCGGTCGGAGGCACCACGCTGACCGCCAACGCCGCGAATGGGGAATATATGCATGAGACCGCGTGGGTCGGCAGCGGCGGCGGTTTCAGCGCCGTCTTTCCCAGGCCGAACTTCCAGGGGAACGCGCAAACGAGCAAGCAGCGCGCCCTGCCCGATGTCGCCTCTGTAGCGGACCCGCGCACCGGTGTCGTTGTAGTCTGGAGCTCCTCGGGCATGGGCGCAAATCTCGCGGCGGTCTTCGGCGGTACCAGCGTCGGCGCGCCCCAGTGGGCAGGCATCACCGTCCTGACAAACGAGCGTATGGGGGCGCGCATCGGTTTCCTCAATGGCGCGCTCTATCGCCTCGGGGCAAGCGCCCAGGCGGCGAAGGCGTTCCACGACATTGTCCAGGGCAACAACAATTTCGCCGGAAAGGACGCCAACGGCGCGACGGTCGATGTCAAGGGTTTTCACGCCGCGCAGGGCTGGGACCCGGTGACAGGCCTGGGCTCGCCGAATGTGGCGGAGCTGGCACGCCTCCTGCCGCGATTCGTGTAACACCAATTTAGTAGGGATGGGGCTTGCCTCCATCCGGCTCCCTGGGCCGGTTCACGCTCCCTGGGC
>JALYTQ010000144.1 GCA_030854195.1 Chloroflexota bacterium
CGCAAAACGCCGAAGTTGCCTCAACTTGTTCCATCGTGATGGCATTTCTGACATTTCGGCTGTCATTCTTTCTTGTCAACGGAACTTCCAAAGAGGTTCTGGTAGGTTCGTTTAGTCCAAACGTCAAAATTCAATCACGTTGATCAATATGTATATCGCTAGTTTCTGATTATAAAGCATAGATATACAATATTTTACTGCTCTTATCATGTAGTGTAAAGCCCGTCATTACTTATTGCTGTTTTCATATAGCAGAAGAAAGCCCGACAATAAAAATCCTTCGTTCGCGCCTCACGCGGATATGCTATAGTTTGTGTTATGAAAACGTATAATCTTTGCATCCTTGGTTTTGGCAATATTGGACGCGCCCTCGCTGAACTTCTACAGGAGAAGACCAACGAATTGCGCGCCGACTATGGTATTGAGTGGCGCATTACAGGCGTGGCGACGCGGCGGCTCGGTTGGCGCGCCGATGCAAATGGCCTGGATGTACACGCGTTGTTGCAGGGCCATTCTCTCCCCGAGTCTGTATCCGCGCAGTCACGCAATGTCTACGAATGGCTCGCCGCCGCTCAGGCCGACGTGCTATTTGAGCTTACGTCGCTGAATGTGCAGACGGGCCAGCCCGCGATCGAGCATATACGCGCAGCCCTGGAGCGTGGGGCGCACGCCATCACCGCCAACAAGGGACCGATCGTGCATGGTTACGCGGAACTCAAGGCGCTCGCGGATGCCCATCACGTCCGCTTCCTCTTCGACGCGGCGGTCATGGGAGGCGCGCCGCTCTTCTCGCTCTTCCAGCAGACGCTGCCTGTTGCCCGCCTGCTGCGCTTCAGCGGCCTCTTCAATTCTACCTCGAATATCGTACTCGCGGAGATGGAGCAGGGCAGGAGCTTCGACGAGGCGGTGAAGAAGGCGCAGGCGATGGGCCTTGCCGAGACCGATCCCTCCGCCGATGTGGATGGGTGGGACGCCACCGTGAAGGTTTGCGCCCTCTCGTCGGTGCTCATGGGCGTACACTTGCTTCCGCAGGACGTTGCGCGCACAGGCATTCGCCATTTGCAGCCGGAGCAGCTTCGGGCCGCTCGTGCCGAAGGGCGACCCTTCAAGCTGGTGGCGCGCGCCGAATGGACGGGCGATAGCGTGCTTGCCACGGTGCGGCCCGAACAGCTGGCGGGCGACGATCCGTTATCTGTAAAAGAGGCCGCGACCCTGCTCGCCCATTTCGAGCTGGATGTGATTCCAGGCTTCACGCTTACCCTGCATGTACCGGATTCGAACACGGCGGGTCCCAGGATCGTGGCGTACAACGTCCTGGCAGATTTCGTCAACGCCGTGAAGTAGCGCTCACGATGGCAGGCCGATAACCTTTAGTCCCTGCGCGTGCTCGACGACGAAGCGATATTCAATCTTCTGCTCGCCATCGGCGGGGAGGGTGAAGCGCCAGATCAGGATCTCCAGCTTCGAGCGCTCGTCCGGCGGTGGCTGAATCGACTGGTTCTTGATCTTGATGCGTTCGTGCTGGGAGACCGGCAGGTGATCGCGCAGGACGATCTTCCTGGTGTTGCGCGCATAGTTATGTATAGTGATGCGGTAGGCATAGGTAATGCGCCGGATATCGTTTTGCAGTAGATTGCCCTTATCGACGCCGCGCTCGATCAGTTCGCGTTTGACTTTGATGTTGTCGTCGATGCCCAGGAAAATCTTGAATTCTTCGCCGGGCGCAGTCATCTTGACCTGTGTGGTGCCGACGTACTCGCCGCTCAGGAATATGCTGGCCTCACCTTTGAGCAGGATGCGCGCCGTCGTATTGGTGATGGTTGCGCGCAGGTGGGCATCCTCTTCGAGGGCGGGCGCGCTGACATAATCGAACGCGCATGGCAGGCTATCGCGTGCAATCGTCGTTTTGTGCGGCGAGTTGTCCGAAGGAATATCCACGGAACGATCCACGTGGAAGACGAGCGCCGTTCCGGTGTGCTCGACGGTCGCGGTGGCAACGCTGGCGGCTACTGGAGGCGCGGGCTCTATCATATCGGCATCGGCATCCAGGGCATTGCCTTCAGCAGCTGTTGATGCTGCCTCACTGAACATCATCTTATGAGCCCGTTGGAACGAGGCCGCTCCCATTGGCGCTGCCGCCAGCGGCATCACAGGTGGAGGTGCGGGCACGTTGAGATACCAGGGATCGAGCCTGGGCAGTATCGACGCGAGGCTGGGCCGGGCCGTGGAGAGCGCGAGCGTGACATTCTCCCAGCGTTCGCCCGTAGCCTGCTGCACCGTACCTATATACGTCAATTCCACCTCGCCCTTGCTCTGTTCCTCGTTCATCTGCACGCGCACATCGTATTGTGGGTGCCAGGAGGCGTTTTTGACCAGGTAAGAGATTTCGATCTCAAGCTCGCCCGCCTGAGCCAGTTCTACATTCATCACTGCCGCCAATCGATCTGGCTGCCTGTTGCCCTGCTTCTGCCACAGTTCGCGCTGTTTTGCGGAGATATCCTGCTGCACGCGTTTCTGCTCAATCTCTAGCGCCTGTGCCGCCTCGGCATCCTCTAGTGCCTGTGCCGCCATAAAGCGGAAGAACTCGGCGCAATCCTCTGGCTTCATCTGTCCCTTCGCCAGTCCTCTAGCGAAGTCGTGCGCTTGCTCTCCCAGCGCGCTCAGCCACTTGCGCCGATCGTTCAGGGCATCCTGGCGCGCCTGCAAAAGTTGTTCGTTCTGTTGGAGCTGCTCCAGTGCGTTTTGCAGCGTCTGGATCTCCTCTTCCGGCGGGCGGCTATAAAAGGCCGTCGTCACATCGACATTAAGGATGCGTGTCCCCTCCGGTCCCTGTCCCGCCGCGCGCAAAGACTCGCGCATAAATTGCGACAGGTTATTTATATGCAGCTCGTGCTCGCCTGCTTCTAACTGAATTGTGCCACGCCGCGTCACCAGGGCGCGGTCGGAGTAGACCGTCACGTCTTTTATTGGCGCTTCCAGATCGACCATTGTTTACCTCTTTTTAGAAATTTATTGCACTATCATATCATAGGATGTACGTCTGATGGTCGCGAATAGTTCCCCTTGGCGCATGTTTCTTGACAGGCGCTTGCATGGTGGTTTATGCTGAAGGCGCGGATAACTATTATTACATGCAAATAAGGAATATAAAGCTCCCCTTCGCTGGTGCTATCAAGGGTGGCAAGAAAGGATTCATCATGTCTACATCCGACTCCTCGGAGAATACATATATCATCGATATTGAAAGCGCCGCCGAGACGGCGCGCTTAATTGAGCAGGATAAGCTCTTCACGCAGGCTATGGGCGGCCTCTTTTCCGAACAGACGCCCGAAACGCTGGCCTCCGTCAAGTATCTTCTCGACATTGCCTGCGGTCCGGGAGGATGGGTGATAAATGTCGCGCATGAATATCCGCACATTGAGGCGATGGGAGTTGACATCAATCGCACAATGATCGATTATGCGAATGCGACGGCGCGCTCGCAGGGACTGTATAACGCGAGTTTTGAAGTCATGGACGCCAAAAAACCGCTCTCATTCCAGTCAAATTCATTAGACTTTATCAATGCGCGTTTCATTACAGGTTTTATGGATCAGGCATCCTGGCCCGTGCTGATCGCCGAATGCATGCGCCTGCTGAGGCCCGGCGGCGTCCTACGCATCTCAGAAAATGAGATGGGCGTCTCTAATAGCCTCGCCTCGCAAACCATCCAGGATTATTTCTATCGCATCCTTGCCGCGCAGAAGCGTACTTTTTCCGTCGATGGGCACGTAACTGGAATTACACATATGCTGGGCAAGTTGTTTGGCGATGCAGGCTTTGAGCTCGTCGGACAGCGCCCTTATGTGCTCGATGCGTCCTCCGGTGCGGATCTGCACGTCGTTACCTGCAAAGATTATGAGATCTCCCTCGCGCTAATCAAGCCCTATCTGGTTGCCTCAAAGATGATGGAAGAGGCCGAGTTCGATCGTCTCTATAATACGTTACTGCTCAATATGTTGCAGGATTCGTTTCGCTCGCTCCTCTATGGACTGACCGTATGGGGTTTTAAGCCGCTAGCATAGCACTAACATAGGATGAAGCACGCAAGTACCGCTTTTTGACATTGGGCAGAGAATGGAGTAAAGTACAGGTGTTCAAGTCCAGCCTGTAAAGTTTGAGACGATAGAGGGGAATGCCCATGTCGACGCCCGCACGTAGGCAGTATTTGCAGATCAAAAGTCAATATCCAGATGCGATCCTTTTGTACCAGATGGGGGATTTCTACGAGACGTTCGACGAGGATGCGCGCATCACCGCCCGCGAACTGCAGATCGTGCTGACCAGTCGCGGCAACGGGGCCAACGCGGGCGAGCGTATCCCGCTGGCGGGCATCCCCCTGCACGCTCTGGATAACTACGTGGGCAAGCTGGTACATCGTGGCTACAAGGTTGCTATTTGCGAACAACAGGGCGAGGTTGGCAAGGGCGTTGTCGATCGCGCCGTGACGCGTATCCTGACCGCAGGCACGCTCTCGGAACCCAATCTATTGCCGGTGCGCCAGAATAACTATCTCGTCGCGATCGCCCCTGGTCGCGCTCAGACGGGGCTGGCCGCCGTCGATGTCAGCACTGGCGAGTTCACCGTGACATGGTTTACACCCGACGAACTGCCCGTTGCCCTGGACGCTGAACTGCAGCGCCTTGCTCCGGTTGAATGCCTGCTGCCCGAAGGTAGCCGCCAGGACGCTTACCAGTTTCCTTTCAAAACTATCACGCTTACACCTTGTCCTCCCTATTTCTTCCAGCACGAGGCCGCCCAGCAGCGTCTGTGCCAGCAGTTCGGCGTGCAATCCCTGGCGGCGTATGGTTGCGCCCATGCTCCTCAAGCCATTGCGGCGGCTGGTGCCATTCTCGCGTATCTGGAGAAGATGAACGGTGCGCTGCTCTCGCTGCTGCCGGGCCTGCGTTCCTACCGCACGAGCAGCTACATGGTCCTCGACGCGCATACCCAGCGCAACCTCGAACTGTTGCAGGGGACGCGTAACAACAGTGTCCAGGGGAGCCTGTTGAGCGTGCTGGACCGCACAATTACGCCGATGGGTGCGCGCAACCTGCGCAAGACGATCACTCAGCCATTGCTGGACCTGGGCGAGCTTGATGCACGCCTGGCTGGAGTTGAGGAACTCTACGAAAGCCCCGCTCTGCGCAGCCGCTTTACGATGTCCTTGCAGGGACTGGGCGACCTTGAGCGCATCGCGGGCCGCATTCGCCAGGGCAGCGCCGTGCGTAGCGAAGTATTGGGCCTGTGCGACTATCTCAGCGTCATGCCTCAACTGCGTGCTCTGCTGCTGGGTTGCGATGCGCGCCTGCTGCGTGAACTCGCCGATGAGCTCGATCCCTGTTCCGAGGTGACGGAGCTGGTTAGCCGGGCACTGATGCGCATGGGCGAGGAGGACGAAGAGGGCGACGATGGGCGTGTGATCCGTCCTGGTTTCCATGCTGAACTCGACGAGCTCTTTGCCTCCATTCGCGACTCGCGCCGCTGGATGGTCTCGCTGGAGGCTCGCGAGCGTGAGCGTACAGGTATCAAGACGCTCAAGGTCGGCTTCAACAAGGTCTTTGGCTACTATATTGAAGTCACAAACGCCAATATCAGGCTGGTCCCGTCCGACTATATGCGCAAGCAGACGCTGGTCAATGCCGAGCGCTTTATCACGCCCGAATTGAAGGAGCACGAGGCGCGCATCCTCAGCGCAGTTGAGCGTATCGAGGAGATGGAGCGCAGTCTTTACGTCGACCTGCTGCGCCAATTGAGCGTTTTCTATCCGCAACTGCTGCGCACCGCGACCGCCGTTGCACGCATTGATGTGCTGCTGAGCCTCGCTGGGGTCGCAGCGCATCAGGGCTATGTGCGACCAGCCTTGGAGCATGGCAGCGCGCTCGATATCGTCGGTGGTCGCCATCCGGTGGTCGAGTACAGCCTCGACGGCGACACTTTCATTCCCAACGATGCGCTTCTGGAGGCCGACGAGGGAACGCGTGTGATGCTGCTCACTGGACCGAATATGGCGGGGAAATCGACGTATTTGCGCCAGGTCGCGCTGATTACCCTTTTGGCGCAGATCGGTAGCTTCGTGCCTGCTCGCAAGGCGCGTATTGGCCTGGTCGATCGCATTTTTACGCGCGTGGGCGCAGAGGACGATATCGCGTCGGGCAAAAGCACCTTTATGATCGAGATGGAGGAGACGGCGACGATTCTGCATCACGCGACGAAGCACAGCCTGATTATCCTCGACGAGATCGGGCGCGGCACCAGCACCTACGATGGTCTCGCCATTGCGCGCTCGGTCGTCGAATATCTGCACAACGAAACGTGCGCCCGCACGCTCTTCGCGACCCACTATCACGAACTGGCCTCGATGGCCGACGAGTTGCCGCATCTCAGCGTCTGCACCATGTCAATTAGCGATGATGAGCAGGGAAACATTGTCTTCCTGCACCGCGTAGTACCGGGCAGCATCGGGCGTAGCTACGGTGTGCATGTGGCGAAGCTTGCCGGCATGCCTGCCAGCATCGTGCGACGCGCAGAAGAGGTACTGCATCATCTGGAAGCTGGACGCCTGGGTGAGGAGAAGCGCGATGTTTTTGCAAACGTGGGCCAGGAATTGACTCTCGGCGCGTACGCGCTTCATCCGCATAACGGCGTCGCGGTGGCCGAGGCGAACGGGCGCTATCAATGGCAAAGCGACGAGGCGCGTATGGTCGCTTCGGCCCTGGAACAGTCCGGCAGACCCGATCTGGATGCGATCGATCTGTGCGCCATTACTCCGCTGGATGCGCTTAATCTGTTGTTTTTGCTGCAAAAGCAGCGCGTGAAGAGATGAGCCAGGCCATGACTTCATATATACAATCAGGTACAGAGATACAGAGGATGCCGTTATTGGCGTTGCCGCCGGAGGTTGCGGAGCGCATTGCGGCGGGCGAGGTGATCGAGCGGCCCGCGTCGGTGGTCAAAGAACTGGTGGAGAACGCGCTGGACGCCGGGGCGCGTGCTATTCACGTTGAACTGCGCGGCGGCGGTCTGCGCCTTGTGCGCGTTACCGACGACGGTTATGGCATTCCCGAGGACGAGTTGGAGCGCGTGTCTCAGCGCCATACGACCAGCAAGATTCGCGCCGTTGAGGATCTGGGTCGCCTGCACACGCTCGGTTTTCGTGGTGAGGCGCTTGCCAGCATCGCGGCGGTGGCCGAGGTAATTCTGGTCAGCCGCGCCATCGAGACCGAGGCGGCTGGTCAGGAGCACCCGGCGCAGCAACTGACGCTACGCGGCGGCGCGATA
Organism: Chloroflexota bacterium; assembly: GCA_030854195.1. Classification (GTDB taxonomy): domain Bacteria; phylum Chloroflexota; class Ktedonobacteria; order Ktedonobacterales; family Ktedonobacteraceae; genus JACDAE01. The sequence continues at coordinate 7,321 of JALYTQ010000144.1, forward strand.
CTTCAGCGCGGACGCCGGGCGCGCCTGCATGGTACGACGATAACGGTGCGCGATCTCTTCTATAACGTGCCCGCGCGCCTCAAATTTATGCGTGGTGCGCGCACGGAGAACGGTCACGTCGTGCAGTTGCTGCGCCGCTACGCTGTGGGCTATCCATCCGTGCGTTTCAATCTCACCATTGACGAGCACACCGCCTTGCAGACCAGCGGCTCGGGTGATCTGGCCGTGACCCTGGACGAACTCTATCATCTCCCGTTACACGAGTTGCTCCATCCCGTGGATGCCAGCGACGGCGCGCACTACGTCATTCACGGCTACATCGGCAACCGCGTGCTGGCGCAGGGCAATCGTCAGTACGTCACGCCCTTTGTGAATGGACGCTGGGTGCAGTCGAAAGCTTTGCAGGAGGCGCTGGAGCAAGGGTATCGTGGCCTGCTGCCCAAAGGGAAACACCCGTTGCTCGTTCTCTATCTTGATCTGCCGCCGGGCGAGGTAGATGCCAACGTGCATCCCGCCAAAACTGAGGTGCAACTTGAGCACGAGGAGATGGTAACGGCGGCGTTGACACAGACCGTGCGAGCCGTGTTGGAGCGCAGTCCGGCCCTGCCCGAGGCGGTGAACTTTCCCGGCCCCGTATTGGCGAATCAGCGTCGCCTCCCTGGTCCGCGGCGGCGCGGCCTGCATATCGCGGAGTCGGCAGAAGGATATCGAGCGGAGCAGGCCAAGCCCGGAACGGCGGAGGTTATTGCCCATCTACGCCCGCTCGCCCAGTTGCAGCAGGCAGTCATCCTGGCGGAGGCACCCGACGGGAGCCTCTACCTCGTCGATCAGCATAGGGCGCACGAGCGGGTCATCTACGAGCACCTGCGCCGCACTTATGCAGGCGGCGAAGAAGCGGTCGACGCGCATCTCTTGCTAGAACCCGTTATCGTTGAGATGAAGCGCCATCAGGCCGATCTATTGGAGCAGCGTTTACCCATGTTGCGCGGTCTTGGTCTAGAATGCGAACGTTTCGGTGGGCGCAGCTTCCTGATTCGCTCGGTCCCCGTCGGTGAAGGCAACGAGCAACTGGCGGCGCACCTGCACGAACTGGCTGGCATCGCTGCCGAGGACAGTCCCGACTGGGAGGATCACCTCTTGATTGGCCTCGCCTGCCGTTCCGCGCTGCGTCGCGGTCGCGAGTTGGGTGCAGGCGAGCAGGTGGCGTTGCTCAAAGCCCTGGCCGCCGTCGCCGTCCCCGCCGTCTGTCCGCACGGTAGCCCCGTCCTGCTGCACTACAGTCGCACCTTCTTAATCGACAAATTTGATTGGTAGCAGCCTTGCGAGGAATTAGTCTTTCCCTGGACTCAGCGGCCATTTGCCGAAGAGCAGCACCGCCGCCAGGAAGGTCACAATGAGCAGAGCGATACAGCCGAGTCCCAGTATCTGCTCGATATTGTCTTCGCGAATCTCGACCTCACGTAGCGAGCGGCCCGCGAGCACAAAGCCCGAAGTCGTCGCGCCTTTGAATTGTGTCACGACGACCGCGCTACGCACTCCTGGTCGCGGCTGCCACGTCAGGCGATCCTCGCCCTGCTGTTTCACATAGTCAGAGATACCATTAGGGATAGATGGCATCTGCCCATCCAACTGTCCAGACGCGGCGATAGGGTTTCCGTTCGCATCGAATACAATCAGGTAGGGAGCCAGGCTGCTGGCGATATCGACCTTCTCAGTTGGCACCACGATCTGCAAGGGCTGCCCGCCCGCCAGCTTTGCTGCTACGTCCTCAGCCAACTGAATCTGCGGATCATCGGCGGATTGCCTGATTACCTGCTGCATAGCCGCGTAGCTCAGCCCGCATAGTCCAGTGATAATGATAGCGACGAGGAGCCAGTATTTTAAAATAGTTTTCAATAGAGCATGCTCTCCTTGCTATAATGTAGAGATCTGCGCAGATCTCTTACGCTAAGGATAACCGCTAACTCCTCTTCGCGCTATGTTTTGAGTGCTTTCAGTGAAGGACTTATGTGTGTTTTTAGATGAAGAACTGTTCAACAGGAACCGAAAAGCCAGCAACAATCTGAGAGGGAACGCTCTGCCGCCCATGAAAAATACCAGATGAGCGATACGTTCCTGCTTCCAGGATAAGTACTTCAACATTTCGTTCAGTTGGATCGACTATCCAGTACTCGGGGACGCCTGCAAGCGCGTACGCTGCTCTTTTCTTATAGCAATCGTGTTCTTTCGTCGCGGGAGAGGCGACATCGACCACGAGATCGGGCGCGCCAACAATGCGCTTCTCCGCGATCCTCTCAAGATGTGCATTGAGGATAACCAGCACATCAGGCTGGACGATCGTGCTGGCATCGAGCCTGACATCGACAGGAGCTACAAATACCTTTCCTATGCCTGTGAGCTTTATGTAGTTCCGCAGGTGAGCGAAGATCTCGCCAACAATCTCCTGGTGGGCTATATCGGGGGCGGGCGTCATAAAAAGCACTCCATCCACAACTTCGTAGCGCTTCCCGTCATCTGGAATAGTAGCGTAGTCTTCATCCGTCCAGTTGCCCTGTCCTGGCCCTGCGACATGATCGGCGGCGGCGACAAATGGTGGTGTTGTACTCATAGCTGCCCTGCTTTCCTGGACGTTAGAAATAACGATCAGCGTCGTAGCATACGTACCAGCAGCTCGGCGACGATCAGGAAGACGATATCGAGCGCGAGCAGGACCAGCAGCGCGAAGTTGATGCGTGAGGCGACGAACGTGCCGATGGTGAGCAGTTCTGCCTGGTTGATGTGGTGGAAGTACCAGAAGGCCAACGCTATAAGTAGGAGGATGCCGATGAGGCCAACAACGAAGCGGCGCGCACCCTTCCAGTCCTGCGAGCTGGGCCAGAGTTCCGAGGTGACGGTAAGGATCAGGTAGGGAGCGAAGATCAGCGTCCACAGCGGCCATCCGTGGCGCATAAGCTGGAGATGTTGGAGGCCGCCGGACGCGAGATCCCATACATTGTAGCCCGTCGCGACCCAGTAGAGAAATATGAACGCCGCAATGCCGCCGAAGAGTGGAGCGACGCCGCTCAGGCCATCGCCGACGTAGCTCATAAAACGGCCCTCGGGTCTAACATATTGTACCTCGCCCAACTGCAGCGACTGACGATTTCCTCTACGCACGACCTGGCCGCGCACATCGCGCTGCACTGTCGGCTTGATACGGAAGAAAGTTATGCTGGTAATGCGAAAGCCGAAAGGGCTGAACAGCAGAACGGCAATAGCGTGGCTCATCTCGTGCAGAATGACGCCCGGCGCATTGAGCCAGAACCAGACAAGCAACCCTTTATCGCCGAAGAGCCGATAGCCGATCTCTTCCACGCGGCGGCGCAAGCCCTTGCGGGTGAAGCGCAACAGTATAAAAAGCACAAACACCGCCGCAATGATCATCCACGGCAGATAGGGCGTCAGTTGTCGCGTAACTGTGCTGTCGGGTATCATCTTTCTACTTTCACCGTTGTGTCGTCGGCCTTACTACTATTGTAGACGCTACATGCAATTCAGTCAATAGCTCATTTTAATTTCTACAAGGCGAATACAAGCTCCTACAAAGACTACGGCGCGATTTCTTGCAGCTCTTTCTGCTCGTCTTCGGCCTCCTTGCTTTCCGTCATCTTTTGTTTGTGCTTGCGACTATAGTAGATGCCCCATGCACCGAAGGCAATCTCGCAGACCGTCATCAGGTAGAGCACGCGGTCGAGTCCGAAGATGTCAGCGAAGATGCCGATAAACAGGATGATGGGGATGGCGCAGGCGTTATAGAGCACCAGTTGCAGGGCCAGCACGCGCCCCTTGATCCATTCGGGCGTCATTTCCTGTACGGCGGTCAGGGCTGGGATATTGATGAAGTCAAGCGCGAAGCCAGCTGCGCCCATAATCAGCGCGACGACGATCAGCAGAAGTGGATTGCCGTTCCAACCGTGTGGCTCCAGGACGTGGGCCAGCAGCGTGACCAGGGGTAGCAACGTCGTTGCGATGGTCAGCATAATCACGCCTATCAGGATGGCGCGTGCCTTTCCCATGCGGCGCGTGAGGTGCGGCATCAGGACCGATCCGGCGACGAGTCCGATGCCTGCCGGTGCGAAGATAAACGCCATCGACGTGGCCGGTAGTCCGAGCAACTGTGTGACGATCGGCGTGGCGAGCTGACTGATGACGAGCATTAATATGCCCGCGAACGAGAGCTGAATGACCGCCAGGAAGAGCGCCTTGTTGCGGCGCACAAAGCTCCAGCCCTGGTACATCTCGGTCCACACATTGTTGAGTATGCCCATCGTCTCGTCTGTGAGCGTTTCGGTCTTGTTCGGCTGTTTCGTACTCTCCCTGAAGCTGGTCTTAGGTATAAACAAGATCAGCAGCGCGCAGACCAGGTAGGACAGCGCGATGATCCCGTACAACTGTACAAGAGGGTCGAAGACCAGGGTAGAGATGTGAAATGTGGGCAGGAAGCTCAGCAGAAGGGGAGCGAAAATAATAAAGCCCAGCGCCTGCGAGAGCATAAAGGTAATATTGAACAGCGAGAGCGCGGGCATCAATTCTTCGTCGCTGACCAGCAGCGGAATGGCGGACCCCTCGGCAGGCGTAAAGAACTGCCCGATCGACGAGATAAGGAAGGTTAACAGATAAGCGGGCACCAGAAGCTTGTGGTCGATGAGCAGGACGCCCATAAAAATAAGCGTAGCAATGGCGCGCAGGCAGTTACTGGCCCACAGCACGCGCCGCTTATTCATGTGGTCCACGAAGACCCCGGCGGGACCGCCAAGAATCACGGCGGGAACGCTAAAGCAGATAATTGCCAGTCCAACCAGCGTCGTCGAATGCGTCGCCGTCTCGATCAGGATGAGCAGTGCGAAGTTCGAAGCATTGAGCATCGTCATGGAGATGAGCTGGGCCAGCCAGATGCGCAGAAAGTTTCTCTTTTTCAATAGCGTGAGAAATCCCCCGCTGCGATTGACCGTCATTTATGCCTCTCCTTCTTGTATCATACATAGCAAGCTTCGGCAACGCGCCGTGTGCCGCGAGCATCCCTTAGCAAGGTTATTCCTCATCCGCGAAAGGATCATCCTCAGTCTTGACGGCGCGTGGCAATACCTGTTTGACGCGCCGTTCGACTTCGGACCGTGGCAACAGCACGCGCCGGCCACACTT
>JALYTQ010000397.1 GCA_030854195.1 Chloroflexota bacterium
CAACATGGCTGGCTTCTCCTGGGGCAAGGTCAACAAGTTCCGTAAAGCGCTCAGTAAGAAGAAGATGGACGAGGTGGAGGGCTATAAGGTTGATTTTATTAAGGGTTGTGTAAAAAGCGGCATGAAGCAGGCGGATGCCGAGGAGCTCTTTACCCTGGTCCTGCCTTTCGGCGGCTACGGTTTCAATAAGGCCCACGCCGCGAGCTACGCAGTAGTCGCATTCTTCACCGCCTATCTCAAAGCCAACTATACCGCCGAGTTCATGGCGGCAACCATGACCACTGAGGCTGCCGACGTCAAAAAGATCGCCAACGCCATCGCCGAGTGCAAACGCATGGGCGTTGAGGTGCTGGGTCCCGATGTGAGCAGGAGCGATCGGGGCTTCACTGTCGAGAACAAGGGCGTGCGCTTCGGCCTGCTGGCCATCAAGGGCATCGGCGAAGGTCCGATCGGCGAGATCGTGCGCGCACGCAGCGAGGGCGGTCCCTTTAAGTCGCTGGCCGATTTTTGTACGCGCGTCGATCCCAGGTTCGTCGGCAAGGGCGCAATCGAGACGCTGATCAAGGCCGGTGCGATGGATGCGTTCGCCGACAGCAAACGGCACCAGTTGCTCGACGCCGTTGAGCGCGCAATGCAATTCGGCAAGAGCGAACGCGCGGCAAAAGAACGCGGCATGGTCAGCCTCTTCGGCGAGATGCAAGAGATCGAGAGCGCGATCGAGTTCGCGCTTAATGCGAGGGCACCCGAGATCTCGCGCAAGCAACTGCTGGCATGGGAAAAAGAGCTGATCGGCGTCTATATCTCGAACCATCCACTGTCCTACCTGAGCGACATTCTCAATGAGCAGGTGACACATACTACCGCCGAAATCACCGAGGAGATGGATAAACAAAAGGTTGTGGTCGGTGGCACCATCGTTGAGGCGAGGCGCATCCCTACGAAGAAGGGCGATACGATGTGCGTTGTGAGGCTGGAGGATATGTTTGGCTCGATCGGCGTAACGGTCTTCCCACGCGCATACGAGGAGACGGCGGAGCTCTGGGTGGAAGATACTGTCGTGATTGTGCATGGCGAAGTCCAGGTGCGCCGCGATGAACCGGGTCTGCTCTGTAACCGAGTTGAACGCCTGAAGGCTGTCGAGGAGGAGATGAACCGCAAGCGCTACATGGTCTGGCTCAAACTCCAGATCAGCGGCAACGATGAACTCTCTGTCTCTAACGATATTATGAAGGTGCAAGATATCCATCGTCACCTGCAGGAACGTCCGGGCCGCGATCACTTCGAGATCATGGTTGCGAACGGAGAGTGGCAGGTACGCATGACACCACAGGATAATACGATGCAGTATAGCGAGGAACTGCGCGGAAAGCTGGAAGAGCTGCTCGGTCCCGGCGCGGTCGAAGCAGTAATCGTCGGATAAATCTGATTTCGCAGCGCCTCTGACGGTTCATGACTATTTCGTTTGGTGTGAGTGGCTGCAAAGGTCAAGTATTTTTGCACCAGGAAAGAAACCTTTGCTATGATTTACTCGTATATCCTTTGATAGTTAAAGCATAAATAAAATCAGTAAAGAAAAGGCTTGAAACTGTGGGTTCTGAATATATAGGGCCAGATTTTGATGCAAATCGTTCATCCCTATCGCGGTCTGCTTCACTAGAAAAAGGCGATGCTCCTGCCCTGCAGGATAACGATATATCTGATGATAATGACCCTACACAGCGCTTGCGCGCAGTTCGTCTCCAAAAAGTCGCAAAGGGTGATGTATCTCAAGAGCCAGTCTATCAGGAACCGGCCTATCAGGAGCATGTGACCGGCAGCCTTGTAGTGCATCCAGCGGAGGCACCCTACTTCCGTCCAGCATATCAGCCCTATCAACCGCCTGTACCACAAAGACCGATGCCACAACCAGGACAGGCCAATGGCTACCCATCGACAGGCTACCAGCCAGGCAACGGCTACCCGACGGGCTACGCGCCGCCAACGCCGTATGCCCCCTACGCGGGCTACCCGCCGTACAATGGACAAAATGGGCAAAATGGCTATCCACAGGCACCCTACGCGGCTTATCCCCAGCAATACTATAATTATCCGGCCTATGGATATTCCCCGAACGGCTACTACCAACCGTACGGCTATGCATATCCCTGGCAGCCGCCACAGCCGAAGCGTGATGGCTACCTACTTGGTATGTCTATCTCCGCGTTTGCTGGCTCGTTCCTGGTCTTCCTGGCCGGTATTGTCAGCGTGCTGTTCCTCCTGCTCATCGCGGCTATACCGAGCACGCGGAGCCTGTCGCAAGCTGTGCGCTTCAGCGGAATAGTGCAGATGGTCGCCTTTGCCGTCGCGGGACTGGTTGGCGGCAGCTTTACGTTTTATCATAGCTTCCGCTCGCTTTTTCTGAAACGGCGCTCGGCACAGTTCAAGATGCCGTGGTTCTGGATCTTCTTTGCGCTGTACCTGGTTGTTGTGCTTATCGCCGCCGCCATGCGCGCCAACGGACAGGCCGTTACGAGCACGCCTCTGACCATCTTTATGATCGCATTGGCTGGCATCCTGCCTTCATTGACGATTATAGCGCTAGGCGTGCGCCGTATACATTTTCCGAGGGAGGCGCGCTGGCCTACGACGTGGCGTCGCTTCGCAGTAGCGCTCGTCAGCGGGGCCACCTTAGCGATTTTGCTGGCGCTGATCTTCGAACTGGTCTTAACGGTTGTGCTGGAGCAGCAGCTAGGCATAAAAAATATCGCGCTCGATAATCCCGATCAACCGATTCCACATGATGTAAAGTCGATCGTGTTTCTGTTGCTGATCGTCTCGGTTGTTGCTCCTCTGGTTGAGGAAGGGGTCAAGCCACTGGCCGTGGCGATTATGAGTGGACGCCTGCAAAGCGCGGGCGAGGCATTTGTGCTCGGTCTGGCCTGTGGAACCGGATTTAACTTGATCGAGACCTCCGGCTATATGAGTATGGGCTACAATAACTGGCTCGACGTGGCGCTGCAGCGCACCAGCTCCGGACTTCTGCATGGCTTTGGTGCTGCAATGGTCTCGCTCGGCTGGTACTACCTGACGCATCCAAAGGCAAGCAACCGCCGTTTCTTGCTGCCCCTGGGCTGCTGGGGCTACGCGGTCCTACAGCACGCTATCTGGAACGGATCGTTTATAGTGGCGCTTCTGCCAGCTCCAATCGGACCTTTCCTGGATAATGGGACGGTCCCGCTCGGTCCGCTCTCGTTCCCGGCCATTATGCTGGTCTACGGCGCGCTCACCATATTGATGCTAATCTTCTTTTTCTATGTCACAAAGAAGATCCGTTCAGAAAAGCTAACGCCACAACCTGAAAGAGAGAAAGCTGACAGCAGACCAGCGCCGGTGCCGATACGAGCATAGCTTTTAGCAACGAAGGCGTAAGGTCTTCAGCTTACGCCTCCATGTAAGTTTCCTGCTTATTCTACTTTAGTCGCGATATCGTTCAAGATCTGCCTGGCCTCTTCGCTTGTCCGCGCGGCCAGCATCTTGAGCGTTACATCCTCTAGTAC
>JALYTQ010000145.1 GCA_030854195.1 Chloroflexota bacterium
AAAGAGGCTTCTCGCCGACGCTGTAGTTGACCTGCAACCTGTCGAGCGACCATGCGGGGGCTGGCAGCGGATTGCGCGTGGGAAGAATGGCCTGCATGGATGAAAATGGAATCTCTTGCAGCAGAAGTCCGCAGCGTATACGGAGCGCGCTAGAGGTGATCTCGTAGTAAAGAGGGAAAGAAAGCAGCGCGAGGGAAAGCGCAAATAAGCTGCCGCTAGCCAGCGAGACCCACCCGCTTTCAACAAGAAGCGGCTCGCTCTCGATGTGCAGCGCGCAGAAGCCAAAGGTGAGAGGAAAGAGTATCGCTATCCAGACGAGCACCAACACCCACGGGTCTTTTTTCGAGCGATATTTCATATATTCAATCTCAAATGGGATTCCCGTCCCCTTGCTACCAGAACAGGCGCAGCGCCCATTCATACAATCATAACGAATGAGATGCGTAAAAGTCATCGCGCCTGTCCTGATACGGAAGCGCGAATTTATTGTTGCGCTTTTTTGTACTGCTCCAGTTCGCGCTGTAGAGCTTCTAAGCGGGCGTGGAGGCGTAGGATGACCTCGATGCCTTCCAGATTGACGCCCAGATCTTCATAGAGTCTACGCGCGCGACGCAGGATGGTGATATCGTCGTCGCTGTAGCGCACCTCTTCGTCTACCGCCTGCATGCCTGGCAGCACGCCCGCCTCTGACAAATGGCGCAGCACCTCTACTTCCACGCGGCTATACTCGGCTGCTTGCTGCTCGCTATGATAGGTGGTGGTACTGTGGATGGTGATGCGTGTAAAGCGTTGCTCGCTCATGACTTTTCCCCCTTTCCAGTTGCGCTCGCGTCGGTATGGCCAAGCGAGTGTGCAAAGGCTTCGAAGAGCTGGCGCTGCTCGTGGGTGAGATGGGTGGGCAGCTGCACGATAACTTCGGCGTAGAGGTCGCCGCGCTTCTCCGGTTCGCGCACATGCGGCATCCCCTGTCCGCGCAGGCGGAACGTGCGTCCGTTCTGTGTCCCCGCCGGAATGCGTAGGAGCAGGCGGCGGCCATCAGGCGTCGTCACCGGAGCCTCGCCGCCGAGCACAGCGGTTGGCAACGGAACCTCGACATGCGTGCGCAGCGTTGTTCCGTCGCGTGTAAACTTCGCATCGGGAATAATTGTTACGCGCAGATAGAGATCGCCGCGTCCCTGGCTCCCTTGCGCGCCCTGGCCCGCGATGCGGATGCGCGCACCATCGTCAACACCCTTGGGAATCTTGACCTCAAGGCGGTGCGTGCTGCCATCCGCTTCCGACAGCTCAAACGCGCGTGTCGCGCCCTGGTACGCCTCGACGAGCGTCACTTCGACGATCGCCTCCACGTCCTCTCCGGTTGCACGCTGGCGCGCTCGTGATGTAAAGCCGCCCGCCTGGGGACTCGAATGGAAGAAGGTCTCGAAGAAGTCTGAGTAGGGCGCTTGACCGCCGAAGAGATCGGCCAGATCCTCCTCCGACATCGTGCGGTATTGATAGTTGCCACCCGTGAAGTCGTCGCCTCCCGGACTCGCCCCAGCGCCTTCGCCGGGCCAGCGTCCATAGCTCTGGTAATAGGCGCGCATCTCATCGTATTTCTTGCGTTTCTCAGGATCGTACAGAACCTCGTTCGCTTCGTTAATCTCTTTAAATCTATCTTCAGCGCTCGCATCGCCAGGATTCACGTCCGGGTGATACTGTCGTGCCAGCTTACGATAAGCCTGCCGAATCTCTTTCTGCTCGGCACTCTCGCTCACGCCCAAAATTTTGTAATAATCTTTATAGTCGACAGCCATGACAAAACATCTCCCTTATGGTAATAAGGGTATACCCCTCTATATATTGTAACATTTCAGGGCATGGGCTATCTTCCAGGCATATCGCAACTCTGAAAAGATTATTTCCTCCCCTATTGATGGCGGAAACGTCTCCATAGAAGAAATGCGAGAAGCGCGCCTGCCGCGACTGTGACGCCCAGAGAGAGGAAGAGAAGGACCGCCATCCAGGTATTTCCCGTTGTAGCCGGAGTTGTTCTGGCACTTGCGACCACCTTGGGACTTGCGGCCATCCTGGAGGTCGCTGTCGGCACCGACGCGGATGTTGGCGGCGAAGGCATCGGCGTGGGTTGGAGTACAGGCGTGGGCGCTGGCGTTGGTATGGGAGTTGGTATGGGTGTTACTGTTGGGGAGGGTGTGGGAGTCGGTATAGGGATTGACGTGGGCGTGGGTGGTGGGGGAGCAACGGCCACGGACCCGGCGTCGGTCGCGTAGGAGCTCGTGTCCAGCTCGGCATTGCCGGACCATACTTCCGACCCGGCCTCTATGCCTGTAAGGTACTTAGCGCTGCTCAATCCTTTCTGCGCTACGAGGTAATCCAGGAAGTCATTCAAGCTGAGCGCTTGCGTACCGACGGTGTTCCCGCTGCGAACGAATGTATGCACCTGCCAGCTACTGCGCGCCCCTTCCCATAACGTCCACGTGGCTCCATCCATGTTCAGCGTTGCCACCGGAGAACCGACTGGATGGATGTTCCCCTGCTTGTAAAGCCAGAGCATGACCTCGTCTGAAGGATTGTCCGCGGCGGGATTGGGCATGGTATGCAGCCAGAGATCATAGGCAATGTTGAAGGTAGCAGATGATCCATTCTGGTTGATGGCATACGTCCAGGCCGTTTTTACCGGCTGATGACTGGATAATTGCAAGGGGAGACCGGTAGATTCGTCGGGCGTTTGCTTCTGCCAGTGCCAGCCCAACACGGCGCTATTGTACGATTTGACGCCGCCCTGCCCACTCCAGTTCCAACTCGTTCCCCAGGCAATATTGGAGTCGTTATTGGAGACATCCCAGATGCACTGCTTGCCCGTGCCCGTGTTTGCCCCCCATAAATTACTAAAGAGGTAGTATTTGCCCATAGGAATTCTTTGCCCATCGCCGCACACCTGGGCAGCCTGCGCGGTCCGGCTATTCAACAGCACCGCCATTGTTAGCGCAAAGGTGCAGACAATAAGCAGGCCAGCTATTTTAATGAAGCGTGCATGTATTGCAGACATTAGAGGCCTCCCCGGATTCTCACTCGGAATCTTGCAAGAAAAATATGGAGCTCTGCGCGCCTGCAACAAATACAAATAGACGGTTATCTTAATGAGTGAACGGGACGAGTACGCAAAAACGGGGGATGAATCTTGATGAAGCGTTTGGATGACGTTTCTCAGATGAAATTTCACCTGCTGTCTCACTGAATGAAAGATTGTGCTCCTATCGTTGGTGAAGCCCTGTCTCATCCCCAGACTTGACAAATCTTCTTGAATGGTCTATCATTGTGGTGAATGATAATTCAACAAGATGATTATTAATTCAATTGCTACAGAGCAAGACAAGAGAGCCTCTGAAGAATCTCGCCATCGGCGCACGCATTCGTGGCATCTCTCTTGAGAAAGGAATAGCACATGCAATTTCCTCCTTTTCAATCAAGACAAGAGGTTGTTATTCATGCACCTCTCCAAGCCGTCTGGGAATTTAATCAAGACTTGACGAACATTGCTGCATACCATCCGCGGGTCGAGCGGGTAGACCTCATTTCAGGGAAACGTCAGAGAGGGCAGGGAGTTGCCTATAGGTGCCACCTCAAAGATGGGAAAAATACGTGTGTGGAAAAAGATATCGAAGTGGTTCCCATGGAAAGGATCGTCACGGCTTTACCTGAAGATACCATGGGGATTACAAACATGCTTCCAGATTACCTTGTTGAAACGAGATTAACTCCTCTTGCTGAAAATGAGACAAAAATTGAATTTAGGCATTATTATTCAACGAAGTCTCTCAAGGCAAAATTATTCACTGTCATCGCAAAAAAAGAAAATTGCACGAGACTCTCGAAGCACTCTTGATGCTATGAAAAGAACGATTGAAAAAAATACGTACTAGCTTTATCAGCTTCTCATGAAGGAGCACTCAGCTATGGCCAAAACGCCTGATCCCATTCAAGGATTGGTGACGGCTGCCCGGCGCAAACAGATCCTTGATGCAGCCACCCAGGTGTTTGCCGAAAAAGGCTTTCACCGCGCTACGATCAAAGACATCGCCCGTGTGGCCGGAATCGCCGATGGCACCATCTACACCTACTTTGCCAGCAAAACAGAGGTGTTGTTAGGGATTCTCCATCGCCTCAATGAGTCAGCGGAACGCGAGCAGCAACTCATGCCGGAGCGTGAGCAGGATCTGCGCTCCTTTTTCACTGCGTACCTGCGCCAGCGCATGGCCCTGTTGTGGCCCAATGCGGAGGTGTTCCAGGCGGTCCTACCGGAAATGCTGGTCAATGAGCAATTGCGTGAGCTGTATTACCAACAAGTCCTGGTGCCCACTTTCACCATCGCCGAACACTCCTTTCAGGCACAGAGCACAACAGGGCAGGTACAAAGCCTCGATGTGCCCCTCACGGTTCGTGCCATCGCGGGTCTGCTTTTAGGACTGCTCACGCTCCAATTGCTCGGCGACGAGGTGATTGCCCAGCGCTGGGAAGAGCTCCCAGAAGTCCTGACCTCACTGCTGTTTGACGGTTTGCAACAGAAAAAGGAGACCACCCACGAATGAAGACATTGGCTCGCCATCCCATGAGGATGCGTTTAGAGATGGTCATGATCGCCTTTTTCCTACTCGCTGCTCTCAGCCTGCTTGTGGTGTATCTCGCTGATCCATCGATCTACGCACAATCGCTCTCGCTCACGTTTTCCCCGGCTAACCGATATCCTGTTCCAGTGACGCTGTTTCTGGTTGGCATTCTCGCTGTGATCGCCCTGCTCATCCTTGGTGTCGTGCGCCATTGGCGCTGGCTGTTCTGGTTACTGCTGGTCGCCTTTGGCCTCTCTATCCTGGAACTTCCAGCGACGCTTCTGCAACTGACGGGAAATATTCCTGACTCTTACCCTGCCTGGTACAGTCTGAGTCGACTGGGCGTGGCGCTTCTGCAATTTGGCATCGCTGTCTGGATGTTCCAGATCTATCGCCATCATGGGGTATGGGCTCTGGGAAAGAAAGCAAGCAGACACGCATGATCGCGCAGTTCATACACGACGCCTGCACTAGATGAGAGATGCAGGAACGGCGGCATCTCATCTGGCCCTCGACAGGACTACTTGTGCTTCCTGCCTGGATGCCTGCCAGTTTTCCCAATACTGAGAATACTGCCAGCGCTACCAATACTGAGAATGCTACCTACGCTGCCGATGCTCAAGATACTGCCCGAACTGCCAATGCTGAGAATGCTACCAACGCTGCCGATACTGAAAAGGCTGCCCGCGCTAAGCAGGCTCAGGATGCTCAGAAAGCTGCGGATGCTATAGAAGCTGGCGTATGATTCGGTGGAGCGCGCATTTTTTAGAATCTGTGACTTAAAATCTGTCATTGTTTGATGCCCTTTCGTCAATTAAATATGTATCGTTATGAGAACGTCGGCGAGCAGTAATGTTCTATCTAAGGTCATAGGAACCTGACATTCTGTTAAATATCATTTAGGCAGTATAATATATGCAGTCTGCTGAGTCCAATAGAGATATATGCTTTCTCAATACGGAAATGCTCCTGCTTTGTTAATTGTTGATAGCGAAGATCGTATTATATAGAAGGAAGCATCTCCTTCCTACTCACTCAATGGCCTGAAAGAAGGAAGTTGGAGCCTGTATGCTTGATTATATAGGGCGGAGATTGGGGAACTACCAGCTCACGCGTCTGGTGGGATGGGGCGGTTTTGCCTGCGTTTACCTGGGAGAGCATGTCTATCTCAAGACGCACGCGGCCATCAAAGTATTGCAGGTGCAGTTGGCCGAAGAGTCGCTCAGGAAGTTTTTGACGGAGGCACGGATGATCGCGCGCCTGGATCATCCGCATATCGTGCGGGTCTTAGACTTCGGTATTGAGCAGATGACGCCATTCCTGGTGATGAATTATGCCTCGCACGGTACGTTGCGCCAGCGCCACCCTTTCGGCAGCATCGTGCCCCTTACCACGATCGTCTCCTACGTGCGGGCAATCACTGACGCGCTGCAGTACGCCCACAATCGCCGGATTATTCACCGCGACGTGAAGCCAGAAAACATTCTGGTCGGACGCAAGGGAAACGTTATGCTCAGCGATTTTGGCCTGGCGATCGTGGCGCAGAATATTCCCGCTGCCGCCATACAGCGCTCGTCACCGGCCAGAGGGACCGCAGGCACTGCTACCTATATGGCACCCGAGCAGTTCGATGGCAGGCCATGCGTGGAGAGCGATCAGTATGCCCTGGGCGTCGTCGTCTACGAATGGCTGTGCGGCGTCCCACCCTTCAGAGGGTCCGACGTAGAAATTGTCCGGCAACATATTCAGGATGAGCCGCCAGCTCTGCGCGAGCACGTTCCCACCCTCGCACCAGAGATCGAGCAGGTGGTGCTGAGGGTGCTAGCGAAGGACCCGCAGCAGCGCTTCGCCAGCGTCAAAGAGTTCGCCAGGGCGCTGGAGGAGGCTGCTGCGCCTGTATCCGCTGCGTCAAAGGAAGAGATGCTTGTATCTTCTGCATCGCCGCCAGACGAACTTCCTGATAATCGCTGGAAAGAAGGCGCTCTACCCTCGTCCACTTCATCAAATATAGATGCCGTGCTGCTATCTGTAGGGGATCTGGAAGCACCGCCCATGCTACCACAGCATAATGTACCGACGAAACCTGCTCCTTCTGCTCCCACCGAACAGGCAGTGCCACTTCTTACTCACTCGCTAGCAGGGATGTTCAGAGGTCGCCAGAATGCAGCGCGCTGGCTTGTTCTTGCCTGCCTCGTCGTGCTGCTCGCTAGCGGCATCTTCCCGCTGTTCGCTGCTTCCCAACACTCAGGCGGCCAAATACACGCAACAGAGAAGAAAACAGTCGAAGCGACAAAAGCTGCGCCCACCCAGGTCCCGCCAAACGTCGTAACGACTGAACCGCCTGTGCAGGCACCAGCGGGTGCGCCTGGCCTGCTGACCGTCGAACCACCACAGTTCAATCGCGCAAACTGCGTCGTCGATAACAGCAATTACCGCTGTACGGCCACGTTAGTACTGAGTACGCTCTCCCAGAGTAGCTTTACCTGGAATGCATCGAGCACGGGGGTCGGTGCGAAGTTCAGCCCCTTCAATGGCACAATTCCACCGGGACAGACCAACCAGGTTATTATCTACGTGCCCAACGACTGTGCCTTCAGCGGAAATTTTGTCTTTACCGGTAACACGGCTAATGTCTCCGCTCCGTGGCGCTGCTGATTCTTGTAGAAGAGGGAGTATGTCGGCATTCCTCGCGGAGCCGCGTAACTTTGCTTATACGCCTGTTCTGCGTCATGGCGACTTCGGTGGTAGCAACATCCTCTACGACGCGGAGATGCAACAGATAAGCGGCGTGATCGACTTTAGTTTTGCCACTATGGGTGATCCCGCGCTTGATGCCGCCGCCATCTCAACTCTCGGAGATGCCTTCCTGCAAAGGATCAGCACGACCTATCCTAAAGATAGAAGCTATGCACGAACGCGTGCAATTTTATAAAAGCACGTATGCTCTTCAACAAGCCCTGTACGGATTGCGCGATGGCGATCGAGAAGCGTTTGAAGACGGAATGGCTGAGCATATTTAGGGAAAGATCCGTATTCTTGTACCGGCCAGGCCATTGATATGCGCTACTGCCACTCCCCATACCTGTTGTCCCACCTGGCGACCGAGCGTTCTGCCCATGAGATCGCCCTGTTCGAAGTGAATGCCGCCGTAGCGACGGGAGATGCCCGCCTCGTCCGCTGCTGAGCTGAAGGTTGGGTATGAGAGCCTGACATCTCTGGCGGGAACGTGGCCTGGCTCGAAGGTTGACTGCTTCGCTTTGAGCGTGTAGCTCAGACCGAACTTATCGCTTTGCGTGAAGCGTTTGAAGACCTCCGCCGCGCTGGCACTGAAGCTGCTGTGACCGGAGACGTACTCAGGGAAGGCTGGAGTGACAATCGTCGCCTGTTGGTACGGCTGCCAATCCTTGCCATCGATAGTGCGCGTGCCCTTATAAGGTCCGGCCCAGGCTCTGACGCGTTTACCGGCGAAGAGAAAGTGGATGGCGGTAACTGGGCGCACGGAATTGTAGTAGCGCTTGCAGTCCCAACAGGCGATACCTGCATCGAAGATCGCGTTGGTCAGGATAAAGAAGAGCTTGACGTTCTGGTCCAGATTGTAGCCATCGCGCTGCGCCACGAACTGCGCGAACAGGTTCCAGTGGCCGGGAGGGAGCACCGTCGATGGGCTATCGGCCCAGTACTCCGCGATTGCCTTCTGCTCGTCGGTCAGATTGGCGCTGTAGTTGAGCATCTGTTGCGCCTGCTCTACATAATGGGCGGAGGGATACCTTGCCGGTGGCAGCGCTGGACGAAACTGCGCGCAAGAGGTCATGCCGAAAGGTGTAATCAGACCACAGCAAGCCGTTCCATATTTCTGGATAACGTACCCCTTGTGTCCATTGGGAACGCGCAACGGCTGCCATAGATTGGGATTGTTGATTTTGTCGGGCGTGTTGACCGGCACATAGACTGAGTAGTCCGAGTAGGGACCGGGATGCAGGTCGCCGAGCTGGTTCGCACCATCTTGATGGCGAAATGCCAGCACTGCCTGCGCCGCAACATTCCCGATGCCAGCAGGCGTGCTAATATCGATCGACGTATCGGCGGGAGCATAGTTCAGTTTGTGCATGATGGCGTCGAAGCGCGAAACGGCGTGTGGATACAGATCGACCAGGGCGCGATACGCTGCGTAGCTGACGGCCTTGTGCTTATTCGCAAGCGTATGTTCGACAATGGGTCGGCGCAAGGCCGCGCCCAGCTGCGTACCGACCGCGAGCGCATCGTACGCGGCCCAGGCGTCGTAGATACAGGTGTGGACGATCGCCAGGGCGCGCGCGGCGATAGGCGGACCCGGTTTCGTCTCGCGAATCATCTGCAACACCGCGTTGTTCCATTGAATTATTAACGTATCGGGTGCAATGGTCGTATACGCAGCAGCATGTCCCATCGTCGTTATATCTGTGCAGGCATCTAGTAGCGTGCTCGCCATTGTCGTAGTTGCCGCGATCTTCAGGCCCGTCGCCAGCACCTCGCGACGACTTCTATATGGAGTCTTTTGCATGGTAAAGTTCCTTGTCTATTGTAGAAGGTATGCACAGTATTGCTAGCACCTTCTTTACCGTAATAACATCACTATAAAGTGTTTTGTTGAAATGAATCTGAAATACGATTCAGAGAGAAAAAAGCCCCTTTAAAATCATTATACTCGTGGGCAATGCATCGCCTGAGTAGGTGCTCGGTTCTCTCCCGGATGCCCTTGACATCGTAGCAAGGGAAAACATACTGTATAAGCGAGCGCCGTTGTAGGAATACGGCGTGCAAAGAGAGTGCGTTCTCTCATTGGTGAATGTGCCAGGGGAGAGCGGCTGGGAGGCTTTGTGTCAGCAGTTTATTGGTTTGCGCGAGGGGTCAGCTCGCTCGCGAAGTGGACACCGCGTGCGGTCCGGCACACGCTGGGGTCCGTGGTCAGTGCCGGAAGTTATATTGGTTGGCGAGCGAAACGCCTGGTAACGATACAGAACATGGCGCAGGTCACGGGGCGCTCGCCGCATGATCCTTATGTACAGAGACTGGCGTTTGCCTCGTGGAAAAACTATGGGCGCTACGCGGCGGATTTCATGTATTTCCCCTATATGGATATCGGCAGCATCGACGCGAACATACGCGATCTGAGCGAGGGCGCGACGTGGTTGCAGTACGTGGAGCAGTGTTTGCAGCCTGGGAAGGGCCTGATCTTCTCGACGGCCCACTTCGGCAGCTGGGACATCGCCGGAGCACTGGTTGGCCGTCGTTATTCCCTCGCGATAGTCACCGAGACCTTTAGCGATCCGCGCCTCAACGCTTTGCTACAGAGCCAGCGCCAGGAGAAAGGCATGGCGATTATCCCCATGGAGAGCTCGGCGCGCCGTATCCTGCGCGCTTTGCAGGAAAATCGTCCCGTCGCGCTGGTGGTCGATCGACCGCTGCCAGTGGGCGAGGGGACGCCCGTCACGTTCTTTGGGCGCACCACATATGTACCCAGCGGCCCGGCGGCGCTGGCGATCAAGAGCGGGGCCGCGATCCTGCCTGGCTATGTCTGGTACGGGCATCACCATGAATTTTATTTGCGCGCCTTCGAGCCGATTTTTCCGCGTCAGTGCAAAGGGGCTGAGGAGCGCGACGCGGAGATGCAGCGCCTGACGCAGTGCATGTATAATGCTCTAGAAGAGATAGTGCGCGCGTGGCCGAGCCAGTGGTATATGTTTCGACCGTTCTGGCCCGCCACATAAGGACAAGGCTAGCAGGAACGAGGATCATGTATTATCTGTTTCGCATCGCTGTTATCGTTGCGCCCCGGCTTCCCAGGTGGCTCACCTGGCTGATCGCGTACGTTGTCGGATGGATTGCCTGGCTCGTGGCCACGAAGGCCAGGCAGCAGGCGCGACAGAACATGCTCTACGTGCGTGGTCCTCAAATGCTGAATAGCGGTGCGGAACGCAGGAGGTTGCGACGCAGCGTGCAGGCGAAGTTCCGCTACAACGTCATGAACTACCTGGCGCTATTCTCGGTGGCAGCGCGCAGGCCGGAACAGCTTCTCAGCGACATAACCGTCGATGGAGGGGAGCATCTTGAGGCGGCTCTGGCGCGCGGGAAAGGCGTGGTGCTCTTCTCAGCCCATATGGGGCCATTCGATTATATTATGCAATGGATGGCGATCAAGGGCTACGATACCACTGTTCCGGTGGAGCATCTGAAAGATCAGCGCGTGCTGGACCTGATAACGCAGCTGCGGGGCAAAAATGGCTTGCATATCCTACCCCTGGGAGGGAGCGCGCCGATGCGTACACTGTTGCAGCGATTGCGCGCCAATAAGATTGTCCTGCTGACCGCCGATCGCGCCATCGAAGGCAAGAGCAGGGAGCTATCCTTCTTCGGCGCGCTGGCCCGTATGCCTGTTGGCGTGGCGCAACTGGTTCAGCGCACGGGCGCGACACCGCTGGCAGCCTTTAGCTGGTACGCGCCCGATGGTACGATTCACGGCCATTTTCTACCGTTGGCGCAGGAGCAGTACGAGCAAGAGGACGACCTGCAGCGCGCCATTCTCGCCCTGTTAGAGCAGGAGATAAGCAAGCACGCGGAGCAGTGGATGGCCTTTGGTCAGATATGGACCGAGCGACTGCCCGCGATACATAAGCCACAGGTTATGACGGATTCTTGAGTGCGCGCATCACGCGGCGTGGCGGATCAACGAACCAGCTCCAGGCGCATTGGGCGACGTACGCGGCGGCGGGAAGATGCGCTGGCGGCGTCTCCTGCCCGCCCGCTCGTATGGTACGCGCGAGGATGCCCTGGCGCAGATCCTCGCTGCTGCTGCCGGGAAAGAGCGTGTAGGCTGCGCCGATATGCTGCCAGAAGTGCGCGTCGCTACCGCCCGTCTCGGCGAAATGCCACTGCCGATTGGCGGAGCGCACCGTCTCGCGCATCGAAGCATTGGCCGGTGAGGGATTGTAGATCTCGATGCCGTCGATAGAGAACCCTTTGTTCAATAGCTCGTCGATCTTGGCGCGGCTCAGGCTGGGGACCAGGCGTCCCAGAGGATGGGGAATAACCACCAGCCCGCCCTGCTCCTTGATTGCCTCAATGCTCTCTTCAACGGAGCGCAGAGCCTTGGGGGCGCGCTGCACAAAGAGTCCCAGCAGATGTCCCTGGCGCGTGCTGACCTCGACGCCGGTAATCATCTCAAATGGAGGCTTTTCCTGTTGGGCGAGCAGATCGGCCACCCGTTTCGCCCCTTCGACGTGATCGTGGTCCGTAATCGCGATCACCTGCAGACCGTGCCTGGTCGCCTGTTGTACGATCTGCGCGGGACTGGCCCAGCCATCGCCCAGGTTGGTATGCATATGGATATCGGCTTTACTATATCCCGTTTCCGGTTGTGTACTCATACTAGTGCTTTACGCTTCCTTTGAAAAACATGCTGAAAAATATGTCAGTGAGAGAAATCTGTCTTTGACATACGATCAGGCATACTCTATGATGGTTATGTGACTACTCCCCTATTTGAAAACAGGGGCTTCTAGGGACGAGTCCCATGCTCTGTAGTCCCAGAGCATGAATGTTTAAGGAGGCATTATGATCGCGGTCGATGACCAGATGGCAGCAAGGACAGCGGTAGGTCCGCTCTCCCAACGGCATGGGTTGCCGATGGTGACACCTGCTACAATCCTGGGTGGTGTAGGCCGGGTTGACTTTGACGAACGTTCTGCCAGCTTCTTCCGCTTTGCAGGAGAGTTGGTCAAAGAACTGCGACCACGCCGCATCACTGATGCTTTTGGCCAAACAATGGTTGTGAACCATCCGGTTGTCATGGGTGATGCTGAACCCCGATTGAGG
>JALYTQ010000146.1 GCA_030854195.1 Chloroflexota bacterium
TTCAGGGGTTCACAGGCTATAGTAGGGAGGGAAGTTTCCTAAAGTTGAATTGGGGATCATAGGTCTTTTGTTCTCCCCGCTTCTATCGTATAATTGAGGCATGAAAAGTTCAGAGGAATTGCTAATCCTGGAGTTTGCTACTCAACAAGACTGGGAAGCGTGGCTTGCGGAGCATTACGCCGATCCAACGGGCATCTGGCTTAAAATCGCCAAAAAGTCCGCTGGAGTTCTCTCGATCTCGTACTCAGAAGCACTAGAGGGAGCACTCTGTTATGGCTGGATCGATGGTCAAAAGGCTGCATTTGACGAGCACCACTGGCTCCAGAAGTTCACCCCACGCCGCCCGAAGAGCATCTGGTCACAGATTAACTGCAATAAAGCCATGACGCTGATCGAGGCTGGAAGGATGCAGCAAGCTGGCCTGCGCCAGGTCGAGCAGGCGAAGGCAGATGGTCGTTGGGAGGCCGCTTACGCTGGTCAGAGCAAGGCGAGCGTGCCAGACGACTTGCAGGAAGCACTGGACAAAAATCCCCAGGCGTACAACTTCTTTCTCACACTCAACAGCGTGAACCGATACGCTATTCTCTTCAGAGTCCAAACCGCCAGGAAAGCCGAGACGCGCGCGGCCCGTATCCAAAAGTTTGTGGAAATGCTGGCAAAAGGAGAAAAGCTCTATCCCTAGTTTCAGTATCCTCAAGCCGTACTTTTTTGATCTTCATGGAATAGCGAGCTGCACCCGCGCAACGCTATAGCCCGCGCCGGGTCCCGTCACCATCAGGCCGGGCTGGCCGCCTGTGTAGGTCGTGTCGGTAAGGGTATGGCCTTTTTTGAGCGGCACCTGCTGGCCGTTAATCTTGAAGGTGAATGTGCCATGCTGGTCTGTAACCTGCAGTTCGTTGCTCTGGTGCAGACCGTGGATAGCGGACGAGCTGCCCTGCCACAAGACGGTGGGGGAGATAGCTCCCGTATTCGCGCTATCGTAGCGCAGCACCATGTAGGTGCCGTTGTCGGCGACGACGAACGCGTAGCACGATCTGGCCGCGTTCTGCTGGTAGCGCAGGTTCAAGGCGAGTCCGTAGTAGCGATCAGGAGTGCCCGTGTCCTGTTTGATGCGCGTCGAGAGCGTGAAGTTTTTCGGCAGTGTACCACTTCTGGCGGGATAAGGGAAATAGGTATCATTCTGCGCGTTGGTCGCGAGGGTATATTGCCCGTTGACGCTGGCGGTCAGGCCGCCAATACTGCCCTCGACCCAGTCCTGAGAGTTGGTGGCGAAGGTGTCAACGAAGGGCGCGGCGACGGTAGATGTACGCACTGTGTTCGTGATGGATCGCGTGCCGCCTGGAGACGCCTGGAAGCGCATCACGATAACTGCCAGCACGATGACCAGAATAGCTATACCCGCGATCACCTGCGCCGAGATGGGTCTTTTGGCTGCTGATTGCAGAGGATACGCGCCGTGCGTGCCCGTAGCGGGATATGCAGGATAGCCTATTGCAGGATCTGTATGTGGGCGCGTCCTGTCAGTAGGATACGTAGGCTCGTAGACAGGTGCCGAGGGGAGTGTTGGCACCTGGTTGTATGTAGGGAGCGTTGCATCGCGGCGTACTGTCGTGTAGGTAGCGGGCGCTATAGTAAGGTTGTTCGTAGTACTGAGCACGCTCTCCAGTGCCTGGGCCATCGCCTCAGCCGACTGGAAGCGGTCAGCGGGAGCCTTCTGCAATGCGCGGGCGGTAATCAGCGCGAGGGGCTGTGGAACGTTGGGATTGAGCTCGTGTATGGACGGCGCGGGCGTGTGAACATGCTGATACATCAGGCCCATCGTCGTCGACGAGAGGAAGGGGACGCGCCCGGTCAAAAGCTGGAAGAGCACCACGCCAAGCGCGTAGACATCGGTGCGCGCATCGATGGCCTGCCGCCTGATCTGTTCGGGGGCCATGTACTCCAGCGTGCCTATGATCTGATCGGCCTGGGTGAGTCCATTGCCAACGCTCCCTGAGTTGCTGCCGCTTGCCCAGGTAATCTCCTGACTGTTATCGAAGAGCCTGGCGATACCGAAGTCGGAGAGCAGGAGCTGGCTGCGATCCTGCGCGGAGACGAGCATATTCTGTGGCTTGACATCGCGGTGAACGATGCCGCGCTGATGGGCGTGGTGCAGCGCTCGTGCCATCAGCAGGGCGTAGTGCGCGGCGCGGTCAGGCGCGAGCGGATACCCTCCGCGTAGCTGGTCCCGCAACGTGCCGCCGCCGACATACTGCATCACCAGGTAAGCGAGTTGGCCCTCATCGCTGAAATCGTAGACCGCCACAATATTGGGATGCTCCAGGCTGGCGATCAGTTGCGCTTCGCGCTCGAAGCGTGCCCGGAAGTCGCCATCGCCCGCGCTGGGAGCGAGAATGACCTTGATCGCCACGTCGCGGCGCAGGCGCGCGTGGTACGCCTTGTAGACGCGTGCCATCCCGCCTTCGCCCAGCTTGTGCTGAACCAGGTAGGCCCCCAGTTGCCGCCCTATCAGCGGATCATGCTCTACCATTATATGCTCCCTACTAACAGCCGACGGTCACGGTGACATTATTGGCTGGTCCAAAGAACGTTGTGCTTCCCGTTTCGTCGCAGGGGAAGCGTGGAATATCTATCTCGACCGTTGCCGATTGGCCTGGCGTCAGCGTTCCGCTGGCGGGTTGGGTAGAGGTACCGGTGATACCACTGCTTATAGATGTCCAGTTGAGATTATTTGTCGCGTTTGCCGAGCTGCTGAGCGTGATGGGACAGTGCCAGGTCACGCCCTTCGTGCTCTGCAGGAGCTTGCAGTTCAGCCGCGTCGTGAGCGTGGTCGCGTTAACGCTCAGTATTGCGGGCACTGGCGCGGCCTTCACCACGAACGTCACCGCGACGGTGGCGTGGGAAGAAGCGGTCCCGTTTGTAAACTGAATCTGGCTCTGGTAGGTACCGGCTTTTGATCCGGCACCCGCGATTGATGTTGAGACTACCACACTCTGGGTCGCGCCTGCATTAAGGGTGCCATTTGTCGGCGTCACGTTCAGCCAGGGCGCGCCGCTGCTCGTCGCGGACCAGTTGCCCCGTGCGCCGCAGTTGTTCAGCGCGATGCTCTGTCTGGGAGGATCGTTGGCGTTCACCGTGCCCGCGAAGTTCAGGGTGGTGGGCGTCGCGGTGAGGCAGCCAGCCTGCACCGTTAGCGCCACATTCAGGGTCACGCTCTGCCCGCTTTGCGCGTTGTTGCTGAATGTAATGGCCGCGTTATACGTGCCTGCCTGAAGGGTACCGGCGAGCGCGCCGACCGTGATATTCTGGGTGCCGGGTGCCTGTATCTGGCCCGACTGCGGATTCAGTTGCAGCCAGGGTGCCTGCGTTTTATCCCAGGTCGCCGTCCAATTGATAGGATCGCTTCCGCCCGCGCTGAGCGTTGCCTGAGACGTGACTGCCTGATTGTTCCCCTCGCCGATAGGGCCGAGCGTGACGGTTTGCGGACTGATGGCGCTCAGGCCCGTAGTGGTCGGTGTCGTCGTTGGCGTCTTCGAGGGTGTCGTAGTCGCGCTGGCCGTAGCAGTAACTGTCGCGCCCGGCGTCGCGGTCTGTTGCCCCGCGCCGGAAACGGTAAATGTAACTGAGGCGCTGCGCGGACTGAGCGCCTCGGTCGCCTGGATTGTGTGTTGTCCCGTGCCCCAGCTCTGCTCAACTGTAAAGGACGCGTTGAATGTGCCATCGCCATTGACGCTGATGGTGGTAGTGCTCGTTGCCTGGCTGGTCGCCTGTAAGGTCTGATCGTTCTGGATGGCAAGCGCCCAGGATGCCGCGCTGGTCGCAGCATCGGTCGTGGGATAGGCCGTGGTTGCGAAGGGGAGGACCGTGCTGCCGTCGAGCGTACATGTGACGGCGTTGCCGGGGATAAAGTGGCTACCGTGCAGATGGAGCGTGCCACCTGGCGTCACGTCGGCGCTTCCCTGCATAGAGAGGGATGGTGTCAGGATTGTCAGGCCCGCGCCTATTATGCTGGCGAGGATCACAAGCATCACAACGAGCAAGGTGATCAGCCATGCCACGCAGCCAGGCGCTGGTTGTGGTTGTGGCTTGCCAGACAGCGTGGGTCCCGGTCTGTGTGGCAGACGCGTTCCGTAGATGCCGCCGGGAGGGCGAACGGGTATCTGTGGCGGAGGCAGAACGAGCGGCGTCGTAGGCGGAGCCATAGGAGGAGGATTATTCACAATGACAGGCGGTGTCCCAGCCGCCGTCGGAGCGCCCGTAGCCTGTGGCGTTCCCTGTGCCGTTGGCAGGTTCGCCGTGGGCAAATCCTGCCCGGCATCTGCCAATAAGGGTAAGCTGAAGTTCACCAGCGCGAGGCGGCGACGCTTTTCCTCCTCATCCTCTTCATATTCTATGGGACCGGTACGGGCATTGATGAACGCTTCCCTCTGCTCCGACTGCTGCGTCAGTGCCGTGGAAGTATCGCTTTGAGGTGTCTGTTCACCGGCCAGTACTACGCGGTGCATGGGTCGGGGCACATGCGTCATCCCGGCGGCACTCTGGGCCAATTGCCCGCATGAGCCGCAGAACTCGGCGTTATTGGGAATTTCCGCCGCGCAAAACTGGCATGTACGCATATCATCGCCCTCCCATATAATATTTATCTATATCTATAGACGTATGAAGTAGATGACTTTATCGCGAGTGGTGTAGAGATGGTACCTTCAGAACTATTTGCGCCGTTTATCACGCAAAGAGTAAAGAGGGCTTACCAAAAACGAGGGCTGCGGGCGCGTTGCCCGGATTGGTGACTTGCAGCAAGAGGCGACCGTCACTGCCGATATAGGGGGTCGTAGCGGCGACGGTGAAGGCGTTCTGGATCGGAGTGAAAAGGTCCCACCTGTTCGTTTGCCAATTATAGAGGCCCATTTGCATGGTCACGTTATCGCCAGTGCCGCTCGTCGTCCCAGGCAGGGTCGGCATTTGAATTGTAATGCCGCGCGCTTGTGCTGTGCCGGGTAGGGTGAAGGCGAAGAGCAGGCTGGCTCCTGTCATGCTATAAACGTCGGGCTGAATCAACTGGGCGCTGGAGTTTTCAGCCTCGATCGGCGTGCCCTCGATAAAGTCCGGGGGTATGTTGCTAGCACTGTCTAGTGTGATATTCAGTGGCATGCGCACAAAGCTTTCGTGCTGTCCACCCGGTTGCTGACCATTGATCGTCATGCCATCGTTGCCAAGCTGCTGATCGGTCCAGCCGATGAGGGTCGCGGGCGCACCTGAGACCAAGAGCGGATCGTAGCTCTGGGTCAGATTAGCGCTGGTGGTGGGCACACCCGGCAGCACAATGCTATTCTGAATGGTCAGCGCATTGCGGTTGCAGGGTCCGCTGCATGGAAGAACGGAGAGGCCCGCCCCATTCAGCGCTGAAAGCAGGGCCATGTGGCGCTGGAAGTCGCTCTGTGGCTGCTGATTGTTTGTATAGGGAAAGTAGGACGCTGGCAGGTTGTCTTCCTGTGCCATGGCGTCGGCGAGGTTGTGGCCGTTGGAGATCTGCACATTATGTAGAGGGAGATCGACCTGCTGCGTCTCGCCAGCGCCTAGATGCCCGATCGCTACAAAGCTGTGGGGCAGCAGGACGTAGATATCGTTCAGGTCAGTATGGAACGTGTTCCTGAGAGTTCCCACCAGCCGATTATTACGCAGCGTGAGATGGGCGGTTAGCGCGCCAGGGAGCTGCGTATCCTCTTCGGAGAGCATGGGATGGAAGGTCCAACGTTTGCTCTCAACCATGGTCACCGTGCTGCCATGCGCGTCCATCGTAATGCTGGCGGGCTCATCATTCTGTGGTCCCGGCAGCGGAGTCCTGGCTAGCGGGGGAGATGAGAGCGGTAAGACTATGCTTTGCGCCGGAACATGCAGCGCGATCGAACCCGGTAAGGGCAAGAGCACGCCGTGATAGGTCGTCACATGTGCCGCCGAGCCGTTTTGTGTGAGTTGGACGAGCGAGAGTGTATTGTCCACAAGCTGCACGCTTTTCTGAAAAGCGGCGGCGCTATAGGTGAGTAGCGAGAAGACCAGCAGCGACAGGGCGAGGATGCGCCACGTCCATATTCTGGGCAGCTTCAAGCCTCGCACGATTAGGAGGCGCAACGGGCCGAGCATCAGGACGTAGCCGAGCAGAAGCAAGAACACGATGCCCGGCTGCAGCAGGCGTCCCGGCGCGATCATATCCACAATTCCACCCTGAGTGAGCAACTGACCGGGACCATTGTCGTAGCTGATCGATGTATCGGCGGAGACCAGCACCTTATCACCCAGCGCGTTGAGGAGCATCGTTTTCCAGAGCAGACCGGCCCCATCCCAGGAAACAAGCGGATCGGCAGTCAGATCGAACGCGAGGTAGCAGATTGCCCCCTGCCCCTGGCGCGCCTGAACCAGCAGAGGCGTGCCACCGCTCGATAGCAGCGTTGTGCTATCGTAGAACGTATCCTGCGTGCGCAGCGTCGCGGTGCTGGCCGCAATGGGCGTCGCGAGCTTGCTGCTGACGGGCGGGTCGCCAGCCGCAGCGGCGATGAGCTTGCTATCGGCGGGCAGGAGCTGTGTGTTGGCGTGCAGCGTGCGCGTGCCATCCACCCGGACGGGCAGCAGATCAGGCGGGAGCTTGCCCAGCGTGCGTTGCCAGTGCGGACCGCCCATCTCGATCAGCACGCCGCCCTGCCCGACCCATGTCTGTAGGGCCGTCAACTGGTCGCTGCTCAATGTGCTGAGATCGAAATCGTCAAGAATGAGAATATCGAACGCCTTCAAAGCGGCGACGTTCGCGGGCATCGTGCTGGCGTCCAGCGGTGAAAGAGTGAGCGAATCGGACTGATGCGGAATGACCACGTTGGAGAGCGCGTTGAAGCTAGCGATGCCGTGATCGGAGAGCATGCCGATAAAGAGGTCGCCGGTGCGCACGCTATAGCCACGCATCACCGTCTGAATGGCGGTGACTTTATCATGTCCGTCGCGCAACGTTGCGACAAAACCGAGGGGAATGAGGTCAGTGAGCAGGAACGGCGCATAGACCGTGAGCTGTTGCCTGGCTCCGTGGCGCAGCGTTACCGCCTGCTCAAAGCTCCACGGCGAGGTGACGCTGATAATATCGGCGTTTGGCGGACCCGTAAAAACGCTGACCGCCAGCTCGCCTTTGAAAGCGGGTCCGCTATTTTCCATGCTCACATGCACCGGCGTCCAGTAATTCATTCTGAAGAACGACTGGTAGTAGCCCATAGTGATAGTCAGCGTAGGACCGTTCGCCGGTACTTTTATCTCCTGGATCGGCCCTAATGGCGTATTCTGGGTCAGGTGCGTTGGAATGAAACCGTCATAGGTAAAGGCCCGATCTCCACCATAGCTAACGTTGTGTAAAGGCGCGTGGACCGTTATACCCTGATTGCTGTTGCTGTAGCCTGTTTTGGACTGTACAGCAGACGAGGCAGAAGGCAAGAGCGCGGAAAATAGCAATAAGACCGTCAGGGCGAGGCCACACTGTACCGCAATTTTGAGAAATCGTCGCCATTTTTGAGTATGGGTGAGCATGTCCGCGCCTTCCCAGGTCTTCAAGAGAATCGCTTTCACCGTCAGGAATACTACGTTTTACCACGCGCTGAACTCACTGTATTGTAATACATCTGTGTTAGAATAGCTATCCAGATCGATGCCCATACGATACTTGATGTCATAGCGCAGAATAAAGGCGAGTTCCTCGGCGCTCAGCCCGTAGTGGACGGCGAGTATGCGGTCGATCTCGTCGATAATCACCCTGGATTTCCTGCCGTAGATGGTGAAGCTCCCCGTCTCGCCGCGCTTGAGGTGCCGGGCGTGGCTATGAAAATCCTGCATCAGGCGTTGGCATTGCTCTTTCAATGCGCCTGTAATAGCTGTATTCTCTGGATAGGTGAAGCGAAAGCCGAAGAGCATGTAATTTTTCAAATTAAATGTATCGAAGGTAACGGTATAATACCACCAGAAGAGCGAGCTATTAAAAAGGGCTACGAAGACATCGCGGTCGTATGGCGCGGCGAAGGAGCATTGCTTATTGGATGTGGTGCGATAGGGCCAGGGGAAGTTAACGAAGATCTTCCAGTAGAGGCCGCCTGCCGAGCGATAAGACATGCTGTTGCCATTGGGCGTCCGCTCCAGGTACTCGGCTACGATAGTGTGCTGCAACACCTTCTCCATAATCGCGTTTTCGCAGCTGTGGCCGAACTTGGGATAGTAGTAGCGATTGGCGGCATCCGCGCTGACGCTGACCTCGCAATAGGTCAGGAGGGAGAAGAGTGATGCGCGCTGCTCGGCGTTCCACTTGATGACGTGCGTACTGAAGCGCCGTTCCTCGCCAGCGGCCCTGGCAAGGTAGATAGTCGTGGGAATGCTGGCGACCTTGCCGCCTGAGAAGAGCATCGAGGGGCGAAAATGATAGAACGAGAGCCAGCTCCCCGGAAACCACTCTTTGAAGCCTTGCAGCAAAGGGGCCATATTGCGCGTCGCAAAGGCTGCCAGCGGCAGAATCATCCCCTGCCGTCCACGCGGTGACAGCAGTTCGCGGCTGCGCTCGACCACACAGGGATAGAGGTTGGCGCAGGAGAGCGTGCGATAACCCCGCAGGGTATAGGGAAAGTTTCTATCGCCATATTCGACATAAGGCGGATTGCCGATAATGCAGTCGAAGCCGCCCGTCACGTCCGCGAACTCGCGGTGCCAGTGGAACGGTTGATGGCTACTCCGCCAGCGCGCAAACGCTGCTGTATCCTCGCTATCAACGCCGTACTCTTGCGCCAGGCGTCGATCGAGGGCCAGCGTCTCGTCGCCTGCAGCGTCGTCCTGCAACATCCCAGGCTGGGGCGCGCTCGTAAAGCCAACCAGCGCGTTGCCTGTGCGAATATGGGCATCGATCTCCGGTAGTGGCTCCAGATCTTCGACGCGCTCAACGGTTGCCAACAGCGTAAGAAAGAGGCGCAGCTTGCAGATCGCGACCGCCTCCTCCATGATATCGACGCCGTAGAGCGTATCGCTAATGATGGACTTCACGATGAAATAACGCCTCACGGGGGAAACGCCACGTTCCAGGCATGCCTCGTACAGCGGGACCAGCACGCGCAGCGCCGCGAAGAGAAACGCGCCCGAGCCACAGGTGGGATCGAGGACTTTCAACTGGCGCAGCTGCCCATAAAATACATACAAATCTTCAGCTTCCCCAATATAGCGCGCTACATCTTGCGCGAAGCGTTCAATATCGAGGTTGTAGGTGATAAAGTCATCAATGGCATGGATAGCGCCCGCGTGAATGAGCGTGTACAGATGCTTGCAGTACTGGCGTCGCGCCTGGTACTCGTCTCTTGTCTCGCCGGGAAGATACTCCGTACGACGTAGCGCCGACGGAATATAGCGCTCAGGGTTGCGCCGTACGAGCTGCCAGCACGCGCTCTTTTCGCTGAACGTCCCAGGTCGCTGCTGCTCGACCCTATCAAAAAGGGCGGGGAGAATGCACTGCTTCGCGATATACGCCGTCACGTCCTCCCGCGTATAGTAGGCACCCATCTGCTGCTGATTGATGTATTTCTCGAAGATGTAGCCCAGGATGGCCGGATTGATCTCGTTATCGCGCCGTCCCGGCAGTTCGTCGAGGTGCCAGGAATAGGCGTCGAAGAACGTAAAGACCTGTTCAAAGGCTGCATCGTCTATGGAAATGCTCGCGGGACTCCGTTCCAACGGCGAGGGAGCGAACAGGCCGCCATCCAGATAGGGAATGTTGCTGAATGCGGCGCGCCTGTTGCGAGAGGGAGCAGGCGTAGCGAAGCCTTCGTGGAACAGATCCAGCAGGAAGGGGTGGTAGAACCTGTTGCGTCCCTCGTCGCGCTGCACCCTCTGCAACTGATGCAGCAGGTAAGCGCTATCGCCCGCCAGGAAGCCCTTGTGCTGTAGAAAGTACGCG
Source organism: Chloroflexota bacterium (assembly GCA_030854195.1). Lineage (GTDB taxonomy): Bacteria > Chloroflexota > Ktedonobacteria > Ktedonobacterales > Ktedonobacteraceae > JACDAE01. The sequence continues at coordinate 9,956 of JALYTQ010000146.1, forward strand.
AACATCAGGCGGTTGAGCAGCAGGGTTGCATAGCGTTCGCGCTCCGCTTCTAGCGCGACGCCTTGAATAGCCTGCACGAATTGCGCCCGCTGCTGCTTGAAGCGGGCGTAGAACTGTGCGGTGACGCGCTCGATCTGCTGGGCGCTGTGTCGCGCAGTATCGGACATGGGCTAGACCTCGCCCGCCGACTCGAAGAGTCCCAGGGAACAGATGATCTGCGGCTCGTCTGGTTCCGTCTCTTCGTGGATATGGCACAGCAGATTGTCGTCGCGCAGCCTGACCACGAGCTGGCCCAACTCGTAGTCGCTGATGCCGCTCCTGATCTGGCGGTTCAGGGTATCCCTGGCCGCCTCCTGTAGCGGATAGTTGTAGATCTCGTTGACCGCGTTGTGCAGTTCGGGCGGTGCCGGGAAGAGAGTTTTCTGGCTAACTTCGATAAAGTGTTTGAGCCGCATGTATGTGCGCAGGCGCGCACCCGATGGGCTACCCAGTTGGCCGCCGCTGCCGTGCGTCTCCTCGGCGATGATATGTTCGACGCCTTTTCTGACGAGTTCGTGCTGATCGTCCGGTCGCTGGATAGGCTTTGTCAGCGCGTCACAGGCGGCGGCGCGCAGGATCGCCAGTTGCGATTGGGTGACGCTCTCTCCCTTGCGATTCATCCAGGCGAGCGAGTCGTTGCCCTCCGCTGTGCGCATGTAGACCAGGACGCCCTCCGGTGCCAGCGCCGAGGGCTGGTGCGCCCGCGTGGAGAAGGCGACGTTGGGCAGCTTCTCGATGATGCCTTTGAGTTTGGGATCGGCGTCGGTGGCGTTTTTCCAGATCTGATACGCCTGCGAGGCCAGGTCAACCTCGCTATCCGCCTCGCCGTCGAGGATGCCCGCTTTCTCGTTGTACAGGTCCAGAAAGGGAAGCGCGTCAGGATCGTCTTCGAAGAACGCTTCGTCAGTCCCGACGACCTCGGCGTTCTCTAGCAGACGTTGGCGCACGCGCTCGCGCAGGCGAATCAGCTTCTCGACGCCCTCGGCGGGCAGGAACGAGTAGCAGTAGATGGTATCGGCCTGTTGCCCGATGCGATCCACGCGTCCGGCCCGCTGGATCAGGCGGATAATCGCCCAGGGCAGGTCGTAGTTGACGACGATGGACGCGTCCTGCAGGTTCTGGCCCTCGCTCAGCACGTCGGTTGCTATCAGCACGCGCAGTTCGTCTGCCGCGCTGATCTGCTTTCCGTTGCTGATGGGACTGAAGCGCCAGGCCAGCGCGGTCGGATCTTCGGCGTCTCCGGTGACGCCTGCCAGGGCCGTGATGCCGCGCGTTTTCAACTGCTGGGTGAGATAATGCACGGTATCGGCGAACTGGGTGAAGATGAGCACCTTTTCGCCTGGATGCTGCACGCTCAGAAGATCGACGAGCGCGTTCAGTTTTGCATCCTCGTTAGCTTCCCAGGCTCCGCACTGCTGCAAGATCCAGAGCAGGTTGCGCGCATCGTCCAGCAGATCCTGTGTGAGCAGGGGGCTGAAGAGCGAGGGGCGCAGCCATTTGAAGCGTTTGCTGTATTGGGTCGCGTATTCCTCGTAGACCGCCGCCGCTTTGTGCTGGTAATCGGCCTCAATGCGCAGTTCGTTGCGTAGCGGTATGGTCTCGATTCTCGTCAGGCCGTCGGTGCTGGCGTCGTTCTCGTCGCTTGTGTCCGCCAGTACGGCCTCCTCGTCTTCGTCGTTTGAGCGCGTGTCGAGCAGTTCGGCGTCCTGCGTCCCGATGGGTAGGGGGAGATCGTGCGCGATGGCGTGCAGGAAGATGTAGTTGCGCAATACGTGCCGCTCAAGCGATTGGATAAAGGCTGGCCCGCCGCTCTCCAGGCGCTTGAAGAGATTGGTGCGGCAGAAGCCCATGAGTCGCTTGCCAGCCCGCGAGAGGCTCGCCAGTTGCGCGCTCTCCTCCTTCGTTGGCTTGAGCGCCGCGTTCTGTGCGGACTTCTGGCGCGGCAAGGCGGCGATGTAGTTGCCCAGTCCGTAGCGCGGCAGGTTCAATTCGTTGATGGTCTCGACGACGCGTTCGGAGTAGAGGAAGCTGTAGGGATCGCCCTCGTCGTCTATGCTGAACTTGACGGTGCGCGGCGTGCGGACGGGGAAGAAGGAGCGCGTGCCATCGCTGAATTCCAGGTATTTGCGCCGCGTCTCTGCATCGGTCCGGGCATAGTTGTCCTGGATGAAGCCACGCGTGCGCCGCACCAGGTAGTGCCGCATCAGGTCGCGCCAGTCGTCGGCGAAGGTGCTCTGCTCAAAGGCGGTCAGCGAGCGCACGGGACACTGATGTACGCTATTGAACTTCGCCTCGCCCATCTCGTTCAGCAGCTTCTCGGGACGGATGCCCAGGTCTTTGC